>JANPKP010000697.1:0-7405 GCA_031426095.1 Gemmataceae bacterium
CTCGCCCGAACCGCCCGCGGCGGCCGGCCGTAAGATGGGCGTGGGCATTCGAAGGCGGGCGGAGCGCGCGACATGACTGGGGCCTTCAAGACAGCCGTTCTCCTGGCCGCCCTCGTCGGCGTCGTCGGGGGGCTGACGTACCTGTCGCTCAACTCGCCGACGCCGCCCGAGTCGCCGGACAAGCCGGGGGCGAAGGCGGCCGCGGGCAAGCCGCCGCTCCAGTTCTTCACCAGCACGGCCCGCTGGGACCCGAGTTCCAGGGCCCCGTGCGAGCGGTACTTTTCGGGGTACGTCGAGACCACCAAGGACGGGTACGCCTACTTCTGGTTCGAGAACCCCAACCCGGCCCCCGTGACGTTCCGGCCGGCCGGAACGAGCTGCGGGTCGTGCAGCGACGGGGCCGTGGCCGTCGTCCCTGTCGAGCCGCCACCCCCGGCCCCGCCGCCCGCCCCGGTGGGCGACGGCCCGCCCGCGCCGCCCTCGCGGCTGGTGCCGCTCGCGCTCGCCAGCCAGTCGGCCGCCCCGCCGGGGCCGTTCGGGCCGTTCGCGGCCGCGGCGGCCGCCGGCCGGTTGTACGAGACGCTCCCCTGGCAGGCGTTCTCGTTCAGCGACACGGACGCGGCGTTCACCATCCCGGCCGCCCCCCCCGGCGGCACCCAACTCGGGATTCTCAAGCTGCACTACCGGGCGGGGAGTGAGCCGGGGCCGAAGAACCTTGCGACCACCTTCACGGCCCAGACGGCCGGGTCGCCGGCGGTGCAGAACCACACGATCCGGATCGCCGTGATGATGGCCGCCCCGTTCGACCTCCTCCGGCCCGAGATCGACGCCGGCGAACTGACCGAGGGGAGCGGGCCGCGGACCTACGAGGTCGTCGCCTACTCGTCGGTCCTCGACGCGGCCGGCTTCCCGCCCCCCACGCCCGGCGTCCGCGACGGGTCGAATCTTCCGGTCGTGGGGGAGAAGTTCGTGACCTTCGGCCCCCCGGTCCCGCTCGCCGACGCGGAACTCGACGCCCTCGCGTTCAAGCTCTCGACCGACGCCAAGCAGGCGGTCCGCGTCCGGTCCGGGTACCGGCTCCCGGTCACGGTCAGCCGGCAGGCCGGGGCCGACGCCCTCGACATCGGCCCGCTCGAACGCAAACTCTGGTACACCTCCAACTCGTTCGAGCGGGCCGTCGCCCTGCGGGGGACGGTCCGCGGCAGCGTGTCGCTCGAAGGCGGGGCGGCCGACCTGGAGAAGTTCAACGGTACGACCGGCTCCCGCAAGAAGTTCAAGGTGGTGCTCGACGACCCGGCCACGGAGCTGTCGGTGGTCGAGCCGGCGACGGTGCCGGATTTTCTCGCGGCGGCCCTCAAGCGGCTGCCCGCCGAGGGCGACCGCGGGTACTACGAGCTGACGGTCGAGGTCCCCGCCGGGGCCCTGTTCGGGCCGCTGCCGCCGAATAGCGTGGTCGTCCTCCAGGCGAAGGGGGCGAAGACCCAGCGGGTCCGCATCCCGGTCAAGGGGTTCGGCCGGCTGGGGGCGTGACCGGGACAAGCTGGGGTCGCGGGAACGGGCCGTACGCGGTATGAAGGCGGGCGACCCCGCGGTCTTCGGAGGATGGCGAAGATGACGGAACAGAATCCCCGCCCGCCGGCCCGACGGATCGGCCGCCTCCTCGCGGCCGGGGCGTTCGCGGCAGCCGCGCTGTGGGCCGCCGGCCACTGGGGCCGGCCGACCGAGGCCGCGCCCCCACCAACCCCGCCCGGCGACGGCGAGCCGACCCTCGGCGGCGTCAAGCTGTTCGCCCGCTGGCCCGAGGGGGTCAAGCCGGACGCGGTCGTCGTCCTGTCCGGCCAGAGCTTCGGCCTCCTCCAGCCGTGCGGGTGCAGCCGCCCCCAGTACGGCGGGCTGGAGCGGCGGTTCAACTTCATGAACGGCCTCCGGGCGAAGGGCTGGCCCGTCACCGGCGTCGACCTCGGCGACATCTTCCCGTCGAAAACGGTCGTCGGGACGCAGGCCGAGATGAAGTACGTACTGACGATGAAGGCCCTGAAGGAGATGGGGTACGTCGCCGTCGGGCTCGGCAAGGCGGAGTTCGACGCCGGGGTGATCCGCGTCCTGGGCAAGTACGCCGTCCAGAACAACGACCCGCCGCAAATCCTGGCCGGCAACCTCGTCGGCCAGCGGGGCGGCGTCATCGTCCCCCGCGACCAGGAGTTCCCCCGCGGCCCCGGCCAGCCCCCGATGGTCGGGCTGGCGGCCGTCACCGAGGTCGGCAAGGTGCCGGTCGGCATCGCCGGCGTGGTCGGCACGTCGCTGGCGAAGGACGTGGAGAAGAACCAGGGGAACGCCGCCCTGCTCGGCTTCCTCGGCAACGACGTGGTGCTGAAGGACGCCCTCAAGGAGATGGCCGCCCACAAGCTCAACCCCGAGGTCCGCGTCCTCCTGTACCAGGGGACGAGCGAGGAGGCCGGGCTGGCCGCCCGGGCGTTCCCCGACTTCCCCGTCGTCCTGTGCCAGTCGGAGGACCCCGAGCCGCCGCAGTTCCCGACCGTCATCACCCACAAGGACGGCCGCAAGACGATGGTCGTCGAGGTCGGCCACAAGGGGCGGTACGTCGGCGTCCTCGGCGTGTACAAGACGCCGACCGGGTTCGACTACCACTACCAGCTCGTGCCGCTCGGCGAGGAGTACCTGACCCCCGACGACCCCGCGGCCGAGAAGGCGAACAAGGTGCTGGCCCTGCTCGAAGACTACTCGGCCACGGTGAAGGCCCGCGACCTGCTCGGCAAGTACCCCCAGCGGCCGCACCCGAACCAGCTCAAGGCCCCGGCGGCGAACCTCGCCTACGTCGGGTCCGAGAGGTGCATGGGGTGCCACGCCGCCGAGTACGCCGTGTGGAAGACGGCGGACGCCGCCGGGCACGCCCACAGCGTGGCCTTCGACCACCTCCAGAATCTCGCCAAGCGGCCGGGCCAGCGGGAGTTCGACGCCGAGTGCGTCCGCTGCCACGTCGTCGGCTTCGGGTACGACACCGGGTTCAAGGACACGGTCAAGACGCCGGGCCTGACGCACGTCGGGTGCGAGAGCTGCCACGGCCCCGGGAGCGGGCACGCCGCCGCCCCGAGGCAGAAGGACTTACTCGAACTGATGTCCCCGTGGAAGAAGGGGCCCGAGGACAAGCTGCCCGACCTGGCGACGGTCCAGAAGCTCGCCGGGCTCAACCCGATCGACCGCGGGCAGGTGCAGATTCCGGCCCGCCAGCAGCAGACGGTGAACTTCGTGTCGAGCATGTGCATGCACTGCCACGACGCGGAGAACGACCCCCACTTCGACCTGTTCAAGTACTGGCCGAAGGTCGCCCACAGCGGGCTCAACAACCCCGGCCTGCCGCCGGCCCCGGGCGGGGTGCGGGCCGTGCCCGTCGGCCGCGTCCCGCCGCCGCCGGGAACGCCGTGAGCCTGTCGGTGAAACGGTAGCTCAAGCCCCGGGACGACCGTCCCGGGGTTTTCTCTTTGAACCACTTGCGGGCCGCGGCGAGTGCGGATAGCCTCAACGCTCACACGATTCCCCACGGCCCGTTCGAGGGTGTGCGATGCTCTGTCGTGCGGCGGCGGCGGCGGCCCTGCTCCTGTCCTCCTTCGTACTCGCCGCCTCGGGCCAGGACGCCGACCCCATCAAGGCCAAGCTGGACAAGGTCCGGGCCGCCTACGACAACGAGGCCCTCCTCTATAACCAGGGCGTCCGCGACTGGTTCGCCAAGCGGGAGGAGGCGGCCCGGGCGAAGGGCGACAAGAAGCTCGTCGACGCCATCAAGGTCGAACTCGTGGCCTTCGACGAGACGGGGGAACTGCCCAAGACCGCCCCGCTCGCCCCCCGTACGAAGTACGCCGCCGCCCGCAAGGCGATGGCCGCCGCCTACACGGAGGCGGTGAAGGAGTACACGAAGGCCAAGAAGGACGCCGAGGCGTCGGCCGTCGAGGCCGACCAGACGGCGTTCGCCAAGGCCGACGCCGTTGAAACGCCTGCCCCGAAGGGCGGCAAGCCCCCCGCCTCGATCCCGGTCGGCGTCCGGCCGGCGGGCGAAAACCCGTGCGCCCGGCCGGCCGAGCGGAACACCGCCCGGCACCTGCAACTGGTCGAGAAGGCCAAGCGAGCCGGCCCGGTCGACGTGGTCCTGATCGGCGACTCGCATGTCGTCCAGTGGGAAAGCGCGGGCAAGGCGGCCTGGGCCGAAAAGTACGCCGCCGTCAAGGCGTTCAACCTCGGGGCGGGGGGCGACCGGACCGAACACATCCTCTGGCGCCTCACCGAGGGGAAGGCACTGGCCGACCTGAACCCGAAGGTGGCGGTGGTCCTGACCGGGTCGGCGAACGTGGAGAACAACCCGGCGAAGGGGGCCACGGCCGAGCAGATCGCCGGCGGGGTGAGAGCCGTCGTGCTGGAACTGCGGAAGCAGAAGCCGGACATGAAGGTTTTACTCGTCGGGCTCCTCCCGGTGGGTTCCAGGGTTCCCGGGCCCGCCCCCGACCCCGTGCCGGCAAGCATGCTCAACCCGAAGGTCAAGGCCGTCAACGCCATCATCCGCCGCCTCGACAACGGTTCTTCGATCCGCTACTTGGACTTCGGGGACAAGTTGCTCGACCGGACCGGCGGCCTGCCGAAGCGGATCAGCCCCAACGCGAACTACTTGGGATTGACCGAAGAGGCGTTCGACATTTGGGCCGACGCGATGGAGAAGCCGCTGGCCGCCATGCTCAAAGAGTGAACGGCGGCGAAGGCGTGTGCGCCACTCAACGCCTGAGCCCCGGCCGATCGGCCGGGGCTCAGGCGCTTTTAATTCGAGATCACGTTAAAGGCGGTCGTGATCGGCGGCTTGGACCGCAGGACGCCGCCGGTGCCGGCGTCCGGGGCGCGGATGTGGTGCCCCTCGTTCCCCCCGGCGGCCGGCTCCCCGTCGTCCGGCCAGTAGTCGCCGCGGAGGATGACGATGTCGGCCAGCACGTTCGCCAACCGGTCGGGATCGACCGGCTTGGTTAGGTGCAGGTCGAACCCGGCTTCGGCTGTCCGCCGACGGGCCTCGTCGTCCCCCTGGGCGGTGACCGCCACCAGCGGGATGAGCCGCCCGCGGGCCTGCACCCGCAACAGCCGGCCGACTTCGTCCCCGTCCATGCCGGGCATGTTCAGGTCGAGGATGCAGGCGTCCGGGTGGAACGTCATCGCCGCTTCAAGGGCCGACTTCCCGTTGTAACACACCAGCGCCTCGAACCCGGCCAACTCTAGCAGGATTCCGAGGCTGTCCGCCGAGTCCCGGTTGTCGTCCACGCACAACACCCGCAGGACGGGCGGGTCCAACTCTCGCATCGTTGCGCCCCCCTAAAACACCCGCAAGTGGATGAAGCATCGAGCGTGCCGAAATTTGGCTGCGGCCGAAAGTTGGGTCTGGTCGCCGGGAATGTGTGGAGATGTGCCGATTAGTCCGACAGCAGCCGATCAAAAGCCGTACCGGGCGGGCATCAGAAACGGTGAATGCGAAGGCCTCGGCGGGCGTGCGTAACGGGAGATTCTGAGGGCGGACCGTTCGACGGGACGCCCCGCGCAGTCGCCCGCGTCCCGGCCGTTGGGGTCTTGCTCAGTCCTTCGCCGCCTTCCGCTCCTGCTTGCAGCGGTACATTTCGGCGTCGGCCCGGCTTACGGCGTCGGGGAGGCCGGCGGCCCCGTCGAAGTCGGCCATGCCCCAGGCGATCGTCACGTCCGTCGGGCCGTCCACGCCGGGCAGCCGCACCCCCCGCAGGGCCGCGTCCACGGCCTCCAGCCGGCCCGCCAACTCGGCCGCCCGCCCGCCTTCCAGCAACGCCAGGAACTCGTCGCCGCCGGTCCGGAAGACCGGGTCGGTGATGCGGAAGTGGACCCGCAGGGCCCGGGCGACGAGCCGGATGGCGGCGTCCCCGGCCTCGTGCCCGTACTTGTCGTTGAGCACCTTGAGGAAGTTGAGGTCGACCACCGCCACGCTCCCGGCGAACGGCCCGGCGGCCCGGTCGGCGATCATGGCGTCGAACGCCCGGCGGTTGAGCAGCCCGGTCAGGGGGTCGGTGCGGGCGGCGACGGCGAGCTGGTCGGTCACCTCCGCCAGTCGCCGGTTCCGCTCCTCCAGCTCGCGGCGGACGCCGTCGGTGGCGAGGATGACGAGGCCGAACGCGAGCAGGGTCTGGACCAGCCCGTCGTAGAGCGGCGAGAAGTGGAGCGCGTACAGGTCGCGGGCCGGGGCCTGCGGCCACGCCTGGATGACGGCGTACCGCCAGAAGATGACGACCAGTCCGGCGAGGGCCATCTGCGTGAGCCGCAGGCCGACGGCCGCCAGCCGCCCGCCCGGGCCGACCGGGACCGTCACCATGAGGGCCGTGAGGAAGTAGAACCCGCAGAGCCCGGCGTGGAACGGCAGGAGGTGTTCCACCGACGGGGCGACGGCCGGCCCGGCGACGGCCAGGGCGACCGGCACCGTGAGCCGCCAGCGGTCGGCCCGCGTCACCGGCGGCCCGCCCGCGTACAGCCGGCAGCCGGCCCACAGGTAGAACCCGAAGGTGTATTCGAGGAGGCAGAACACCGACAGGGCCGGCCGCCGCAGCCCGCCCACCCACGCCGGCGGGAGGTACGCCGGTGCCAGGTGGGAGGCGTTGAGGGCGACCAGCGCCACGGCCAGGGCGAAACAGGCGTCCGACCAGTAGGCCAGGAACCGCCCGGACCCGTCGGCGAGCAGCCGCAGGAGGAGGGCGACGAGCAACAGCCCGGTCGTCTGGAAGGTGAAGGTCGTCAGTTCGGGGAACATAAGCCCGCCGCGGTGGGGCCGCCCGTCCCACGCCGGCCCGCGGCCGGGGGGAGGCCCGGAGGCGGCAGCGGCGGTCGGTGGACACGCCATTCTACGGCACGGGGCCGTCCAGCGGGCGGGCGTTGGCCGGGTGGTCGTCCGGGAGTTGGCCGGCGAGCAGGTCGCGGATTTCCGCCAGCAGCACCTCGGTCGGGGTCGGCCCGGCCTTCGCCTCCTCCTTCTTCATGAACCGGGCCGTCGTCTTCACGACCATGAACATGCAGAACCCGATGATGACGAAGTTGATGACCGACTGGACGAAGCTCCCCCAGCGGATGCGGGCGTCGTGGTAGCCGACCTCCTGGCCGGAGACGTTGAACCCGCCGGTGAGCAGCCCGACGACCGGCATGAACATGTCGGAGACGAGCGACTCGACGATCTTGCCGAACGCCGCCCCGATGATGACGCCGACCGCGAGGTCGACGACGTTCCCCCGGAGGATGAACTTCTTGAACTCGTCGGCGACCTGTCCGGCTCGGCCGGGCAGGGCGGGCTTCGGCAGCGGCATGGGGAGCCTCGCGTTCGGGGGTGTCTGTAGGGTGGGAGAAGGCTCGG
>JANPKP010000698.1:0-17078 GCA_031426095.1 Gemmataceae bacterium
GGGTGGACGACGCACGTCACTTTTCGCCCGCGGAGGGTGCCCGACCGCCGACGGCGGCTGGGACGAGCGGCCGGACGGCCCCGGGCAGCGGAAGTTCGACGTGCAGGTGTCACAACTCCCGCCCGCCCTCCGCACCGCCCCGCCCGCGCTGGAGGGGGCCGAAGTGGGGTTCGTCATGCGGGTCCAGGACGCGGCAATTGGGACGTACGCGGCCGCGTTCCTCGCCCCCCCGACGCCGCGGGAACTCGTCCACCGGGGCCGCTTCCAGGAGGCCGCCCGGACGCTGGTCGAGAAGCAGGACCAGTTCGGCCGGGGGCGGGATCGGGTCCGGTCGGACGCGAACGCGGCGGCCGCCCGCCAGTGGGCCACGGCGGCGAACGAGCTTTACAAGGCGGTGGGGCAGGCCGACCTCAACGGCGACGCGGCTGGGAAGGAGGCGGCGAAGGCGGCCGTCGAGCGGCACTGGCGGTCCCAGGGGGCGGCCGCCCAACTGGTGGTGGACCGGGTGGTCGCAGACACCGGACTGGCGGAAGCGACCGACCTTCTGGCCGCCTGCAAACACGAAGTGGCCGAGCGGACCCAAGCCCGCCTCGACCGTGCGGCCGACGCAGGCCGCCCCCGGTTGAAGGAGGCGGCGGGCGACGCGTGGGCAGTTGCCCGCGACAGTTGGGCCTCGGCCGAGGAGGCCCGCCGCAGCCTGCCGCCCCCCCCGCCGGCCCGGGCCACTCATACCAGGGCGCTCGCCGACCGGGCCGCCCGGATGGCCGAGGCGGTGAAATGACGGCCCGTTCCCGCGGGGTTCCCGGTTGCACTCCGGCCGGCGGCACGGAACAATAGGCCCATCGCCGACTTCACCGCCCCCAGCCCCAGCCCCGGCCGCCGGCCGGCGAAGGTGTTTGCCCATGCGTGCCCGCCTGGTCCCCGCCGCCGGCGGCCCGCCGGTCGACCTGGTCAAGGACCTGACGTTGGTCGGGCGGGACGACGACTGCGACCTGAAGGTGGATCACAAGAGCGTCTCGAAAATCCACTGCGTGATCGTGAAGACTGACGGCCTGCTGCTCCTCCGCGACCTCGGCAGTACCAACGGCACCCGGGTCAACGGCCAGCGGGTCCGCCGGGCCGCCCTGCTACCTAACGACGTGCTGGCCGTGGCGAATGTGAAGTACGCGATCCGCTTCGGGGCCGACCTGGAGGCCGAACTGGCGGCCGCGGACGGCCACCCGGAGAGGACGGAGGTGGACCCCGTCCCGATCCGCCGCAACTCCCTGCCGGACGTTTACCCGGAACCCAGCCCCAAATCGTGATCCCCGGCCCGTTACTTGTGCAACGGCCGGGGCGGTGCCCCGCTTTGCGTCGGGCAGGCCGTCACTTTGTGCCGACCGCATAGAGGTTATTCCACCCTCGCAGGTAGAGCCGACCGCCGGCGGCGGCGGGGGACGCCGTGAAGGTGTCCGGCAGCTTGTTGGTGGCCAGCACCTCGAACTCGCGGCCGGGCTTCACCACCGGCATCGTCCCCTCCCGGCTCACGAGGACGATCTTGCCGTCCACGTAGAGCGGGTTCGACCGGTGGCGGTGGTTCGTCACCCGCTCGCTGTAGATCGGCTTCCCCGTCTTGGCCTCGTAGGTTTCGAGGTTGTCCTTCTCCCGCATCAGGTAGACGACGCCGTTCACGAGCAGAGGGGACGGCACATCGGGCGTGCCCTTGCTCAGCCGCCACAGCTCGGCCGGGTTGCCGGGGGCGATCTCGCCCTTGGCCGTGTTCGGGTCAAGTGCCACCGTCACGCCGTTCTTGCACGACGGCACCACGATCAGGTCGGGCGTGACGAGCGGGCTGGACACGGCCCGCCACGCCCGGTTGTACTTCGGTCCCTTCGGGTTGAGTTCCGTCACCCGCCACGCCTCGGAGCCGTCCGACAGGTTGTGGGCGGTGCAATAATCGTTTCCGTGGACGATCAGTAGGGCGGCCCGGTCTTTTTCCCAAATGAAGGGGGACGAGTAAACGTCTGGGGACTCGGTACCCGCCGGGCTGTCGCTCTTGCGGTCGGCGGCCCACTTGACTTGCCCGGTTGTCTTGTCGAGCGCGACGATCACCTGGGCCTTGCGGTGTTGGACGCAGACGTAGAGCCGGTCCTTGTAAAGCACCGGCGTCCAGTGACTGCCGAACTGAATGTTGAACGGCCCGTATTTCTCGGCCGCGTTGAACTGCCAGACCGGGTTGCCCTCGAAGTCGAACGCCCCGACCTCGCCGGAGCCCATGAAAACGTAGACCAGCTTGCCGTCGGTGCTGGGGGAGGCGGACGCCAGGTTGCCCCCCTCGTCCTGCCGCGTCTTGACGTTCCCGGTCCCGAGCTTCTTCTTCCACTTCACCCGCCCGTCGGTGCCGATGCAGAGAACAACCCCATCGGCCCCCTCCTGGGCGGTCAGGAACAGGCGGTCCCCCCAGACGCACGGGGTGGACGACCCAGGTCCGGGCAGGGGGCACGTCCAGACGACGTTCTTGCCCGGCCCCCACTCGGCCGGGATGCCGGTCTCGGCGCTGTGACCGTCGTTCTTGGGGCCGCGCCACTGCGGCCAGTCGTCGGCGGACGTGGGGGCGGCGGAGGTGGCCAGAAGGCCGGCGGCGAGGAGGAGGCGGGTCACGGCGACGGTCTCCGGCGGGACGTGAAAGTGTGGCGGGTGCGACCGCGACTAACGTATGGGCGAAAGCCCACCCGTGGCCACAGGTGGGGTCCAGACTCGCTGCCCCCGCGTCCCTAAGATGGACACCTTCAACCGTCCCTCTCTCCCGTGGGGTCACGCCGTGGGCTTAGTCGTACAGAAGTTCGGCGGGTCGAGCCTGAAGGACGCCGAGCGCGTCATGGAGGCCGCCCGAAAGGCCGTCCGCGCCCGCCACGCCGGGAATCAGGTGATCGTGGTCGTCAGTGCCCAGGGCAGTACCACGGACGACCTGATCGCGAAGGCGTCCGAGATCACATCGACCCCGTCGGCCCGCGAGATGGACATGCTCCTCGCCACCGGGGAGCAGATCAGCATCGCGCTGACGGCACTGGCGATCCAGGAACTCGGCGAGAAGGCGGTGAGTCTGACCGGCCCGCAGATCGGCATCGTGACCGACAGCACCCACCGCAAGGCCCGGATCAAGAAGATCGACACCCAGCGGCTGCGGGAGGCGCTCGACGCCGGGAACGTCGTCGTCCTCGCCGGCTTCCAGGGGATGGACGAACTGGGCGACACCACCACCCTCGGGCGGGGCGGGTCGGACACCACCGCCGTCGCCGTCGCCGCCGCCATGAAGCTCGCCGGGGCCGAGGTCGAGTGCGAGATTTACACCGACGTGGACGGCGTCTACACCACCGACCCGCGGATCGTGCCCGACGCCCGCAAGATGGACGCGATCAGTTACGACGAGATGCTCGAGATGGCGAGCATGGGGGCCGGCGTGATGCACTCCCGGAGCATCGAGTTCGCCAAGAAGTACGACGTGCCGCTGATGGTCCGCAACTCCCGGTCGGACGCGGTCGGCACCTGGATCGTGCCCGAGGCGGCGTGGATGGGCGAGATCCCGGTCTGCGGGGCCGCCCTGGCCGCCGACGAGGCCCGCCTCGTCCTCGAAGGGCTGCCCGACCGCCCGGGGGTGAGCCACCGCATCTTCGCCGCCCTGGCCGGGGCCAACGTCGCCGTCGATATGATCGCCCAGAGCGCCGGCGGGGGCGGCAAGGCGTCCATCGGCTTCACCGTCCTGAACGCCGACCTGGAGCGCACGATCAAGTCGCTCAAGCCCCTCGTGGCCGAGTTGGGGGCGACGCTCGCCGAGGCCGGGAAGGTGAGCAAGGTGTCGGTCGTCGGGGCCGGGATGCGGACCGTGACCGGGGTGGCCGAGAAGATGTTCCAGGCCCTCGCGGCGGCCGGCATCAACATGAAGATGATCACCACCGGCGACATCAAGATCAGCGTGCTGATCGAGGAGGACGCGGCGGACGCGCCGGAAGACCCGGAGATCGCTTCGAAGGAGAAGGTGAAGAAGAGCCACGAGGAGAGCAAGAAGGCGGTCCGCGGGCGGAAGGCGTTGCGGGCCGTCCACGCGGCGTTCGGGCTGGCGGCCCCGCGGAAGGGGGCCGGGGTGCCGCCCGGGGAGGGGTCGCCGGCCGGCTTCCGGCACCGCCCGGCCCCGCTCGTCGTCCCGGCCACCACCGGCGACCGGGCGGCGGCCGTCTCCCGGCTCGACGGCATGGAGGACGTGCTGGTCAGCGGCGTCCACCTGAACCTCGACCAGAGCCGCATCACCGTCTTCGACCTGCCGGACGCCCACGGCAACTGCTCGAAGGTGTTCAACGCCGTCGCCACCGGCGGGGTGGTGGTGGACATGATCATCCAGAACATCACCGGCCCCGGGCGGGCGGAACTCTCGTTCACCGTCCCGGCGGCCGACCTGACGCGGGCGCTCAAGCGGACGCAGGACGTGGTCCGCGGCCTCGACCCAGGCTGCCGGGTGGTCGGCGACGGCGACGTGGCCCTGCTGTTCGTCCTGGGCGTCGGGATGCGGACGCACACGGGGGTGGCCCGGACCATGTTCGGGGCGCTGGCCGAGAGGGGCATCAACGTGAGCATGATCAACACCAGCGAGGTCTGCCTCAGCGTGGTGGTGGAGCGGAGCCGCGGCGAGCAGGCCCTGGCGAGCCTGAAGGCGGCGTTCAAGATCGGGTGACCGATTCCCGTTGACACGCCGCCGAGGTCTGGGGCAAGATGCCCGCGCTTCGGGACGGACCCCCGGCACCCCCTCGCCCGGTTCCACGGATGGGACGGCATGATTGACACACGCACCGACCTCCTCGCCCGCCTCAAGAACCGCACCGCCACCGTCGGCGTCATCGGCCTCGGGTACGTCGGCCTCCCTCTCGCCGGGGCCTTCGCCCGCGCCGGGTTCCGCGTCCTCGGGTTCGACGTGGACCCCACGAAG
Source organism: Gemmataceae bacterium (assembly GCA_031426095.1). Classification (GTDB taxonomy): domain Bacteria; phylum Planctomycetota; class Planctomycetia; order Gemmatales; family Gemmataceae; genus JANPKP01. The sequence continues at coordinate 4,958 of JANPKP010000698.1, forward strand.
GTGGGCAAGCTCAACGCCGGCCGCTCTTACATCAAACAAATTCCCGATTCGGCCGTCGCCGAACTGCGGGAGAAGGGGTTCGAGGCCACCGACCGCTTCGACCGCCTGGGCGAGCCGGACGCCATCCTCATCTGCGTCCCGACCCCGCTCACCGACGCCCGCGAGCCGGACCTGACTTACGTCGTGAACTCGGCCCACGCCATCGCCAACTGCCTCCGCAAGGGGCAACTCGTGGTCCTCGAAAGCACCACCTACCCCAGCACCACCCGCGACGTGGTGCTGCCCGTCCTGGAGCGGACCGACCTCGTCCCCGGCACCGACTTCTACCTCGCCTTCAGCCCCGAGCGGGAAGACCCGGGCAACGCCACCCACTCCGTGAGCAGCATCCCGAAGGTCGTCGGCGGGCTCGACGCGGCCAGCGGCGACGCGGCCTGCGAGCTGTACTCGGCCATCGTCCCGAAGGTGGTCCGCGTCTCGACGCCGGAGGTGGCGGAGGCGTCAAAAATCCTCGAAAACACCTACCGGGCGGTAAACATCGCTCTGGTGAACGAGCTGAAGGTGCTCTACGACCGGATGGGCATCGACGTGTGGGAGGTGATCGACGCGGCCAAGACCAAACCGTTCGGCTTCCAGGCCTTCTACCCCGGCCCCGGGCTCGGCGGGCACTGCATCCCGATCGACCCGTTCTACCTCACGTGGGTCGCCCGTCGGCACGGGCTCAACACCCGGTTCATCGAGTTGGCCGGGGAGGTCAACGCCGGGATGCCGACGTTCGTGGTGAACAAAGTGGCCGACGCCCTCAACGACGCCGGCAAGCCGGTCAAGGGGAGCAAGGTCGCCATCCTCGGTATGGCGTACAAGAAGGACGTGGACGACCCCCGCGAGTCGCCCGGGTTCGAGCTGATGGATTTGCTGCTTAAGAAGGGCGCGAGGGTGTCGTACAACGACCCGCACATCCCCTCGCTGCCGAAGATGCGGCACTGGCCGCACCTGGCGATGGACAGCAGCCCGCTGACGACCGAATACCTGGCGGCACAGGACTGCGTGCTGATCGCCACCGACCACACGGCCTACGACTACGCCTGGATCGTGAAGCACGCCCCGCTCGTGATCGACACCCGCAACGCCACCAAAGGCGTGACCGGCGGCCGGGAGCGGGTGCGGGCGGCGTGACGGCCCCCGGATTCTCCCGCTTTTAAACGGCGTGTTTTGACCGAACCGCCGGCCCTTGAACGACTTCGACGCTCCCGCCCCCATCCCCCCTGGGAGAGCGGGAGCGCCGGGCGTTTCCGCCCCCGTTCGCTTGACTTCGCGCATTCCGTCGCGGCCGCCGCTGGTCGCGGCCTTCGGACCGGGGTAGGATCGGGGTGTTCACCAGCCCCGCCCCCGAGGCCCCTCCCATGTACCGCGCCTACGGTCTCCTCACCCCCGCTTCCAGCTTCACCGTGGACGAAGCCCGCACGCGGCTCGCGGCCCGCTTCCCGGACGCGGCCGTGACGCTCGCCGGCGGACAGGTCACGGTCGCGCGAGGCGATTGGGAGATGGAACTTCTGGTCAACGACGCCCCCGCCGTGCTCGACGAGTCGGTCGGGATGGCCGAGAAGATCGCCGGGCTGGGCGACGGTCGCGACATCGAGTCGTGCGCCCGCCGGGTGGAGGTGTGGAGCGAAACCCCCGACCCCATGTTGGAACACTTCGCCGACTACCAGGCGGTGGTCGAAGTCCTCCAAACGTTCCCGGGGCTGATCGCCGTCGATCCGAAGGAGCCGGCGCTGCTGTAACGGCGGCCGCACGACCCGACCCCTCGCCGCCAATTCCTCGTTCCTCGTGCCCGGTCGGCGCTTGCCGGGCGCGACGCCCGTCGTCATAATCCCATCCGTCACGCCCGTTATGTCCTGGCGAACGTCACCCCGTCCGTGGGGCGGGCGACCCGGTCCCCTCCTCGATTTGGAACGCTGCCCATGAACAACGAGTGTCCGACCTGCGGTGCGGTCTACGGCGTGGCCGAGAAGGACATCGGCCGGCGGCTCAAGTGCAAGAAGTGCGGCACCCGGCTGACGATCACCGAGGCCGGGATCGAGATCGACGACGCGGCCGGGTCGGCCCCCGCCCCGGCGATGGCGGCAGCGGCGGCCGCCGAGCCGTTCGCGGAGGCCGCCCCGCCGCCCCGCCGGCCGAAGGCCGCCCGCTCCGGCGGCGGGTTCGACGCCGCCGGCCTGCTCGACAAAGTCGGGGGCGTCTCCACCCTGGTGTTCGGGCTCGGGGCTTTCCTGATCATCGTGTTCACCTTCATGCCACTTATCGGGAGCGCCAAGGCCGCCCGCAAGGTGGCGAACGCAAAGGAGGCCGAGATCGACCACACGGCCAAGATCAAGCGGATGGTCAAGGACAAGTCGAAGGAGGAGGAGATCACGAAGGCGAACAAAGAGCACGAGGAGGAGATGGTCGACCTGAACCGCTCGGCCGAGTACGCCAGCCTGGGGAACGCGCAATCGGCGTACTCGGACCGCTACTTCCTCATGTTTGGGTTCGTCTTCCTCATGGTCGGCTCACTCTTGTTCATGCTTCCCGAGCAACCCCCGATCAAGCGCACGGTCGGGGCCATCGTCATCACCGCCCAGATGGTGCTGGTGTTCATGTTCGTCCTCGGGCGGTCGGCGATGATCAGCTAAAGAACGCTCGGTTGTCCGCCCCGGTGCGGGGGCCTATCATGGCTCCCGTGGCCCCGGGCGTCCGGGGCCGCCCGACGCGGCACCCCGAGCGAAACGACCCATGCCGGACACCTTCGCCCCGAAGTACAAGCGGGTCCTGCTCAAGCTCAGCGGGGAGGCGTTCGGCCACGGCGGCAAGAGCGGGATCAGCCAGGACGAGACGGGGGCCATCGCCCAGCAACTCAAGCGGGTCCGCGAGAGCGGGGTGGAACTGGCCGTCGTCGTCGGCGGCGGGAACATCCTCCGCGGGGCCCACTTCTCGGCTGCCGGGGAGACGATCAAGCCGGCCACCGCCGACGCGATGGGCATGCTCGCCACCGTGATGAACGGGTTGGCCCTTCAGGACACGCTCGAAAACCTCGGGGTCGAAACGCGGCTCCAATCGGCCGTGCGGATGGAGACGGTGGCCGAGCCGTACATCCGCCGGCGGGCCGTCCGCCACCTGGAGAAGGGCCGCATCGTGATCCTCGCCGGCGGCACCGGCAACCCGTTCGTGACGACCGACTCCGCGGCCTCCCTCCGCGGCCGGGAGTTGAACGCCGACGTGGTGCTTAAGGCGACCCGGGTGGACGGCATCTACACGGCCGACCCGGAGAAGGACCCCTACGCCGAGAAGTACGAGTCGCTGACGTTCGAGCAGGCGATCAAGAACAACCTGCGGGTGATGGACATCGGGGCGTTCGAGCAGTGCCGGGAGGCGAACCTGCCGATCCTGGTGTTCAACTACAAGCAGGACCGGGCCATCGAGCGGGCCGTCGCCGGCCACCCGATCGGCACCATCGTCGGCGGGCGGTGAGTCCGAGCCTCCTCGAGCCCGCCCGTTGCAAGGGGCGGGCTTTCGCCCCGCGAACCCGCTACAATTCCCCCCAACGATGTCCCCGCCCCCTCACCCCCGGGTCGAGCCATGACCAGCGCGCAGATTCACAAGGACGCGGAAGACCGCATGGAGAAGGCCCTCGACGTGTTCCGCAACGGCCTCAAGGGCCTGCGGACCGGGCGGGCCACCCCGGCGCTGCTCGACAGCATCCGCGTCGACTACTACGGGTCGCCGACGCCGGTCAACCAGATCGCCAACGTCTCGTGCCCGGACCCTTCGTCGGTCATGATCAAGCCGTTCCAGGCGGCCGACCTGAAAGAGATCGAGAAGGCCATCCGCGGCAGCGACCTCGGGCTGGCCCCGAACAACGACGGCAAGGTGATCCGCCTGAGCATCCCGGCCATGAGCGGCGACCAGCGGAAGAAACTGGTGACGCACATCAAGAAGCTGGCCGAGGACGCCCGCGTGAGCTGCCGGAACGTCCGCCGGGACGCGAACAAGCACTTCGACACGGCCGAGAAAGAGAAGACGCTGACGGAAGACGACCGGGACAAGGGTAAGGACAAGACGCAGGAACTGCTCAAGACCTACGAGGCCCGGATCGACGATCTGGCGGACAAGAAGGGCAAGGAAGTGATGGAGAGCTGAGCGGGCGGAAAGATACAAAGCGAATCACGAAAACGCGAAAGAGGGAAAGGACGAAGCCGAATTTCGAAGCGAGCGTGTTCCGTTTCGCGCTTCGTTCCCATTCGTCCTTTCGTGATTCGCCTTCTTTCCACCCACGCGTCGGCCGGGAGCCGCCCACATGCGTACCCTCGCCGGCATCCGCGACCACTTCCCCCGCTCGCCGGACGACGGCCTCTCGGACGCCGACGCGGCCGACAGCCGGGCCCGCTTCGGGGCCAACCGCCTCACCCCGCTCCCCCGCGAGCCGGCGTGGCGGAAGTTCCTCGCCAAGTTCGACGACGCCATCATCAAAATACTCCTCGCGGCGTCACTGCTCAAAGTTGTGGTCGATCTGTTCGGCGCGTCCCCGCTGGCGGGCGGCGTCGGCCTATTCGCGGTCGTCGCCGTCGTGTCCGCCCTCGTGTTGTTCAAGCTCGGCGACTGGCTGCCGACGGCCCTGTTCGTGCTGGCGGCGGCGCTGGTGGCGGCGAGCGTGGCCCTCGGGGCCCCGTCTTGGGAGGGGCTGGCGGTCATGCTCGCGGTCGCCCTCGCCACGGGGGTGGCGTTCCTCAGCGAGTACCGCAGTGACCGCGAGTTCGAGGTACTCAACGAGCGGAAGGAGGCCGGGCGGGTGAAGGTGCTCCGCGGCGGCCTCCGCACGGTCCCGCTCGAAGACGTGGTGGTGGGCGACCTTGTGGTGCTGGAGGCCGGCGACGAGGTGCCGGCGGACGGGCGGGCGGTGCGGGCGAACGAGCTGATGCTCGATCAGTCGCTCCTGACCGGGGAGAGCGAGGCGGTCCGCAAAGACATCGCCGGCGAGGCCGACGCGACCGACGCCCCGGACCAGCCGGGCTGCCTGTTCCGCGGCACGCAGGTGGTGGACGGGGCCGGGCGGATGGTGGTGACGAACGTGGGCGACGACACCATGCTCGGGCAGATCGCCCGCCGGCTGTCGGACCCGTCGGGGGAGGACGGCGACGCCGGTACGGCCGAGGGGCGTGTGCGGCGGAAGCTCTCGCTGTCGAAGGCGCTGACACCCCTTCAGGAAAAGCTCGAAGCGCTGGCCGGGCTCATCAGCAAAGTCGGGTACGCTGCCGCTGCCGCCATCTTCGTGGCCCTCCTCGTCCGCGGGGTAGCGACCCACGAGGTCCGTTTCGCCCCGCACTTCGTGGTCGACGCCGCCGGCGAGTACGTCCGCGACGCGGCCGGCAAGCCGACCGCCGACCCCGCCCGCGGCACGCTCGAAACCCCGCGGCAGACGACCCTCGCGGTCGTGGACGCGGTCCTGGGTTACTTCGTCTACATGGTGATCGTGGTCGTGGTGGCCGTCCCCGAGGGGCTGCCGATGAGCGTGACGGTGTCGCTCGCCCTCGCCATGCGGAAGATGACCCGGGTGAACGCGCTGGTGCGGCAGCTCGTGGCCTGCGAGACCATCGGGTCGGCGACCGTGATCTGCTCGGACAAGACCGGCACCCTGACGCGGAACAAGATGCGGGTGGAGCGCGTCGGCCGGGGCACGGGGATGGCCGACACCTCGCCCGCGGCGGCCGCCGGCGGGTGGCTCGCGCTCAACGCGGCGGCCAACGCCACGGCCTCGGTGGAGGCGAAGGACGGGAAGCCGGTCGTGGTCGGGAACTCGACCGAGGGGGCGCTCCTGTTCTGGCTCGGCGACGCGGGGGTGGACGTGCCCGGCGTGCGGGCCAAGCACCCGCCGCTCTTCCGGGCCGCGTTCTCTTCCGTGCGCAAGACGATGACGACCGTGGTCCGCGCCGACGGGGGGCCGGGCGTGCTGGTGAAGGGTGCCCCGGAAGTGGTCCTCGCCCACTGCACGCGGGTCGCCGGGCCGGCCGGGGCGGTCGAACTGACGGCCGACGCCCGCCGCCTCATCGAGGCCAACCTCGCGGCCGCGTCGGCCGACGCCATGCGGACGCTCGCCTTCGCCCACGCCGAGTTGCCGGCCGACTTCCCCGCGGACGAGGCCGGGATCGCCGCCCGCCGCCACGAGTTCGCCGGCGGGCTGACGTTCGACGGGTTCGTGGCCATCCGCGACCCGCTCCGGGACGACGTGCCGGCGGCCGTCCGCAGTTGCCACGCGGCCGGGATCGAGGTCAAGATGATCACCGGCGACAACGTGGAGACGGCCCGCGCCGTCGCCCGGGACGCCGGCCTGCTCGACCGCCCCGGGGCGCTGGTCCTCACGTCCGACGAGTTCGAGCGGCTCTCCGACGACGAGCTGAAGGCGAAGCTCCCCGACCTCCGCGTCCTCGCCCGGGCCAAGCCGCTCGACAAGTTCCGGCTCGTGCGGCTGCTCCAGTCGCAGGACCACGTCGTGGCCATGACCGGCGACGGGACGAACGACGCCCCCTCGCTCAAGGCGGCCGACGTCGGGCTGGCGATGGGCATTTCGGGCACCGAGGTGGCGAAGGAGGCGAGCCAGATCGTGCTGCTGGACGACTCGTTCGGCACCATCGTGAAGGCCGTCCACTGGGGGCGGGCGCTCTACGAGAACATCCAGCGGTTCATCCAGTTCCAGCTCACCATCAACGTGTCGGCCCTCACCATCGCCTTCCTCGGCCCGTTCCTCGGCCTGCGGCCGCCGTTCACGGTGCTCCAACTGCTCTGGATCAACGTGATCATGGACACCTTCGCGGCCATCGCCCTCTGCTCCGAGCCGCCCCGGGCGGGGCTCATGCGGGTGCCGCCGAAGGGCCGCCACGACAGCATCCTGACCCCGGCCATGCTCGGCAACGTCTTCGCCACCGCCGCCTTCTTCGTGGTCGCGATGATCACGCTTTTGGTGGGCATGCAGCACGACGGCTGGTACGCCGGCGGGGAGGCGCGGTCGGCCGAGTTCCCCGAACTGACGTACCGGCAGGTGACGGTCTTCTTCACCGTGTACGTCTTCTTCCAGGTGTGGAACCAGATCAACTGCCGGTCGCTCACGCCGCGGGAGTCGGGCCTGCGGCGGCTGTTCGCCAACCCGCAGTTTCTGGCCGTGGCGTCGCTCACGGTGCTGGGGCAGGTGCTGATCGTCACGTTCGGCGGGCGTGTGTTCAACGTCGAGCCGCTGGCCGCCGCCGACTGGCTCGGCATCGCGGCCGCCACCGCGAGCGTGCTACTGTTCGCCGAAGTGTCGCGGCGGCTGCGGGTGGCGTTCGGGAGGGGTTGACCGTGTCAGAACCGAACATGGATAAGCTGGCGCGGACGGCCGACAAGCTCCTGATCGGGCAGTTCCACCGCCACGTCCTGCTGTGCGTCGGCGAGGAGTGCTGCTCCGCGAAAGTGGGGAGCGCCGCGTGGGACGCCCTCAAGGACGAGCTGAAGGCCCGCAACCTGTCGCTCGCCGCCGGGCCGAACGCCTGCTACCGGACGAAGGTCGGCTGCCTGCGGGTGTGCGGCGGCGGCCCGGTCGCGGTCGTCTACCCCGAGGGGACGTGGTACGCAGGCCTGACGGCCGACCGCGTCCCCCGGTTCGTGCGGGAACACCTCGAGGACGGCCAGCCTGTGGAGGAGTGGGTGTTCGCCCGCAACCCGCTGCCGAACCATGTCAGGGCCGAGAGTCAGCCGCCGCATACCGGTGCGTCGGCGTCGGGCGGCCCGGCCGGAGGCTCTGACTCGTTTTGAACGCCGGCGTCACCCCCGCCCTCGCGCACTGCTCGGCCACCACCCGCTTGACCTCGGCCTCCAGTGCCGCCGGATCGACCGCGACCCGGGCGTTCACGATCAGGTCGGCCTCCCGCGGGCGGACGCCGGACGCCAGCGAGAGCGTCGCGGCCGTATCGCTCGACACCACGTTGCCGACCCCGAACGCCCCGCCGTCGTCCATCCCGATCAGCTTCAGGTGGGCGACCTCTCCGCCGAGCGAATGGCAGGCCGCCGCGAGGTCGGTGAGGACAGCCATGAGGAGGGCGTCGAGGTCGAACGGGGCTGGGCTGGTAAGGCGGACGCTGCTATTGAGCCAGCCGAGTTCGGCCTCCCCCTCTGCGTAGGTGTCGTAGTCGATGTCGAGGACGCGGCGGCCGAAACCGCCGGTCTGGTCGAGGAGTTCGAGGAGGGCGTCGAACCCGGCCCCGGTCTTGGCCGACACCCGCAACACCGGCACCCCGGGGCAGGCGGCGGCCACGAGCCGGGCGAGGTCGTCCTGCTCGGCGGGGGTCAATTCGTCGGCCCGGTTGAGGACGATCACGTCGGCCTCTTCGAGCTGCTTCTTGAAGATGTACGCCGCCTTCGGGGAGAACCCGCCGGCCGGCTTCCCGGCGAGGATGCGGGCCCCGTGGCTCGGCTTGAACAGGACGGCGAACGGGGCGACCTCGAAGCGTTCGCCGTGAAGGGCCTTGAGCGGCTGCACGACGGTCGCCACGAGGTCGGTGCAACTCCCGACCGGCTCGGCGAGGATCACGTCCGGCCGCTCGGACGCTTCGAGCTTGCCGACCGTGTCCACCAGCTCGTCGAACTTGCAGCAGAAGCACGCCCCGGGCACTTCGCCCACGGCCAGCCCCTGCGCCCGCAGCGAGTTCGTGTCCACGAGTTCGTGGGCCTGGTCGTTCGTGACCACCCCGACGCGGAGGCCGCGGGCCTGGTACGCCTTCGCCAACCGGGCCAGGGTGGTCGTCTTACCGGCCCCCAGGAAGCCGCCGACCATAATGAAGCGGATCGCCATCGCTCGCCCTCCGGGGGAGTTTCGGGGACGCTTACCACGCGGTGGCGTCGGTCGGCCACTGGTCTCGCGGCTCCCAGCCGAGGAGGCGGGTGGTGTCGCCCAGGTCGTGGAGCCGGCGGTGGGTCGGGCGGCTGCTGGCGTAGATGATAGCGAATGGGGGCAGGGCGGGGGCCTCGACCGTCGCGGCGAAGAAGCGGCCGGCGTCGCCGGGGCTGAGGTAAACGTCCTGGCCGTTCTCGCTCGCCGCGATTTCGGCCACCTGGCCGGCGTCCCGCGGGCACCACCCGAGGCGGACGGCCAGCGTGGCGATCCCGTGCCGCTCGGCGTACACCCGGCCGAGGGCTTCGAGGAACACCTTCGTGCAAGCGTAAAGGTAGCGCGGCCGCGGCGGCGAGTCGGGGGTCACGGGGACGTTCCCGGCCCTCAAGTGCCCGTCGATCACCTGCCCCGTGCTGGCGAGGATCACGCGGGGGATGCCCAGGACGCGGGCCGCTTCGAGGACGTGGTACGGGCCGACGAGGTTGTTCGGCACGAGGTCCGAGAGGAAGTTGTCGCCGTCGTCGGGCGGGGTGCCGCGGGGAAAGCGGGCGTCGTCCGGGGTGGCCGCGAGGTGGACGACGCACGCCACGCCCTCGGCCGCCCGGCGGACGGCGGCGGGGTCGGTGAGCGTGCCCACGTGCGAGCGGTCCGCCGGCCGCCCGGGGGTGGGGCGTACGTCGAACCCGACCACGTCGTGCCCGCGGGCGGTCAGCTCCTTGACCGCCGCCCGGCCGAGGCGGCCGGCGGACCCGGTGACGAGGACGCGCTGGCTCTGGTTCATGGGCTCTTTATAGTGGTCGCCCGCCGGCCGGGCGTTACCGGATTTTACCGCACCGGAGGGGGTGGGGTCTCCCGTTCACACGACTGCCAAACGGGTTCGGGAGGCGTTACCGAAAGACGCGGTAACGGCGTCGAGTTGCCAGGATCCGCCCAAAACGCCCGCTCCGGCCTTGCACCCGTTCTCGGAACCCGCGCGGCCGGTTAGAATCGTCCCGCAGCCCCCTCCCCGTGCCGAGGACCGCCGCGATGACCCGCCGAGACTTCCTCGCAACCGCCGCCGTCGGCCCGGCCGCCCTCGCCGGCTCCGCCAAGGACACCCCCGCCATGACGCCGATCGTGGACACCCACCAGCACCTCTGGGACCCGCCGAAGACCAAGCTCGCGTGGCTCAAGCCGGAGACGCCGGAGGGCAAAATCCTCGGCCACCCGTTCACCCCCACCGAGTACGCCGCCGCGACCGCCGGGCGGAACGTGGCGAAGGCCGTGTACATGGAAGTGGACGTGGTGCCCGATCAGCAGCAGGCGGAAGCCGACTACGTCACGGAACTGTGCAAGGGCGGCAAGACGACCACGGTCGCGGCCGTCGTCTCCGGCCGGCCCAACAGCGACGGCTTCGCCAAGTACGCGGGGCAGTTCAAGGGGAGCAAGTACGTCAAGGGTCTTCGACAAGTGTTGCACGTCGATTCGACGCCGGCCGGGTACGCCCTCGACCCGAAGTTCGTGAAGAACCTCCAGCTCCTGGGCGACCTCGGCCTGAGCTTCGACCTGTGCGTGCGGCCGGCCGAGTTGCCCGACTTCGGCAAGCTCGTCGACCTCTGCCCGAACACCCGGTTCATCCTCGACCACTGCGGGAACGCCGACCTCAAGCACACGCCGGCCCAGCGGGAACAGTGGAAGAAGGACATGGCCGCGATCGCGACACGCAAGAACCTCGTCGGCAAGGTGAGCGGCTTCGTGGCGTCCGCCCCGGCCCGCGGGAAGTGGACGACGGACGACCTCGCCCCCGTCATCAACCACACGCTCGACGTGTTCGGCCCCGACCGGGTGATGTTCGGCGGCGATTGGCCGGTGGTCCTGCTCGGGGCCAACAGCTACGGCGACTGGCTGGCGGCCCTCCAGACCGTTGTGAAGGACCGCCCGGCCGACCAGCAGCGGAAGCTGTTCCACGACAACGCGGTGGCGTTCTACGGGCTGGGGTGACGGGTCTCGATTTCTCGCCGCGCCGGCTCCGGGTTGACCCCGCCGGGCGACATGGCATAAAGGGGAAGGCTCGACGGCGGGCCACCCCGGAGGGGCCGATGACCGCGACCACCACCTGCCTCGTGGGGCTGTTCGCCCTGGCCCTCGCCCCGACCCCGAAGGACCCTCCGCCCGACCCGATGGCCCGCGGGTACCTCGGCATCGTCGTCCAGGACGGCACCCTGGTCATCAAGGAAGTCGCCCCGGACACCCCGGCCGCCCGGGCCGGCCTGCGGACCGGGGACAGCATCGCCCGCGTCGGCACCCTCCAGCCGCGGGCGTTCGAGGAAGTCGTGAATCAGGTCTGTTCGTACCGCCCCGGCACGCTCCTGGAGGTGGAAGTCCGCCGCGGGGACACGCCGGTCGTGGTCAGAATCCGCCTCGCCGCCCGGCCCGAGACGCTCGGCCCGCCGCCGTCGGCCGGCCCCGAGTCGCCGTTCCCGCCGGATCGGTGACGCACGTCGGATGGGCCGCGTCCTACGGAGCATTCGTGCCCCGTCATTCTCATTTCCGCTTGGCGGCACGCCGCCGCGTCGGCTACACTTCTGGTACTGCCCGCCTTCACGCCGCCTCGTTCCCGCCCCCGCCCGCCCCCGGAGCTTCCCGCATGACTGGCCCGCTCGGCCGTGCGGCCCTGTTCGTCGCTCTGTTCGCCGCTCCGGCCTCGCGCGTGGCGGCGGCCGACGCCGTTCCCGGCCCCGCCGCCGTCGAGTTCTTCGAAAAGCGGGTGCGGCCGGTGCTGCTCCAACATTGCGTCTCTTGCCACGGGGCGAACGAGAAGAAGCTGAAGGCCGGCCTGCGGCTCACGACCCGGGCCGGAACCCTCTCCGGCGGAGAGACCGGCCCGGCGGTCGTGCCCGGTAAGCCGGACGAGAGCCCGTTAGTGCAGTCGGTCCGCTACGGCGGCGACCTCAAAATGCCACCGAAGGGGAAGCTGCGGGACGACGAGATCGCGGCCTTCACGCAGTGGGTGAAGGACGGGGCCGCGTGGCCGGACGCCGGCACCGAAGGGACTCAAGCCGCAACACCCCCGAAGACGGGGCCGCTGTTTACCGACGAGCAGAAGCGATTCTGGGCCTTCCAGCCGATCCAGGACCCGACCCCGCCGGTGGTCAAGAATGCCGCCGTCACGTCGCCGATCGACGCCTTCATCCTCGCCGGGCTGAACGCGAAAGGGCTTTCGCCCGCCCCGCCGGCCGAGCGGCGGGC
>JANPKP010000699.1:0-8056 GCA_031426095.1 Gemmataceae bacterium
GGCCGAACCGCTCGGAGCGGCGGCCGGCTGGTCGCGGCGGGCGGGTAGTCACCCGTCGGGCGTGCGGGAGGGGGGTGGGCCGCCGGGCCCGCCCCACTTGCCCGAGATGAGAACCGCTTACCGGCACACGCCGTTCTCGCACGTCATGCCGACGGCCGGGCGGACGCCGCGACCGGTCGTCGTCCCGGCGGCCGGCATCATGCCGCCGGCGGGGACCACGCCCGACGGCCCGGCCGGCATCGTGCCCGACGCCGGCGTCACCCCGCCGCCCGGCTGGACGGACGGCACCATGCCCACGCCCGTCCCGCCCGCCGGCCCGATCGGCTGCGTCAGCGGGGCCTTCGGCGTCCGGCGGTAGGTGATCCGGTACTCCGTCGTGTCCGACGTGCTGGAGACGGTCGAGACGCGGTCCTGCTGGGCCGGGAGGAACGGGTTCTTGGGGTCGAGCGGCTTGCCGTGGTCGATGTTCTGGTTGTTCACCGTCCGCTGGCCGGTCACCACTTCCTCTTCCTTGTCGATCACGAAGTCGGGGCCGACGTGGGCGACGATCAGGCCGACGGCCTTGTCCCGGTAGTACGACGGCTTGTCGTTCGAGTTGTTCGGGATGGCCACCACCCCGCCGTCCCCCTGGCGGGCGACGACCCGGGCCGGGTTGGCCGTCTGGCACCCCACGGCCAGGCTCAGGACCACGAACGCCCCCACGGCCGCGACTGATCGACGCATCGGCGTACCCCCCTGTAAAGGCCCGCCCCTTCCCCCCGGAAGCGGCGCACCCGTTTGTGTGGGGCCAATACCCGTGCCGCGGGGGCGTGTCGAGGTCGCTATTCGCCGAACGGGCAGAATCGAGCGACGCTCCCACTTTACCGCATCGTTTGGGAGCGATTCCGCAACGCGATTGGTCCGAGCGGGATCGGCCGACCCCCCCGGCCGATGCGGTAAAATCCGGTAACGCTCAGAGCGGGGCCGGCAGGTCGCGGCGGGTGAAGACGCGCAGCGCGACGGCGTACCCGGCCACTCCGACGGCCAGGAGGACGGCCACGCCCGACACCGGGAGCAGGGGCGCGCCGCCGTTCCAGACCTCGCCCAGGTCGGCGAGCCACTCCCCCCTCAGCATGATCCGCTGCGGCTGGTAGTAGTAGAAGACCGTTGCCGGGCGGACGAACGCGACCGCGTCCCAGAGCTGGCCGAGGACGTTGGCCGCGAACATGACCAGGGCGGTCAGCACCCCGTACCCGATCACCTTCCAGCGGCTCCGCCCGGCCGCCGACAGGGCGAGCGTCAGCCCGCTCAGGGCGAACATGAGGGCGGCCAGATTCGTGAGGGCCGCGAGCTGGTCCCGCCACTCGCCGGTCGGCAGGACTTCTGGGGTGGCGGGGATCGGCACCTTGATCGGCAGCTTGGGCATGGCCGAGTAATCGACCACGAACGGGCCGACGAGGGCGAGCCCGGCCCGCGTGCCGGCGAATACGCACAGGGCCAGGGCCGGGATGGCGACGAGGTCGACGAGCAGGTGGGCGAGGATGAGCCGGTTCCGCGGCACCGGCTGGGAGAGCAGCAGTTCCATCGTGCCGCGGTCGAGTTCCCCGGCGACCGCCCCGGCCGCCCGCCCCACCGACCACACCCCGGCCAGGATGAGGACGACCGGGTGGAGCATCCCCACGGCCAGGAAGTCGGCCGGCCGCTCGAACCGCACGTCGGCCCCGCCCAGGACCGCCTGCGACACCTTCCCCGGCCCCTTGAACAGCACCTCGTCGATGATTTTCGGGTCGATGAGGGACGACTTCGAGATGATGGCGAAGAACGGCGAGATTTCCGTCGTCACCCGCTGGGCCACCTTCACCCAGAGCATGGAGAACAGGAACAGCATGACGCCGACGACGAGCAGGCCCGTGCGGGCGTCGCGGAACAGCTTGCGGAACAGGGTCAGGGTCATGGGCCGCCTACTCCGCGCCGTGGTACTTGCGGTAGATCGGGTCGAGCCCCATCGGCCCCACGCGGACGTCGGCCAGCGGCAGGCGGGCGAGCCAGCCGAGGAGGGTCGGGAGCGGCCCGCGGTACGTCAGCTCCAGCCGGCCGGCGGGGCCGAGGGCGTCGGGCGGGAGCGGGTCGCCGTCCGGGCCGGCCGCCGGCGGCGGGCCGGCGAGGCGGGCGGTCACGACCTTCCCTTCCCGCAGGTCGGCCATCTCCTGGAGGTGGACGAGCCGGCCCCTCTGGAGGATGCCGACGCGGTCGCAGACGGCTTCCACTTCGGCCAGGACGTGCGACGAGAAGAGGACCGCCTGCCCGCGTGCCTTCGCCCGCTTCAACTGCGTGAGGAGCTCGTCCCGCATGGTGGGGTCGAGGGTGTTCGTCGGCTCGTCGAGCACGATGAGCGGCACCTTCGGGACCAGCACCGCGAGGAGTGCCACCTTCCGCTTCATGCCGGACGACATCTGCGTGAGCGGGCGGTCCACGTCGATGTCGAGCGTCTTGGCCAGGGCGTCCACCTCGGGGCCGGGCGACTCGCCGCGGAGTTCGGCCAGGAAGGTCACGAGCCGGCGGCCGGTCATCGTCTCGTAGAGCCGCAACTCGCCCGGCAGGTACGCCACCCGCTTGCGGACTTCGACGCTCTGGCTCCAACAATCGAACCCGGCGAGCGTCGCCCGCCCGGCGGACGGCCGGAGGAAGCCGAGGACGAGCCGGAGGGCGGTCGACTTGCCGGAGCCGTTGGGGCCGAGCAGCCCGAACACCTCGCCGGGGGCGATTTGCAGGTCGAGGCCGTCGAGGGCGCGGAAGGTGCCGTAGTCCTTGGTGAGGCCGTCGGCGACGAGGAGCGGGTCGGGCATCGGGCGGGTCCGGGGCGGCGGGGCGGGGTCGAATCATTCCTAGCGGCGGGCGGGTGCCGCCCCCAGGGGCCGTTACCACATTTTACCGCTTTTAAACGGTGCATTCGGCCCGAACCCGCCGCCGGCCAACGGCTTACTCGCTCCCGCTCCCAGCCCTCCTGGTAAAGCGGGAGCGGCGGCACATTCCGGCCCCACCCGTTTGACTCCGCTCGTTCGCTCACGCCCGGAAGTGGGAGGCGTGTTCCACCGCGTACAGCGTCAGGAGCGTGTCGAGCTTGTCGGGCACGCCGTAATACGCCGTGTCGAGGGCCTTCAACTCGGCGTCCTGCTCGGCGGTGAAGGCGGCCAAGCGGACGTGCCGGTCGTCGCGGTCTCGCGGCGGGCCGTCCGGGCCGAACAGGGCGACCGCCCGGCGGATGACGGCGGCGTGCCCGGGGGCCGGAACGCGTTCGGCCGCCCGCGGGGCGAACCAGGCGTTCCCGCCGTAGCTGTTGACGAAATACTGGTGGAAGCCGCCGTTGCGGACCTGCCCGTCGAGGTCGATGAGCGTGAGGTAGACCTTCTGCGGCTCGGTCAGGGCGTCGAACCCGCCCTCCCGCCAGCGGGGGTTCATGGCGTCGAACGGCCGGCCCACGCCGTGGAGGGCGAGCAGCCCGGAGGCGGCCCCGTCCTTCACCTCCTCCCCGCCCCATGTGAGGGCGTCCCGCAGGATCGGCTCCGCTTCCGGGGAGCCCGTCCGGCCGAGGGCCGTGAGGGCGTATCGACAGCTATAAGAGGCCGGGTAGTCGTGCGACCGGGGGCGAAGGTCGGCGAGGAGGTCTTTCAGCCGCTCGAACGGGAGGGCGACCCCGGCCTCGTCCATCGCCCGGAGGTTGCATTTGAGAAAGCGGTTCCCCGCGCTCAGGTGAGCGGGGGCCAGTAGGATCGCCTCCGCGCGGCTCCGGTCGAGTTCGAGAAGGGTTTCGGGCACCTCGTCCGCGGGGTAGAAGTCGGCGTCGAATAACGAGAGCACGCGGTCGAACGCCGCCGCCCGGAAGCCCGGTGTGGCCCGCCCGTCCTTGCAGGCCCGAGCGGCACCCTGGAGGGCGTAGGAGCGGACGTACTCGTCCGCGTCGGCGAGTGCCACGGTGAGCGGGTCGATGCAGTCCCCGGTTCCGACGGCCGCGATGGCCCGGGCGGCCGACTTGCGGACCGCCTTGTCGTCGTGGCCGATGACCCCCGCCAGCGCGGGAACGGCTTCGGCGGCCGGGTGTTCCATAAAGTGTTCGGCCGCGAGGCGGAGCGGGGAGCGGGCACTGAAGTCGTCGGTGTAAGGCTTCGTGGCCCAGCACCCCGGGTCGCGCAAAACATCGAGGAGGGCCGGCACCACTGCCGGCCCGGTGGCGGCGAGGCGGGCGGCGAAGTCGGGGCCGGGGTCGCGGGCTAGCAATGTCGTCACCAGCGAGGCGAGTTCGCGGCGGGTCAGCGGCCTGGGCTTCGGCTCGTGCCGGGCGTATCGCTCCATCGCCCGCCGAATCGACGGCTTCTTCACGAAGTCCCAGAACCCGCCTTCGCCGGCCATGCTTCGCCCCCCGAGTCCGCGGCCGGGCCGCCGTAGAATGGTTATCGGATCGCGTCGCCCGCCGCCACCGCCTCAGGTCTCCTCCCATGACCGACGCCGTCATCCTCTCCGCCGTCCGCACGCCCGTCGGCAAGTTCCTGGGCGAACTGGCCGACCTTCCCGCCCCCCGGCTCGGGGCTGTGGTCGTCGCCGAGGCCGTGAGGCGGGCTGGGGTGGCGGCCGACGCGGTGGACGAAGTCGTGATGGGGAACGTGGTGCAGGCCGGCGTCGGGCAGGCCCCGGCCCGGCAGGCGGCGGTGTTCGCGGGGCTGCCGCACACCGTGCCGGCCCACGCCGTCAACATGGTGTGCGGGTCGGGCTTGAAGGCCGTCATGCTCGCCGCCCAGATGGTGAAGGCCGGCGACGCGAACCTCGTGGTGGCCGGCGGCATGGAGAGCATGAGCAACGCCCCCTTCCTCCTGCCGGGCGTCCGCAAGGGGTACAAGTACGGCGACCAGACGACGGCCGACGCGCTGATTAAAGACGGCCTGTGGTGCGCCTTCGAGGACTGGCCGATGGGGGCGGCGGCCGAGCACGTCGCCGCCAAGTGCGGGGTGAGCCGGGCCGAGCAGGACCGCTTCGCCGCCCAGAGCCACCGCCGGGCCGCCGCCGCCTGGGAGCGGGGCGACTTCGCGGCCGAGGTGGTGCCGGTGGTGAAGCCGAGCGGGGGCCGCAAGTCCGCCGAGGTGGTCGTGTCCGGGGACGAAGGCGTCCGCCCCGACACGACGGCCGAGACGCTGGCCAGGCTCCGCCCGGCGTTCGACCCCGCGGGCACGGTGACGGCCGGGAACGCCTCGCAACTCTCCGACGGCGCGGCCGCCTTGGTGGTGGCGTCGGCCGCCGCCGCGGGCCGGGCCGGCGTCAAGCCGCTGGCCCGCATCGTGGCCTACTCGCAGATCGGCGTGGCCCCGAAGGACATTTTCCTGGCCCCCGTCCCGGCCGTGCGAACGGTCCTCGACCGGGCGGGGCTGAAGCTGAGCGACATCGACCTGTGGGAGTTGAACGAGGCGTTCGCGTCGCAGATGCTGGCGTGCGGGAAGGAACTCGGGCTGGACGAGGGCCGGGTGAATGTGAACGGCGGGGCGGTCGCCCTCGGCCACCCGATCGGGGCGAGCGGGGCGCGGGTGCTGGTGACGCTCGTCCACGCCCTCCACAAACGTCAGGGGCGGTACGGGCTGGCGAGCCTCTGCCTCGGCGGCGGCAACGCGGTGGCGATGGTGGTGGAGCGGGTGGCGTGATTCGGGTATGGTGTGCCCGGGAGGTTGAGCGATGATCCGACCATTCCGCCCCTACGTCGATAACGGGTACCCCACCTCGGACGGTCGCCCCATGGCCGAGACGGACCACCACCGCATCCTGATGAACGTCCTGATCGAGACGCTGAACGCCTGGTACGCGGCCGACCCCACGGTGTACGTGTCGGGCAACCTGCTCCTCTTCTACGAGGCCGGGAACAAGCGGCGGCACGTCGCCCCCGACGTGTTCGTCGTCAAGGGTGTGGAAAAGAAGTTGCGGCCGAACTACCTGATGTGGGAGGAGGGCAGGGGGCCGGACGTGGTGATCGAGTTGACCTCGAAGACGACCAAGCGGGAGGACGTGACCAAGAAGCGGACGCTCTACGAAGGCACGCTCGGGGTGAAGGAATACTTCCTGTTCGACCCGTTCGGCGACTACCTCAACCCCCGGTTTCAGGGCTTCAAGCGGGTCCGGGGAGCCTTCTCGCCCATCAAGTTCGTGGACGGCCGGCTGCCGAGCAAGGTGCTTAACCTGCACCTGGAGCGAGACGGCGACAATCTGCGGCTGTGGAACCCGGCGACCCAGGCCCGCCTCCCAACCCCCGGCGAGCGGATCGCCATTGAGGAAGCTCGGGCGGACGAACAAAAGGCCCGGGCGGACGAGCAACGGGCGCGGGCCGATGTCGAGCGTCAGCGGGCCGACCAGCTTCAACGGGAACTGAACGCCCTTCGCCTCACAATCGCCGACGGGAAGTGACACCCCTCACCGGTGCGTTGTGACGCCGCCCTGCCGGCACATGGTCGGGGGCGGGCAGGTCGAACACTTCGGGCGGACGCCGGTGCCGACGTGCGTGCCCGTGCGGTCGGGTGCGGTTGCTGTCAATCCGGCAGGCGGCCCGGTGAGCCGCCCCGCAATCTTGGCAGAACGCGACTGCCCCTGGTGCGTGGGGCCGACACCAAATCACACTCCGGCAACGACTTTCGGCGACACCCGGGGCGGGGCACGGCACTTGCTTCAAGGGCGGTCACACGCGAACCCGGGGGCCGACTCCCGCACCTGCCAGCGCCGAGGGATGACGATGGGGCTCAAGCCGATCGCCGACCGGGTCATCGTCCGCCGGGAGGCCCCGGAGGCCAAGACGGCCGGCGGCATCCTGCTGCCGGACACCGCCAAGAACAAGCCTCAGCGGGGCACCGTCATGGCGGTCGGCCCCGGTAAGCTCAAGAAGGACGGCTCCCGCGTCGCCCCCCAGTTGAAAGAGGGCGACAAGGTGTTGTTCACCTCGTGGGCCGGCGACGAGTACGAGAGCCGCAAGGAGGGCGAAATCCTCGTCATGCACGAGGGCGACGTCCTGGCGGTCGTGGGATAACTGCCTTTACAAGTCCGGGGACGACCGTCCTCGGGCTTTGACTTCATTCCGACCCCGTTCACCGTTCGGAGGCAACATGAGCGCCAAACAGATCGCGTTCGACCAGGAAGCCCGCGAGGCCATGCGGCGGGGCATCTCGAAGCTGGCCAAGGCGGTCAAGGTGACGCTCGGGCCGAAGGGCCGGAACGTCATCATCCAGAAGTCGTTCGGCAGCCCGACGGTGACCAAGGACGGGGTCACGGTGGCCAAGGAGATCGACCTCCCGGACCACTACGAGAACATGGGGGCCCGCATGGTCCGCGAGGTCGCCAGCAAGACCTCCGACGTGGCCGGGGACGGCACCACCACCGCGACCGTGCTGGCCGAGGCGATCTTCAACGAGGGCCTCAAGGCCGTCGTCGCCGGCACCAACCCGATGCTCATGAAGCGGGGGATGGAGAAGGCCGTCGAGGACGTCGTGGCCAAGCTCAAGGCCATGAGCATCCCCGTGAAGGGGAAGAAGGACCTGGAGAACGTCGCCACCGTGGCCGCCAACGGCGACTCGGTGATCGGCAACATCATCGCCGAGGCGATGGACAAGGTCGGCAAGGACGGCGTCATCACCGTCGAAGAAGCCAAGACGATGGAGACGGGCCACGAGTTCGTCGAGGGGATGCAGTTCGACCGCGGCTACCTGTCGCCGTACTTCGTCACCAACCCGGAGACGATGGAGGCCGAACTCGAGGACGCCTACATCCTCGTCTACGAGAAGAAGATCAGCAGCAACCGCGACCTCGTCCCGGTGCTGGAGAAGGTGCTCCAGCAGGGCAAGCCGATCCTCATCATCGCCGAGGAAGTGGACGGCGAGGCCCTGGCCACGCTGGTGGTGAATAAGATCCGCAACCCGGGCCAGTTTCAGTGCTGTGCCGTCAAGGCCCCCGGGTACGGCGACCGCCGCAAGGCGATGCTCGAAGACATCGCCATCCTGACCGGCGGCAAGGCCGTGTTCGAAGACCTCGGCATCCAGCTCGAGAACGTCCAGCTCGC
>JANPKP010000700.1:0-8862 GCA_031426095.1 Gemmataceae bacterium
CATCTTGTCGTCCATCTTCATCTTGTCGTCCATCTTCATCTTGTCGTCCATCGTCATCTTGTCGTCCATCTTCATCTTGTCGTCCATCTTCATCTTGTCGTCCATCTTCATCTTGTCGTCGGCGGTCATCTTGCCCGACCCGGACGAAGCGGACGAGCCGCAGCCGGCGAGCAGGGGGGCCGCGAGGGCGACGGCCAGGGCGGCCGCACGGGTCGGGTGACGCATTTGGGGGCTCCGATGCGTAGGATAACGGGACCGGCCGGCGGGGCCGGGGCCTCTTGACCGATTGGTCAAGGATGGCCTCCATCTGAGTTAGCCGGGCTTGACCGCCCGGTCAAGGAGAATCCGGAAATGGCGACGACGGGGGGGGCGGCCGGGGCGGACAGCCGGGGGCGGGTCGTGGCGGCGGCCCTCGGGCTGTTCTGCGCCCGCGGGTTCGCGGCCGTCGGCACCCAGGAGATTTGCGACACGGCGGGCGTCCTCAAGGGCACCCTGTACCACTTCTTCCCGGGCAAGGTCGAGGTCGCCCTGGCGGCCCTCGACTTCTACGGGGAGACGGTGGCCGACGTGTTCAAGAAGGCGGCCGGCGGCCGCGGCCGGCCGGAGCGGAAGCTGCAGAAGGTGTTCGAGGCGTCCCGGGCGATGGGCGACTGCCACCAGGCCGACAAGGGGGTGATGTACGGCTGCCTGCACGGCAACATGGCGCTCGAACTGTCGGCGGCCGACCCCCGGGTGCGGGCCGCCCTCGACGCCATCACCCGCAAGTGGGTCGCCGCCATCGCCCCGATCGTGACCGAGTTGGTCGCGGCGAAGGTGATCCCGCCGTGCGACCCGCTCCAGGCCGGGCACACCCTCCTGGCGTACCTCCACGGGGTGGTGCTGATGGCCAAGACGGCCAACGAGCCGGCAATGATCACGCGCATGGGCAAGCAGGCGGTCGGCCTGCTGGGCGGCCGCGTGGGACCGAAACGGAAGGCGTGAAGTCGAGCGGATTCGCGGCGGAATGGGGCGACGTTCCCAACGCACCCGCGTTACCGGTAAATGTGGTAACGGTTTCCCGATCCCGTTGACGGGGCAGCGGATCGGACGACCCCAATCGCGTTTTTGCGGTAAAATCCGGTGGCGCTCAGCGGCAGCGGATGTCGTGGTATTCGAGCGGGAACTCGTAGTCCTTGCGGAGCGGGTGGCCGACCCAGTCGTCCGAGAGCAGGATGCGGCGGGGGTCCGGGTGGCCGGCGAACCGCACCCCCACGAGGTCGAACACCTCCCGCTCCTGCCAGTCGGCCGTCCGCCACACGCCGCTGACCGTGGGCACCTCCGGCAGTTCGCCGGCCACGCCGCCGGCCCACCGCGGCAGCACCACCTTGAGCGTGAACCGCCGGCCCGGCACGGTGAAGCTCGACAGGTGGTAGACCACCTCCAGGTGCGGCTCGAACCCGGCCTTCGCCGCCTTCTTGGCGTCGGGTTCGAGGTAATCGACGCCGCTGACGTCGTTCAACAGCTCGAACCGCAACCGCGGGTCGTCCCGCAGGAACGTGCAGACCTCAACCAGCCGGGCCGGCTCGACGGCGGCGAACGCCTCGGGGTTGGCCCCGGCCGCGACGGCGGGGCCGAACGTATCACGGAGCAGGGCGGCGGTGTCGGCGGGCGTCACAGTTTCCTCCTGGCGTCGAAGTAGGCCCGGCGGACGCCGCCGAGGGTGACGGTGTCGCGGCGGACCTCGGTCACCCGCACCGGCGGCCGGCGGTAGACGCCCCACCCGACGGAGGCGAGGCCGGCGAGCAGCCCGACGAGGGCCGCCCGGGACGCGACGGCGTCCGCCGCCGAGGGGTCGGGCGAGGCCCACCACTCCAGGCCGAAGCCGAGCCCGACGCCCGCCGCCAGGAGGGCGACGGCCGGGCCGGCCAGGCGGAGGAGATAGCGGCCGTACCGGCACCCGCGGCAGGTGGTGACGGTGACGACGGTGTGGTCCGGCTTGAGCGGCGGCCCCGAGGGCTGCGGGCGGAAGGCGGCCAGCCCGCCCAGGAGGGCCCCGCCGAGGGCGATGCCGGCGTCCGGGCCGCCGGAGTCGCCCGACGAGGAATCCGAGGTCCGCCGCGAGTCCCGGCGGCACCGGTCGTCGTCCCGGTCGTCCCGGTCGTCCGCGGCCGGCGGGGCGGGATCGACGCGGGGGTTGCGGACCTTCCGCCTGACGACCCGGGTCGCCTCCCCGCCGCAATACATGCAGAACATCCGCGTCGGCGGGCTGACGCCGGTCCGGCGGAAGACGAGTTCGCCGTAAGGCTCGGGCTCGGACCGGCGGGCGGGCATGGGCGGAACCCTCGGGGGCGGCGTCACTGGGTCGCCTCGAGGCCGGAGGCGGTGAAGTAGGCGGGGCGGACGCGGTCGAGCACGACGGCATCGCGGGTGACGCGGTCCACGATCACGGGCCCGGCGAGGGTGTACCACACGGCCAGCCCGATCGGCCCGACGACGGTGGCCAGCAGGGCCGCCACGATCAGGGCGGCCCCGGACGGCTTGTCGGCCACGGCGGCGGCCAGCCCGACCCACCACAGGGCGGCGAGCGCGACGCACAGGGCGACCCCGGCGAGGACGAACCGCCGGCGGAAGTCCCCGTGACGGTCGCAGGTGGTGATCGCGACGACCGTGACGTGCGGGGCGGGCGGCGGGCGGGTGTCCGACGCGGCCGCCGGGCGGGACGGGCGGGCCCACCACCGGGCGAGCGCCCCCGGAATCCGGACCAGCCAGACGAGCAGTTCCCAAAGGATGAACGGCAGCAGGAGCAGGCCGACGGCGGCCGAGACGGGGTCGTCGCCGGAGGGGAGGGTGCCCAGGGTGGACGCGCCGCCCCCGGCCGCCGGCTTGTCGTCGGCCGGGTGTTCGACCCGGCGCTCGTCGGCCCGGGTGGACGGTTCCCCGCAGTACATGCAGACGTGCGGCACGGGTGTCCGGCTCGGGTGGAGGCGCTGGATCGTCAACTCGGGCATGTGCGGCCTCGGCTCGTGACCCGCGGGCGCTCACCGCAGCGGCGGCTCGGTCAGTTCGACCCCGCGGTAAACGTCCGCGAGCGGCACCCGGACGGGCACGGTGGCGAGGGCGAAGTCGCCGGCCGGGTCGTCGTAGGTGGTCAGAATCCACGTCTCGTCCGGCTGCCGCACGAACCGCTCGACCTGCACCAAGTCCTGGCTCACGAGGACGTATTCCTGCACCGAAGCGAGCCGCTTGTAGTGGCGGAACTTGGCCCCCCGGTCGTAGCTCTCGGTCGAGTCCGACAGGATTTCGATGACCACCTGGGGGTTGAGGAGCGTGTCCGGGTGCTTCGGATCGACCTCGGGCGGGCCGCACACGATCAGGATGTCCGGGTAGGTGTAGAGGCCGGACCGCTTCACCTTCACCCGCATGTCGGCCGAGTACGTGCGGCACCGGCCGCCCTTGAGCTGGCTGCCGACCTCGATAATCAAGTTGTCCTTGAGTTCGTTGTGCGCCCGGCTGGCACCAGCCGTGGCGAACATTTCGCCGTCGTAGAAGTCGCTCTTGAACACGGCCCCCCGCTCGATGGCGAGGTATTCGTCCTCGGTCAGCTTCTTCTTCGGCTCGGCCGACATGGCGGGTCTCCTCACGAGGTCCGGCGGTCACGCGGCGGGGGCCGGGAAGGCGTCGAGCTGGGCGACGCAGGCGGCAAAGATGAAGTGCAAGGCCCCGGCCAGGACGTCCGGCTTTGTCACCGTATGGACCGCCGGGTCGGTCGTGAATTCCGTCCCGGCCAGCCGCCCGAACGACCACACCCGGCCGGTGGTCGCCAGCCCGTAATACACCCGCCCGGGCGTGGCGTCGAGTCGCTGGGCGGCGAGCATCCCGCCGAGGGCCTGGTTCCAACCCACGGTCGCGTCCTCCCGCTTCGCCTCGCCGATCAGGAGGATCGGCTGGTCGGGGGTGAACGGCCCGTGGGGGGACCGCCGGCAGACGACGTAATCGACTTCCCCGCGGAGGTCGGCGTCGCAATCGACCGGTTCGCCGCTCAGGAGCGTCAGGCGGGACCGGTAGTGCCGCCAAACGTCCATCAGGATCGGGAAAATGAGGGATTCGCGGGTGGCCACCTCCGAGCGGTCGAACGGGTACTCGTGGAGGACGAAATCGACGCCCGCCAGCACCGTGTCGGAAAGGACCGCCCCGGGGACCGGGCGGACGAACGACTCCCGCCGCTCGGTCACATGGTACTTGGTGAGGAGTTCATCGACCGTTTTGAAGCTCGTGAACGCCATCGACCGCCCCCTTATGCCTTCGCGGGCCTGGCCCGCTCCTTCGTCGCCTTCAGGAACTCGACCGCGGCCGCCGGGTCGGCCAGCTCGTCCGGCAGCAGTACCGCCCCCGTGCGGGTCGGTACCAGCGTCTCGTCCGGCCGCGCCTTCGTGAAGCCCGTCATGCGGCGGACCTTGTCCTGCACCCGCATCAGCCCTTCGAGCAGGGCTTCCGGGCGCGGCGGGCAGCCGGGGACGTAGACGTCAACGGGCACGATCAGGTCCACCCCCTTCACGACGTTGTAGCCGTACTTGTAGTACGGCCCGCCGCCGCAGGTGCAGGCCCCCATGGCGATCACGAACTTCGGGTCGGGCATCTGGTCGTACAGCCGGCGGACGCGGTCGGCCATCTTCAGGTTCACGGTGCCCGAGACGATCATCAGGTCGGCCTGCCGGGGGGACGCCCGGAACGCCCCGGCCCCGAACCGGTCGAGGTCGTACCGCCCGGCCCCGGTGGCCATCATCTCGATGGCGCAGCAGGCCAGCCCGAACGTCATCGGCCACAGGCTCGACTCCCGGGCCCAGTTCACCGCCGCCTCCAGCGACGTGACCACGAACCCGTCCTCGAAGCGGTTCTCGAAGGCACCCATGACTCATCGCTCCGCGTTCCCAGGGACGGCCGTCCCCGGGCGTTGTTCGGCTTGCCCGAGTGTGCTGCGGACCCAATCGAGGTCGCCCCGCCGCCACAGGTACGCGAACCCGACGAGCAGCACGCCGAGGAAGACCATCAGGTCGGCGAACGCCAGCCACGCGAGTTCCCGCATCGCCGCCGCGTCCGGCCCGCCGGCGTCGGCCGCCCGGTTCGCGGTGCCGAACACGACCGCCCACGGGAAGAAGAAGGCCAGCTCCACGTCGAAGATCACGAACAGGAGGGCGACGACGTAGAACCGGAGGTCGAACCGCACCCACGCCGGGCCCTCGGGCCGCTCGCCGCACTCGTACGCCTCGCCCTTCGCGGCGCTCGGCCGGTCCGGGCGGACGAGCCGGCCGAGGACGAGGTTGGCCGCCAGGAGCGTCGCCCCGGCCGCCAGGAAGATCAGGAGGAAGAGGACGAGAGTGGGCATGGGGAGCAGGGGTCAGGAGACAGGAATCAGGGGACAGAAGTTAGCCAGAAGGAATCAGGACGCCGGGGCCGGCTGGCTCCTGTCCCCCGTCCCTTGACTCCCGGCTTTCGTCCACACCGGCAGGCTCACCCGCTTCGACTCGTGGACGGCCGTGGGGCTGAGCGTGTCCTGGCCCCAGGCCACGGCGAGTGGCAGCTTGGCGTAATCGACCACGCAGCCGTCGCGGGTGTACGTGCTGATGTCGTAGTTCGACCCCATGAACAGGCAGTCGACCGGGCACGGGTCGACGCACAGCGAGCAGAACATGCACTTCGTGTAGTCGATGGCGAACCCGCGGACCACGAACCCCTTGGCCGGCGGGGCGGCCTTCGCCTTGTCGATGTAGATGCAGTCGACCGGGCAGGCCCGGGCGCACTTGTCGCACCCGATGCACGTCGTCAGGTCGAAGCGGTGGAACCCGCGGTAGCGGGGCCGCACCGGCACCGGCCGCTCGGGGTACTCGAAGTGCCCGGTGAACGTCCCCCGGCGGTACGTCCGGGCGAACTGCCGGAGCGTGACGTGCATGCCGGCGGCGACGGTGGAGACCGCCCGGGCGACGTTCCGGAGCCAGGTGCGCATGGGCCGCTCGGGGTGAAGGGGCGTGACCCCGGAATTGTACCACGGGGGACGCAAAAAGCCCGGGGGTGGCCACCCCCGGGCTTTGCGTCGGCCGTTGACCACGCCCGGCTTACCGCCCGCCGCCCAGGTCGCCGCCGCCCGCGATGCCGTCGCCCGGCGGGTGTTCGATGTGGCGGAGGATCAGCTCGGTCGCCAGGGTGTCCATGAACTCCAGCTTGAACCGGCTCAGCGGCTTGCCCTCGGCCGGCTCGACCGGGCCGCGGGGGTACTTGAACGAGTGGACGTGCTTGTTCGTCGGCTCCCGGTCCTTCGCGGTCGAGTCGTACACGTCCACCGACACCTCGGCCAGCCCCTGGTAGATCATGTTCGCGCTGCCCGGCTCGTACACCTGCATCCGGCCCAGGTGGACGTCCAGCACGTAGTCGGCCCCGAGCTTCCGCCCGATGGCCGCCGGGTGCATCGTCTTCCACCCCGGGTTGCTCATCTTGAACTTGTCCACCTGCGCGGTGGACACGACCACGATCTTCTCCTTGCACTCGTAGTACGTCAGCGCCCCGGGGAACTTCTTGGTAATCAGCGACGCCAGTTCCCGGTCGGCCCCGGCGAACGCCATCGCGTCGGCCCCCGACCCGGCCGACGACATGCCGCACAGGACGACCACCCGGACCTCGTCCTTGAGCTTCCCGGTCGTCGGGTCCTTGTGCGGCTTCAGCGCCACCTCGGCCGGCTGCTTCTTGGGCGAGTGGAGGAGGAACGACGCGGTGGTGATCGGGTTGCACCCGATGGCCAGCACGACCAGGAACGCCCCCCACACGGCCCGCCGGGGCCAGACTCCGAGTTCGATCGCGGTCATCCTGACCCCCCGTTTGCAGTTGGCAGCGGCAGTTCGCAGGCGGCAGTCGAAATCCGGCCCGGCGTCGGCAGCAGTCTTTACACTGTCGCCCGCCTACTGCCGCTGCCCACTGATTAACACCCCCACCCACCGGCCCAGCGCCAACACCAGAAAGACGCCCACCACGGCCGTCGTGATGAGTTCACCCCGCCCCCGCGGGATGAGCAGCGGCCGGCCGGCGAGCCCGCTGGCCAGCGACCACGGCAGCAGGGCCGCCCAGAACAGGGCGAGCAGGGTGCCGACCCAGTTCGCCCGCAGACTCGCCCCCACGTCGCCCCGCACCAGCAGGGCGAAGCTCGTCGTCATCCCGCACGACGGGCACGGCTTGCCGGTCAGCGTCACGAAGTTGCACGCCGGCACCCCTAGCTGCCGGTGCGTGGCCATCGTCCGCGGCGTCCCGTCGGGCGTGTACGGGTTGAGCCACGCGGCGACCCCGAACACCGCCGCCAGCCCCAGCCCGATGAGCAGGAGGGCCGCCCGCACGTACCACCGCACCCGCACGCTCCCGGGTGGCGGGAGGGGGCGGACCGGGAGGACGGTCGGCGGCGTCGCGGCATCGTCGGTGGGCGGCACGGATAGCCTCGGGCGGAACGGGGGTCAAGCCCGCTTCGGGGGTCGAGAACGCTCGGGCGGCGGTGGAAGTGCCCCCGGACTCCCCCGCTTTTAAACGGCGCGTTTCGCCCGATCTCGCGGCAGAGGAACGGCTTAACCGCCCCCGCTCCCACCCCCCCTGGGAAAGCGGGGGCGGCCGCGAATTCCACCCCGTTTCCCGCCTCCGAGCTTGCGTCCGCCGGCGGGTGATCGTCCGCGTCGGGTATAACGGGGGAGCGGCGTTCGGCCATTCTACCGGCGGAGGGGCATAGCGTGGGCCGGCTCGCGGCGGAAGTCCGGCGCTTCGCCCGCGCCCACGGGCTGACCGCGACCCCGGGCGTGGTCGCCGTCTCTGGCGGGGCCGACAGCGTCGCGCTTCTACGGGCGTTGCTCGAAGCCGGCTGCGGCCCGCTCGCCGTCGCCCACCTGAACCACACGCTCCGCGGCGAGGCGTCCGACGCCGACGAGGCGTTCGTGCGGGAACTCGCGTCGCAACACGGTTGCGTGTGTGAAGTGCGGCGGCAGGACGTGGCGGCGCTCGCGGCCGGGGCGAACCTCGAAGCGACGGCCCGCCGGCTGCGGTACGAGTGGTTCGCGGACGTGGCGGCCCGCACGGGGGCGGCGTGGGTGGCCACCGGGCACACGGCCGACGACCAGGCGGAAACGGTGCTGCACCGCCTCCTGCGGGGCACGGGGCTGCGGGGGCTGCGGGGCATCGCGGCTTCGTCCTTGAGCCTTGATCCTTCATCCTTCATCCTTCTCCACCGCCCCCTCCTCACATCCACCCGCGCCGACGTGCTGGCGTACCTCGCGGCACTCGGGCAGCCGTTCCGCGACGACGCCTCGAACGCCGACCCGCGGTTCACCCGCAACCGCGTCCGCCACGAACTGCTGCCCCTGATGCGGACCTTCAACCCCGACGCCGCGGCCGCCCTCGGCTCGCTCGCCGGTCAGGCGTCGGAGGCGTTCGACGTGATCGAAGTGGTGGCCGCGAAGCTGCTGGCGGACGCCGAACGGCCGCGGGCGGGGCCGGTGGTCGTCCTCGACGCGGCCACCCTCGCCGCCGCGCCGCCGCTGCTGACGCGGGAGGCGCTGCGGCTATTGTGGGAACGCGAGGGCTGGCCGATGGGCCGGATGACGGCCGCCCACTGGCACCGCGTCGCGGCCGTGGCCGGGGATGACGGTGGTGCGGCCGAGTTCCCCGACGGCGTCACCGCGAGGCGGGCGGGGGCGGTGGTTCAGGTGCGGTGCGGGGCATAAAACAAACCCCGGCGAGGGGGGGGGGGGGGGGGGGGGGGGCGGGGGGGGGGGCCCCCCCCCCCCGGGGGGGGGGGGGGGGGGGGGGGGGGCCAGCCCCAGCCCCCCCGCGCCGCACACCACCACCCGCCCGCACACCCAC
>JANPKP010000701.1:0-2062 GCA_031426095.1 Gemmataceae bacterium
GGTCGTCGGGGCGTCCGTCATCGCCCGCGACGTCACCGAACGCAGGCGGGCCGAGGAGGCCCTGCGGGTGCGAGAGGCCCTCCTCCAGACGGTCATCGCCCACATCCCTTGCGGCGTCTTCTGGAAAGACCGGGACTCCGTGCTCCTCGGGTGCAACCTGCAGTTCGCACAGGACTTAGGAGTCGTCTCCCCCGACGACCTGATCGGCAAGACGGACAACCAACTGGCACCGCCGTCCGAGGCCGATGCGTTCGTAACCCGCGACCGCCGGGTGATCGAAATTGGTGAGCCGCTCTTGAACGTCGAGGAACCGCGGTTGCTGGCGGATGGCCGGACGATGACGCTGCTGACCAGCAAGGTGCCGCTTCGGGGGCCGGGCGGGGCGGTGGTCGGGGTGCTCGGCGTGTACCAGGACATCACCGACCGCAAACGGGCCGAGGAAGCCGTCCGGCGGAGCGAGAAGCGATACCGGTCGTTGATCGACGCGACCGCCGCCATCGTCTGGGACTCCCCGGCGTCGGGGGCGTTCGACTCGGCCCAGCCGGGGTGGACGGCGTTCACCGGCCAACCCGTCGAGCAACACCGGGGGTGGGGGTGGCTCGACGCCGTCCACCCGGACGACCGGGCGGAGAGTGCCCGTGAGTGGGCGGCGGCGGTTTCGACGCGGACCACGTACCGGGTCGAGCACCGCCTCCGCCGGGCGGACGGCGAGTACCGCCACATGGCCGTCCGGGCCGTGCCGATCCTGGACGCCGGCGGGGCGATCCGGGAGTGGGTCGGCGTCCACACGGACGTGACCGAGAGAAAGATGTCCGACGAGGCGATCCGCGAGAGCGAGGCCCGCTACCGCGGACTGGCCGAGGCCATGCCGCAGATCGTCTGGGCCACGAGGCCGGACGGCTACCACGAGTTCTACAACCGGCAGTGGTACGTGTACACCGGCCTGACCTTCGGGGAGACGGGGGGGGAAGGGTGGAACCACGTCTTCCACCCGGACGACCAGCCCCTCGCCTGGGACCGGTGGCAGCACTCCCTTGCCACGGGTGAAACATACGAGATCGAGTACCGGTGCCGCCGCCGCGACGGCGAGTACCGGTGGTTCCTGGGCCGGGCGTTGCCCCAGTGGGACGAGGCGGGCCGGATCGTCCGCTGGTTCGGCACCGCCACCGACATCCACGATTTCAAGGAAGCCCAGGCCGAGCGGTACGCGGCCCTCGCCCGGCTGAACCTCCAGGTGGAGCGGATGCCCCTGGCCTACCTGCTGAGCGGGCCGGACTTCCGGTACACCGGCTGGAACCCTGCCGCCGAACGCACCTTCGGGTTCACCCGGTCCGAGGTACTCGGCAAACACCCGTTCGAGGTCGTCGTTCCGCAACAATCCCGCCCCGTCGTGGCGGACATCTTCGCCCGGCTGGCGGCGGGGGACATGGACGCCCACGGGGTCTGCGAGAACGTCACGAAGGACGGGCGGACCATCACCTGTGAGTGGTACAACACCCCGCTGTTCGGCCCGGACGGCACGTTCCAGGGCGTCCTCTCGCTCGCCCAGGACATCACCGCCCGGCGGCAGGCCGAACACGCCCTCCTCCTCCGCGACCGGGCGATCCGGGCCGTCGTCGGGGGCATCATCATCACGGATGCTAACGCCCCGGACTACCCCATCAGTTACGTCAGCCCCGGCTTCGAGCATCTGACCGGGTACACCGGGGCCGAGGCCATGGGGCGGAACTGCCGGTTCCTCCAGGGCAAGGACACGGACCGAGCGGTAGTGGCCGATGTCCGGGAGGCGGTCCGGCAGGGCGTGCCGTGCGACGTGGAGTTGCTGAACTACCTCAAGGACGGCACCCCGTTCTGGAACGCCCTGTCGATCTCCCCGGTCCGGGACGACGCGGGCCGGCTGACCCACTTCATCGGCGTCCAGACGGACGTGACCGGGCGGCGGAAGCTGGAGAACCAGTTCCACCAAGCCCAGAAGATGGAGGCGGTCGGCCAACTGGCCGGCGGGGTGGCCCACGACTTCAACAACCTGCTCACCGTCATCAACGGGTACGGCGAGATCGTC
>JANPKP010000702.1:0-20088 GCA_031426095.1 Gemmataceae bacterium
CCGCGGTCGCGGATTGCGACCGCGGGTCGCGGCGCTAAACGGGGATCGGAAGTGCGGTCAGTTCCCGACGGTCAGCACCAGCCCGTCGCCGGCCTGCCGGGCGGTCACGACCGGGGCCGCGGCGGGAGCCCCGAGGGTGCCCGTCGGCGTCGCCGCCAGCCCGGCCACGGGGGCCGACCACGGGAGCTTCAGGTCGGGCACGTTCGCCACCACCTGCGAGCGGCCGTCGGCGGTCGTGCGGCGGATTTCGAGCTGCATCTTGCGCTGGACGCCGGCCACGCCCCGCGGCTGGGGCGGCAGCGGCAACACGATCTGCCCGCCGGCCAGCACGCCCGTCACCGTCTCGGCCGGCCGCTGTACCGCCGTCGTCCGCTCCTGCACGAGCTTGACGCCGATCAGCACGTCCGACCCGCCGGCCGCCTTCGACAGCACCTTGGCGTCCCCGGCCCACTCGCCGGACACCGTCGCCCCGGTTCCGTCGGCCGTCCGTTGCACCTTCAGGTTCTTCACGCCGGGTACGCCGGTCGAAGTCAGGGTCGCCTCCACCACCGCGTACCCCGGGCGGGCGGCCACCACCTTCTCGAACGTGCCGGCCGCACCTTTGGCGGAAGGCGGGGCGAGGGACACCGAGGCGGGGATCGTCACGCGGTCCACCTTGTTCCCGGCGTCGGTGACGCGGACGACGACCATGAGCCCGCCGACCTGGGGCGGCTCCACGCGGACCGTCGCCGTCTGCTTGGCGGCCACCTTCCCGCCGTGGGAGATGAGCTGGATGGTGTGCGTGCCGGGCTTCTCGAACGTCACCAGGCGGTCGATCGGGCCGCTGGCGTCGCCGACCTCCAGGCGGCCGTCGCCGAAGTCCCACACCGTTCCCTCGGCGTTCTTCACCTCGCCGGTCAGCCGGAAGGTGGCCGGGGCGACGCTCTGCGGGCTGACCGGCTGGGCCCGCAGCACGGCCACGTCCGGCGGCGGGGCGTCCTTGGCGGCCACCGCGGCCTCGACCGGGACGGACCGCTCGTTCTCTTCGAGGAGGAAGTTGCGGACGGTCAGCTTGACCGCGTACGTGCCCGGCTTGGCGTAGGCGTGGGCGACGGCCGGCTGGTCCGGGGCGAACGGTTCGAGCGGGGTGCCGTCGCCGAAGTCCCACCACCCGCTCTCGCCGGTCGCCCGGTTCTGGCAGGTGACGCTCAGCCCGTCGGCCGCGACCGCGAAGTTGGCCACCGGCTTGTTCGGCTTCACCACCCGGTCCACGACCGCGGTGGCGTAGGTGCCGACCGCCCCGCCGCCGAGCCCGAGGACGCCCAGCACCCCGGCCTTGAGCCACCCGCTCTTCCCGCCCTTCTTGGCCGCCGCGTTCTCCGCCATGTCCCGCCCTCCCGGATGTGGGGTGAAGTGGGGGCACCCGCCCCGTCAGGCGGCGGGGTATACGCGGGCGTGGCGGGCGGGGGAAGGGGAGTTTGAACGACGGAAGCCCCGGGACGGCCGTCCCGGGGCTTCGTGGAGTGTCGTCACGCGGCCGGCGGGATCAACCCCGGTGGGCGTCGTGGCAGGACTTGCAGGAGCCGCCGACCTTGCCGAAGGCGGCGTTGGCGGCCTTGGCGTCCTTCTTGTCGATGGCGTCGGAGGTCGCCTTCAGGTTCTCGTAGTAGGAGTTGCTGAGCTTCTCCCACGACTTGGCGTCGCCCTTTTCCGGCTTGAGCTTCGAGAGCCCGGCCGCGTTCGTCGCCATCTCTTTGGCGATCGGGCCGGCCTTGTCCCATTCCATCGCCTTGACCAGCGGGGCCAGCTTCGGGGCCAGCCCGGCCTTCTTCCCGTGGTTCGCCTTCATGATCTCGTCGATGCTGTCGGCGGCCAGCAGGCTGCCGCCGGTGAGCACCGCCACCGCGCCGACGGCGACGAACGCCGCCCGTTGCCACTTGCCCGTCATGGGAAACGCCCTCAAGGTTCGGAACCCCGCGTAACGGCAGCCCGGCGACCCCCGCCAGACGCTCCGGGGGGTGTTATAGCCGCCCGCGACTATCGACCCAATCGACCCCGCGTTTATTCACCCGGTTCCGCCCGGCCGGCCGATTTACTTGTGGGCCCCGTGGCACGTCCGGCACAGCTCGGTGATCGCCCCGTGGGCGGCCTTCGCCCCGGCCGCGTCCTTCTTGCCCACGGCCGCCGCGTACGCCTTCGTCTCGTCGGCGTACTCCTTCGTGTTCTCGGCCCACGACTTGGCCGTCCCCTTCTTCGGGGCCGACGCCTTCACCAGGTCGTCCCCGAGCACCACCAGCTCGTCGGCGAGCGGCTTGGCGTCGTCCCACCGGCCGCCCTTCGCGGCCTGGTCGAGCTTGTTCAGCACCCCCGTCTTGGCGTGGGCCTTCTGCATGATCTCCTTGACGGCCGGGGCCTTCACCTTGTCGGCCGGCTTGGGCGTCGGCTTCTGGGCGGACCCGACGGCGGCCAGGGCGAAGAGGACGGCGGCGGCAAGAAGGGGGCGGGGCATGGCGAGGCGTCTCGGGGGAGTCGGGGAGGGCGGGCCGTGCCGGACACTATATCGGCGGCGGCCGGCCCCCGGCAAACGGAAACCCGCCGGGCCGCTCCGGTCCCGCGAGGGGGCCGCCCTTCCAGCCCCGCACGCCGCGCCGTATCCTCACAGGGGCCTTCCTCCTCGCACGTCCTCTCCCGCGGGTGCCGCCGATGGGCTGGTCACGCAACGAGTACATCCTCAAGGGCGTCTTCCTCGGCCTGTGGGTGTTCGCCGGCCTCCAGATGCCGACCAGCCCGGCCCCCTGGACCGCCGCCGGCTGGGTCCTCGGCTGCACCGCCGTGGGCACCGCCGTCGGCCTCATCCTTGGGGCGGTCCGGCTCGTGGCCCGCGGCGTGAAGCCGTGGCAGAACTGGCTCGCCTTCCCGCTCCTGGTACTGCTCGAAAGCCCGCTCCTGATCTCGACAGCCTCGTCGTCGGCCTCGCCGCCGGCGTCCTCTCCGGCCGCGACTTCGCCCGCGAACTGATCGACGCGGTCGGCCCGGCGTTCGGCGTCAGCTTCGAATTGTTGCGGCACCGGGAGCCGGCCCGCGACTGGCTGACGTGGTGCGTCCTCGGCGGAGGCGTCCTCGGCTTCGGGCTCTCCAGGCTGCGGGAAATGGCCGACCCGCTGTGGCGGCTCGGGGCAGGGTTCGTGGTGGCCGCGGGGCTGGTGTACGCCGCCACGCAGTACCTCGCCGAGGTGCCGGGCCTGAACGACCCCGCCGCCCGCTTCAACCTGGGGCTGTACGTCCTCGCCGGGCTGCCGTTCTTCTACCTCCTCACGTTCGTGGCGCAGGCGGAGGAGTCCGAAGGGGAGATCATGGCCGTGTGCGCCGGCCTGGGCGTGGCCCTGAACCTGATGGACTTCGCCCGGGCGGCCCCGAACATGGGGTCGGCCGGCTTCCTCCTGCCGATCACCGCGTACTTCGTGTACGCCACCCGGGTGCTGCCCGGCCTGCGGGTGTTCAAGCACACCGTCCGCGGGTTCAGCTACCTCAACCTCGGCCGGCTCCGCGAGTCGCTGTACTTCTTCAACCGGGCGTTGAAGATCGACCCGAAGAACGCCCTCGCGGCCCAGGGGATGACGGCCCTCCACCGGGGGCTGACGCTCGACCGCCTCCAGGCCGACCCCGGGCTGGCCGAGCAGCTCGACTTCACCCTCTGCCTCGACCGCGCCGCCGGCCTGCTCCTGCACGGCCGCGTGCCGACGCCCGCCCAGCGCGAGGAGGCCGACCGCTTCCTCGAACTGGTCGAGCGGCAGAAGCCGGCGATGCAGGCCCGCGTCGATTACCTCCGGGCCGTGTCGCAGACGCACGCCCGGGAGTACGACACCGCCGCCGGCACGCTCGGCAAGCTGCTCGACCCGGAAACGTCGGCGTACCAGCCGGCCGTGCGGCGGGCGGTCCTGTTCCCCGCGTGGGACCTGGCGCTGCGGCTCCACCCGCAGTTGGTCGAGCGGCTCGGCACGAACGAGTTGGCGAAGCCGGGCCGGCGGGTGGAGGCCATAGGGGCCGTCGAGCGGCAACTGGCCGCCGCCCCGGAGGATTCCGCGGCCCTGGAGTTAAAAGCGAACCTCTACAGCGGTCTAGTGGAAGCCGAGTTCGTGGCCGCCGCGGCCGACGGCCCGCCCGAGTGGTTCAACTACGACTACGTGGAGCAGCTCGGCCTCGCCCTCGCCGACGACCCCGACCCGGAACGCCGCGACCGGGGTATGGCGTACCTCCGCGTCGCAGGGAGGGGGCTGGCCGACCGCGGCCCGGCGATCTTCCGCAAACTCGCCGACGTGGCCGAGAAGGCCGGCGACTTGGAAGCGACCCGCGGCTATTTGGAGCAGGTGAAGCGGACCGGGTACGCCGCCCTCCGCGACCGCCGGCTGGCCCCCGACCAGAAGGAAATCTACCTCGCCTCGCTCCAGAAACTCGCGGCCGCCGCCGAGCTGCGCGAGGACTACGAGGCGGCCATCGACGACCTCCGCTTCTACCTCGACGCCGGCGGCAAGCAGGAGCTTCAGACGTACCGCCGGCTGGCCGACCTGTACGGCAAGAACAAGGACGCCCTTAACGGCCTGCTGATGGTGGAGACGGGCCTGACCTACGTCGGCACCGACAGCGAGTTGCTCAAGAAGAAGGACACCTTCTATTATTCGGTGACGCCCGAGCAGGTGGAGGCGAAGAAGGACCGCATCGGCCGCTGGTTCGACGCCCGCTACTGTGCCCGCAAGGCGGCCGAAATCCTGAACATGAAGGACGGCGACGCCGACCTCCTCGACTGGGCGACGCACCTGGCCACGCTGGCGAAGATCATGCAGCCGGGCAGCGCCGCCGTGCGGCTGGTGGAGGCCCGCTGCCGCCTCCGCCGCGGCGAACGCGACGAGGGCCTGCGGATGCTCGAAGACCTCCGCGAGGGCAAGAAAGGCTCCGGCGACGACGAGGAGGCGTGGTACACCGCGACGAAGCTCCTGGGCGACATGTACCTCGACGAACTGAACCAGCCCGACCTCGCCATCGCCTGTTACACCGACTTCAAGGAGTCGAACAAGAGCGGGGCCGACACGCTCTTTAAACTCGCCCGTGCATACGAGGCGAAGGGCGACATCAAAAACGCTCTACGCTTCTACGAGGCCGTGACGGCTTACGAATCGCATCCGCTGAGGTGGGAGGCCGAGGCGGCCATCCGGCGGCTCAAGGGCGAGTCGTGATGAAGGTCCGCGACATGATTCGCCGACTGGCCGACGACGGGTGGGTCCAGTTCACGCAGCGAGGCAGCCACCGGCAGTTCGTTCACCCGGTGAAGTCGGGGAAGGTGACGGTGCCCGGCAAGCCATCCGACGACCTCGCCCCTGGCACCTACCGCAGCATCCTGCGGCAAGCGAGTTTGGAGGACTGACCCGTGCCTCACACTACGACGCACACCGCTGAAGACGACCGGCTGGTCGCGGCCGCCGAGTTGGCCGCCGACCACGGGCCGGGGTGGGCCGACGGGTACCGTCCCGGTACGGTCGGCTGTCACGAGTTGCTCGACCGCACGGCACTGGTGGCGGACATGGTCGAAAAGGTTCTGGTGTCACACCCGGCTTGCGTGGCGTCGCCGGAGTGGTACGCCCTGGCCGAGCGGGCGGCGGCCGCGTTGCACGAACTCTACCAGCGCGTCGGCGATGCCCACCTCGACGCCCCTTAAACCCTCTCCGGGCATCCTCACGCCGGGCCGACCGTCGGCCCGGCCGCATCCTTCAGCGACGGAGTACGAACGTGAGTACCGCGAATGGCGGGAAGGTGGTGGTGGTCGGCGGCGGCGTCATCGGGGCGGCGTGCGCCCACTACCTGAGCCGGTCCGGGTGGCGGGTCACGGTGCTCGACAAGGGGAAGTTCGGGGCCGCCTGCTCGCACGCCAACTGCGGGTACGTCAGCCCCAGCCACGTCCTCCCGCTGGCCGCCCCGGGGGCCGTCCGCAAGTCGCTGATCTCCATGTTCAAGCCCGACTCCGCGTTCCGCATCAAGCCGCGGTTCGACCCCACCCTCTGGGGCTGGCTCCTCCGCTTCGCCCGCCGCGGCAACCACGCCGACATGATGGAGTCCGCGAAGGGCATCAACGCCCTCCTCCAGTCGTCGCGGGTTCTCTACGACACGCTGGTGAAGGACGACGGCCTCGAGTGCGACTGGCAGGACCGGGGCATCCTGTTCGTCAACCGCACGGCCGCCGGCCTGGCCCACGCCACCGAGACGGCCCACCTCGTCCGCGACCACTTCGGCCTCACCCCCGAGCTGGTCGAGGGCGACGCACTGACCGCCCTCGAACCGTCCCTCAAGCCCGGCCTCGCCGGGGCCTGGCTCTACCGCATCGACGCCCACCTGCGGGCCGACAAGCTCATGACCTCGTGGCACAAGTCGCTCCTGGCCGCCGGCGTCGAGGTCCGCGAGGGGTGCGAGGTGACGGGCATCGCCCGCGCCGGCAGCACCGCGACGGCGGTCCAGACCACGCAGGGCGACGTGACCGCCGACGCCTTCGTGGTGGCCGCCGGGGCGCTCACGCCGAAGCTGAGCAAGTCGCTCGGGTTCAAGGTGCCGATCCAGCCGGGGAAGGGGTACTCGATCACGATGGCCCGGCCGGCGAACTGCCCGACGTACCCGATGATCTTCGAGGAACACCGGGTGGCCATCACCCCGTTCAGCGACGGCCTGCGGATCGGCTCGACGATGGAGTTCGCCGGGTACAACGAGGAGACGAACCCCCGCCGGCTGGCCATCCTCCGCAACGGGGCCGCCCACTACTTCAAGGAGCCGCTCGACGCGCCGGTCCAGGAGGAGTGGTGGGGCTGGCGGCCGATGACGACCGACAGCCGCCCGATCATCGGCCCGAGCCCGGCGGCCGGCAACCTGTACGTCGCGGCCGGCCACAACATGCTCGGCCTGTCGATGGCCACCGGCACCGGCAAGCTCGTGACGGAGCTGCTGAACGGGCAGACGCCGCACGTCGACCCGGCCCCGTACTCGGCGACGCGGTTCTGATTGGGTCGTGATGGGACGAGGATGACGCGGATCGATCTGTCCCGTTTTAGCCCCGGATGGGGCGGCCGTTCGTGGCCTGGGGCGGGAGCCCCGGGTTGGCGTAGGCGATAAGAGGATGAGCCCCGGAGGGGCGACCGTCACCACGGTCGCCCCTCCGGGGCTCAAACGTTTTTGGGGTGGCCTTGACCTGGGGCTCCCGCCCCAGGCTACGAACGGCCGCCGCTCTGCGGCTCAGAACCTGCTGATTTGCCTCTGCATCCTGCGTCCCGATCCGCGTCATCCGCGTCCCTTCTCATCCCCACTCTTCTTCGCCGCCTGTCGCTCTCTCAAACGGCGGCGTTCGGCCTTGCCGTCTCGCCAGAAGGCTTCCGCCAGCAGGGCCGCGGCCACGATCACGCCCCAGCGGATCGGCGGCCAGAAGAGGTAGTACCACGGCTCGGCGGGCGCGGGGGTCGCGGCCGCCGACACGCCCCCGTCAGTAAGGGGCGTCACTTTTTTTGCCGGCCGCCGGCACACCCCCTTCCGCGTGCCCCGTCCCCAGGATGTTCTCCAGCGGGCTGTGCGGCGGGTCGCCCGGGTGGGCCGCCACCATCGACTTCGCCGGCTCCGAACTCATCAGGTGGCCCCAGGCGTTCCACCCCTCGACGTGCATGCAGACGGCCTTGATGGCGGCCATCAGCGGCATCGCCACGAACAGACCGGCCGTCCCCCACACGAGGTACCAGAAGAGGCACGCCAGCATCACCGTCGTGGCGTTCAGGTCCATGCTCCGGCCCATCACCCACGGGACGATGATGTACCCCTCGAACGTCACCACTCCGATGTACGCGACGAGGATGAGCAGGGCCGGCCCGGCCCCGACGTAGAGGAGGGCGTCGAGCACCGGCGGCACCCCGGCGGCGATGGTGCCGAGGTACGGGACGTAGCTGAAGAGGGCCGTCAGGAGCGCCCACAGGGTCGCCTGCCGGAGGCCGATCGAGTGGTAGAAGGTGCCCAGCGCGAGGGCCAGGCCGACGTTCACGATGGTCCGCCACACGAGGTACGTGCGGATCGCCTCGGCCATCTCCCGCAGGGCCCCCGTCACCCGCGTCTGGGTGTCCCCCTCCATGCCGAAGATGGCCCGCACCTTGTTCGCCAGCATGTCCCCTTCGAGGAGGAGGAACAGCACGATGAAGAGGACCAGCACCCCCTGGGCGATCAGCTCGAACCCGCCCCCGGCCATGCCGATGAGGGCGTTGGTGATCGACTCGCCGTTGAACACCTTCTGGACGTACAGGAACAGGCCCGACTGCTCCGGGTTGTCGGGGAGGATTTCCGACGTGTCGAACGGGCTGGCCTTGCTGATCTGGCCGGCGAACCGCTTGTAGAACTCCTTCTGCCCGGTGATGTCGTTCGGCTTGGGCAGGTCTTCGAGGAGCCGGGGGACGGCCGCGGCGAACGACGCGAACACGATCCCGCCGCTGACCACGAGCATGATGATGATACTCAGGCAGGCGACGAACCAGGGCATGAGGAAGTGGGCGTTGAGCCACCGGGCGGCCGGGTAGAGGATGGACGCGAGCAGCACCGCGAGGGTGAGCGGGACGAAGACCGACCGGCCGAGCCAGAAGGCGACGGCGATCCCCAGGAGGGCGAGGAGGTTGAGCCCGATCCGGGTGGCGGTCGTCAGGTTGAGGTTCATGCGTGTCCCGGTGACGGGAGGTCCAGGGTTTGGGGGCTGACTCGGAGCGCCAAACGACATCACCCACAGGTTGTTGGCCGCTTGCATGTGGAGCGGATGGCGACGGCGGTCGAACTTGTGGGCTTGCACTTGCGGCTGAATCGTTTGAGCCGCGAGGCAGCTCGTCGACCGAGGGAGGGCGGCTTTCCCTTAGCACGCTCAAGAATCTGCTCTGCCTCCGCTTGCTCCTTCTCGCTCATCCCGTGGAGGATGCTTCGGACGTTGTGGGCGTACATGCGCTCTGCCAACTCTGGGGCCAGCTCTCGGAAGTCTGGCCCAGTGGTGCCGTAATAGAGGAAGTGGTCGAATGTGACTTCCGGCCCTCTCTTGCCCACATACGCTTTGTGCGGACCGATACCAATCCAATTGACTTTGCCGGCAATGCCTTTTGCTTGAGGCTCGGGACCGATCCCGCCGACGCCGATCACTGCTTCGTAGTCACGATCTCGGACAGTGCCCATGCAATCACGGATTCCAAAGCACCCGGATTCGTCGGGGTCGCCGTTGTGCGTCCGCTTGTAGACCAACACACGCATGGGGCACCTCGTACTTCGACCCATGACCCGTTGTCACCCGTCGATCAACTCAGCCGCCTTCAGCGTGTTCACCAGGAGCATCGTGATCGTCATCGGGCCGACGCCGCCGGGGACGGGCGACAAGGCCCCGGCCACGTCGGCGACGGCGGGGTGAACGTCGCCGGCGAGCTTGCCGGTGACCACGTTCGTGCCCACGTCGATCACCACCGCCCCCGGCTTGACCATGTCGGGCGTGATGACGCCGGGCACGCCGGCGGCCGCGACCAGCACGTCGGCCCGGCGGCAGACGGCGGCGAGGTCGGCGGTGCGAGTGTGGGCCACCGTCACGGTCGCGTCGCACCCGGCCGGGTTGGCCGTCGTCCGCTTCTGGAGGAGCATCAGGGCCAGCGGCTTGCCAACGATGTTGCTCCGGCCGACCACCACCACGTCTTTCCCGGCCAGGTCGAACCCGTTGCGGGCCAACAGCAGCACGACCCCGTGCGGGGTGCAGGGGTAGAACCGCGGGTGGCCGGCGGTCAGCAGGCCGACGTTCTCGGGGTGGAAGCAGTCGACATCCTTACTGGGGCGGACGGCCCGCAGCACGGCACCCTCGTCGATCTGCTTCGGGAGAGGAAGCTGCACCAGAATACCATGAACCGACGCATCGTCATTCAGTTTTTCGACCAGTGCCAGGAGTTGTTCCTGCGTCGTGTCGGCCGGCAGGTGGTGGAGCCAACTCGCGAGCCCGGCTTCCGCACACGCCTTCTGCTTGTTGCGGACGTAGACGTGGCTGGCCGGGTTGTCGCCGACGAGGACGGCGGCGAGCCCCGGCGGCCGCTTCCCGGCGGCCGTGCGGCCGGCGACCGCGGCCGCCAGCTCGGCCCGCAGCGTTTGACCCAGCGCCTTGCCGTCGAGCCGCGTCGCGGGCATCCTAAAACCCTTGAAGGAAACTCAAAGACCCCGGCGAGCGGGGGGCGTGAGCCCCCTGATACTGACGCATCGCGGATCGGCCGTGCGAAACGATCAGGGGGGCTCACGCCCCCCGCTCGCCGGGGCCGTGAGTGTTCACGCAACCGCCAACATCTCGACCAACCTCGGCAGCACCTGCCCCGACGGGCCGTAAAGCCCGATGTCGGCGTGGTCGCTGGCGTCCGTCCGCGTCAGGTTCACTTCGACCACCGTCGCGTCCGCCGCCTTGGCAATCGGGATCAGCGACGCCGCCGGGTGGACGACGGCCGACGTGCCGACGACGAGCAAAACGTCGCACTCGTGGGCCGCCGTCATCGCGGACTCCCACACATCGACCGGCAGATTCTCGTTGAACCAGACGATGGCCGGCCGCAGCGCCCCGCCGCACGACGGGCACGCGGGCAACTCGGCGAGCGGTTCCAACCCGCGGTCCGTCTCGACGCCGCACGAGGTACAGCGGGTGCGGCGGAGGCTGCCGTGGATTTCGAGGACGTTCTTGCTGCCCGCGTCGAGGTGGAGGCCGTCCACGTTCTGAGTCGCCAGGGTGAACGCCTTCCAGCCGCGTTCTTCGAGCTTGGCGAGGGCGACGTGCCCGGGGTTGGGCGTCACCGTTTTCACGTTGGCCCGGCGGGCGTTGTAGAAGGCCCAGACGAGGCGGGGGTCGCGGGCGAACCCGGACGGGGTGGCCACGTCCTCGATGCGGTGGCCCTCCCAGAGGCCGTCGGACGCCCGGAACGTGGGGACGCCGCTCTCGGCCGACACGCCGGCCCCGGTGAGGACGGCGACCCGGCGGGCGGCGCGGAGGGCGTCGGCGG
The DNA here is from genome assembly GCA_031426095.1 of Gemmataceae bacterium. Taxonomy (GTDB): domain Bacteria; phylum Planctomycetota; class Planctomycetia; order Gemmatales; family Gemmataceae; genus JANPKP01. The sequence continues at coordinate 11,037 of JANPKP010000702.1, forward strand.
CCCGGGCGAGGGCGGCGTCGAGGGTGTCGTCGGGCGGCGGCATGGGGTCGATCCGGGGGCGGCGGCCGTTCCGAGGGGAAGGATAGCGGATTCAGGCGGGAGGCACAAGGAAGCGGCGGGCAAGGTCGGAGCGGGGAAGCGGGGTGAACGCTCCCAATTCCCCCGCCCCACCGGTAAATGTGGTAGCGGGTTCCCGATCTCGTTTGCGGACCGAAGGATGCGGCCGAGTGAATCGCGCTATTGCGGTAAAATCAGGTAGAGGTTGCCGCTTAACTCACTCCAAGAACGGCCCCCGCCTCGTCGCAGAGCTGCGTCGCCCGCTCGGCCGTGGGGGCCTCGGCGATGATGCGGACCACCGGCTCGGTGTTGCTCCCGCGGACGTGCAGCCACCAGTCGGGGCCGTCGAGCCGGAGGCCGTCGAGGCGGCTGACCCGGGCGTCCGCCCAGCGGGCTTGCAGGGCGTCGAGGACGGCGGGCAGCCGGTCGCGCGGGACGGTGAACTTCGTCTTCAACATGCTGTACTGCGGCAGCTCGGCCACGAGTCGGCTCAGCGGCTTGCCCTCCTCGGCCATCAGGCTCAGGATCAGGGCCATACCGATGAACGGGTCGCGGACCCAGCCGACCCGGGGGTCGATGACACCGCCGTTCCCCTCGCCGCCGATGACGGCGTTCTGCCCGCGCATCCCCTCCACCACGTTCGCCTCGCCGACGGCCGTGCGGACGCAGGCGCACCCGACCTCGTTCGCCAAGTCCTCGATCACGCGCGACGTGGACATGTTGATGACGACCGGCCCCGTCTGCTGGGAAAGCCGGTACTTGACCGCCAGGGCGAGGGTCGTTTCCTCGCTGACGCACGCCCCGGTCTCGTCGATCAGGGCGAGTCGGTCGGCGTCCGGGTCGAGGACGAAGCCGACGGCCGCTTCCTGCTTGGGCACCCACGGGGCCACGTCCGCGAGGTGGGCCGGGATCGGCTCCGGCTCGTGTTCGAAGACCCCGGTCGACTCGCAGCCGAACTGCACGACTTCGCACCCCAGGTCCGCGAGGAGCTTGACGCCGAGCGGGCCGCCGGCCCCGCCGTTGCCGTCGAGGAAGACGCGGAACCGGCCCGCCGCGATCGACGCCACGCTGACGAGGTCGAGGACGGCCCGGGCGTGTTCGTCCAGCACGTCGGGCGGCACGTTCGTGGTGCCGGTGCCGTCCCACGCGGCCCGCTTGAAGTCGCCCGACTCGAAGAGGGCGCGGACCTTCTGGCCCTTCGCCGCGGGCAGCACGGCACCGTCCGGGCCGAACATTTTCAGGCCGTTCCAGGGGGCCGGGTTGTGGCTGGCGGTGATCTGGACGCCGCCGGCCGCCTTGAGCGCCCGCACGGCGAGCCCGCACGTGGGGGTGGGGGCGATGCCGATGTCGTCCACCGTGCAGCCGGCCCCGAGCAGCCCGGCGGTGACGGCGTGGCGGAGCATCGTGCCGCTCGGCCGGCCGTCGCGGCAGAGGACGACGCGGCCGCCGTGGAGGTACGCCCCGAGGGCGGCCCCGAAGCGGGTGGCGGCCTCGGCCGTCAGCCCCTGGCCCACGACGCCGCGGATGCCGGACACGCTGACGATCAGTTCGCTCGACGCGGCGGCCATGCGGCTCCCTTCGGTAACGGCGGACGGGGCTATTGTCGGACGGCGGGGGCGGGAAAGACAGGGCCACCGGCGGCTTCCCACGCGATACGGTCGAAGAGGAGCCAGAGCTTGCGGCCGCGGACGGGGTTCACCATCGCCACGTGGGCGACGCGGCCGGCGAGGTGGGCGCGGAAGTCGGCGTGCGCGTCCCGGTTCTGGGCCCCCGGCCCGTGGCGGACGCAGTTCGTGAGGATGGCTTTGAGGCGGTCGAACGAGGCCCGGGTGACGTTCGGGCGGACGTTCACAACCACCCCGGCGACGACTTGCCGCCCGCCCCGGCCGGCCACCCGCGTCTTGCGGTGGTTCAGCCCGAAGCCTTCCTCGGCAACGATCACGGCGACGAGCGTTTCGAGCCGTTTGGCCGCTCGCCGGAGGTCGTCGCCGCCCGACAAGGTGAGATCGTCGGCGTACCGGGTGTAGTCGGTCCGGATGGTCGCGGCGAGCTTCGCCATCCGGCAGTCGAGCCGAAACGCGGCGAGGTTCGCCAGGGCCGGCGACGTGGGGGCCCCTTGCGGCAGGTGGCGGGACGCGAGCCGCTGCCGGTGGGGGTGTTCGGAGCCGTCATTGACGGGGTTCGGCCGGGCGTCCCAGATGTCGGCCGGGAGCCGCGTGGTGCAGAGTCCGGTGAGCAGGCGGGCCACGGCGTCCGGGTAGCCGAAGGTGCGGAAGGTGCGGTTCACCCGTGCGGCCGAGACGGACGGGAAGAAGTCGGCGAGGTCGAACCGGACGACGACGCTCTTGCCGGTGTGTGGCACGGCGTTGGTGACGACCGAGTGGCCGGGGCGGAACCCGTGGGCGGCCGGGTGGAGCGGGAAGTGGCCGAGGATGCCGTCGAGGACGGCCCGCTGGAGGCGCTTCAGGCCGGGGCCGGGGACTTCGAGCAGCCGCCGCTTGCCGCCAGCCTTCGGCACCCACCGGTAGCGGTACGGTCGGAGAGGGCCGGGCGGGTGCTTATGGTTGCGGCCGGCCGCGTCGGCGTACCACTGGAGCCGGCCGCCAGTTACCCCGAGCCAGTCGGCGAGGGCGGCTTCCGTCGGCAGTGCGGGCAAGGGCAGGGGGCCGACCCGGGAGGGCGGCGTGCCCATGCGGTGCGGCAGGGCGAACAGTGTGTGGACGGGGAAACGGTCGTCGAGGGGCCGCCGCGCCATGCGGTCGCAGGTGCGGACGACGCCGGAGTCGGCCGCGAGTGCGGCGAAGAGTTGGTCGAAGCCCGGCGGCTGCGGAAAGGTGGCGAGCAGGCGGCCGGCGAGGGGGTCGACCCACCAGAAGCGCGAGCCGGTCGCCGCCCGCGCGGCGGCCCGCAGGCCGGGCCCCGTCCACGGCCCGCTGAGGAAGCCGGCGGCGAGGTTGCGGAGGAAGCGGGTCCGCGGGTCGATCATGGGGCACCGACCGGCCGCGTGGGGATGGCGTGCGTGAGTGAAAGTACCGCGGGGCGGCCCAACCCGTCCTGTCCGGCGCGACAAGTTGGGCATGGAAGTGCCCGGGCTGTCGCGCGCTCGCAGGCTCAGGTCGTGGAAGGCCCCCGGGGTAACCCCGGGGCGGCGTCGGGCCGGCCCGTGAAGGCCGGCCGTCCCCCGTACTTGGGCTCGCCCCGCGGCCCGGGAATGCTCGCCGACCGGCGGCCCCCTGTCAAGCTCGGGGGCGGGGCGACACTTCCGACGGCTGGCGGTAGACTGGTCTACGTGCCCCGATCCGTGCTGCTTCTGACCGCCCTTTTCGCCCTCGGGTGTTCCCGCGGCGACCGGCCCGAGCGCGTGTGGGGCACGAAGGGCGTGCAGGACGGCGACTTCGTCCGCCCCCGGGCCGCCGTCATCGACCGGCACGACCGCCTGTGGGTCGTCGATTTCACCGCCCGCGTCCAGGCCTACGACCTCGACGGCAATCACCTCGGCCTCACGTTCCGCACGCCCGACTACCGCAACGGCCGGCCGAGCGGGCTGGGCCTCGCCCGCGACGGCGAACTGATCGTCGCCGACTCGCACTACCACTGCCTGCGGGTGTACGACCGGGACGCCGTCGAGCGGAAGGTGGTCGGCGGCACGCCCGGCAGCGGACCCGGGCAGTTCGCCTACGTCTCGGACGCGGTTCAGGACGCCGACGGCTTCTTCTACGTCTCCGAAACCGGGGAGAATGACCGCGTCTCCAAGCTCGACGCGGACGGCCGGTTCGAGGCGTCGTGGGGTGGGAGCGGGAGCGAGCCGGGCCGCTTCCACCGGCTGCGGGCGCTGGCCCTCGGGCCGGACGGGCTGCTCTACGCCGCGGACGCCGGGAACCACCGCGTGCAGGTCTTCACGCGCGGCGGGGAGTTGGTCCGCGTGATCGGGCGGGAGGGGGCCGGGGCGGGAGAGTTCCGGTATCCGTATGACCTGGGGTTCGGCCCGGGCGGCGAGTTGTACGTGGTCGAGTGGGGTAACCAGCGGGTGCAGAAGCTGACGGCCGCCGGGACGCCACTCGCCACCTGGGGAAGCCCCGGGGCGAAGCCGGGCTGCCTGGCCCAACCTTGGGCGCTGGCGGTCGATCGCTTCGGCCGTGTGCATGTGGTCGACACCGAGAACCACCGCGTCCAGCGGGTCAAGTTCTGACGCCCCGGGAACCACGGGTCTGGCATGGCGGCGCTTCTCACCCAGCTCGGCGAGTTGCCGTGGCCCACACTTGTCGGGCTGGGGGCGGTCGCGCTGTTCGCCGTCATGCTGCTGTGGCTGTGGCGGACCGGCGGGTGGTCGTTCCGGCTGGCAATGACGCTCGCCGGGGTGATGGCTCTCGGGTTCGGGGTGGTGACCGTGCCCGCCGCGTGGGCGGGACTCGTGGAGGTGGTGAAGGCGGTCCGCTCGCTGGAGTTCGTGCGGCCGTGGTGGTTGGTGGCTTTCGCCTTCGTGCCGTGGGTGTGGCTCGTGAGCCGGCGGAGCCTGTCGGGCCTCGGCCCCACGCGGCGGGAGGTCGCCATCATTCTGCGCTGCGGGTTGGTGGCGTGCCTCGCGCTCGCACTCGCCGAGCCGCGTGTCCGCCGGGCGAGCGAGAACGTCACCGTCCTGTTCGTCATCGACCGCTCCTTCAGCGTGCCGCCCGAGGTCGATCCGTCCCGCGTCGGCCCGGACGGCGTTCCTCTCGACCTCCGCTGGGAGCGAGTCCGCCGCTTCGTGAACGACTCGGTCCGCTTCCGCGGCCCCAACCACCGGCACGACCAGGCCGGCGTGATCCTCTTCGGCAAGCGGCCGAAGCTCGTCCTGCCGCCGGCCGCCGTCGATCGGCTGCCCGTGGACGAGCGCCTCGCGGGGCCGCTCGACGGGCAGTACACGGACATCGCCGCCGCCCTCAAGCTCGCCCTCGCCAGCTTCCCCGAGGGGACCGGCAAGCGGGTCGTGCTGATCTCCGACGGGAACGAGAACCTCGGCCGGGCCGACGAGCAGGCCGCCCTCGCCCGCCGGCAGGGCGTCGTCATCGACGTCGTGCCGCTCGCCGCCGGCTACCGGAACGAGAACGAGGTGCTGGTGCAGGCGGTGGAAGCCCCGGCCCAGACCGCGAAGGGCGTCCGCCTGCCGGTGCGGGTGCTGGTCCGCAACGCCCACCCGACGCGGGTTGTGGAAGGCTCGCTCGAACTGGTCCAACTGCGGGACCGCGAGCTTCGCCCGATCCCGGTCGTGAACGGCCCGGGCGTGGTCGAGAGGCCGAACGCGCCCGGGCCGGTGAAGGTCCGCCTGAAGCCGGGGTTGAACGTCGTCCGCTTCCGCGACCGGGCCGACGACCCGGAGGCCGACGCCGAGGTGTCGTTCTCGTACCGGGCCACCTTCCTGCCCACCCGCTCGTTCGAACCCGACGGCGGGAGCGTCGTCGCCGGCCTGCCGGGCGACCGCTCGGCGAACAACCGGGCCACCACCGCCGTCGTCGCCCGCGGCCAGCGGCGGGTGCTGTTCCTCGAAAACCAGACCGGCGAGCAGTCCGCCCACAAGCACCTCGCGGACACGCTCCGCCGGGCCAAGTTCCGCGTCGACCCGCTGGCCGCCGCGAGTCTGCCCGCCGACAAGGGCGACCTCGGCGTCTTCCTCAGCAATTACGACTGCGTCGTCCTCGCCGACGTGCCGGCCGAGTCGTTCGCCCCCGACCAGATGGACGCGATCCGGGACGCCGTATCGGACCAGGGGTGCGGGCTGGTCGCCGTCGGCGGGCCGGCGAGCTACGGGCCGGGCGGCTACCAGAAGACGGCCATCGAGGCCGCCCTGCCGGTCGACTGCGACATCAAGTCGCTCAAGGCGGTCGGCCGCGGCGGGCTCGTGCTGGTCATGCACGCCTCCGAGATGGCCGACGGCAACCGCTGGCAGAAGGAGGTGGCCAAGCTCGCCATCGAGCGGCTCGGGCCGGTCGACATGGTCGGCGTCCTGTACTACACCGGGGCGAGTTCGTGGTTCATCCCGTTCCAGGCGGTCGGCGACGACAAGGGCCGTTTCTTGCGCCAGCTCGACCGCATGACCCCCGGCGACATGCCCGACTTCGACCCGTTCCTCAAGGCCGCCGGCGACGAGCTGGTGAACCCGACGCACGCCCTGGTCACCCGCCACGTCATCGTCATCAGCGACGGCGACCCGAGTTACGGGACCGGCGGGCAGGCGGCGGTGGCCCGGATGGCGGCCGGGGGCGTCACATGCACCACCGTCGGGGTCGCCACCCACGGCGTCGCCGACGACAAGCGGATGACCGACATCGCGGCCGGCACGAAGGGCAACTACTACCCCGTCACCGACCCGTCGAAGCTCCCGGCCATCTACATCAAGGAGGCCCGCCGGGTCAGCCAGTCGTTCCTCTACACCGAGCCGTTCGCCCCCAAACTGCGGGTCCGCGGCGGGCCGACGCTGCAACTGCCCGACGGCCTGCCCCGGCTCCACGGCTTCGTCCGCACCACCGTGAAGCCGTCGGCCGTCGCCGAGATGGCCATCGAGGGGCCGACCGTCGAGGACCAGAAGTTCCCGGTCCTGGCCTACTGGCAGTTCGGGGCCGGCCGGTCGGCCGCGTTCACGTCCGACGCCCGCAGCCAGCCCGGCGGCGTACTCGGCTGGGACCGCGAGTGGGTCGGGTCGGACCTGTACCAGAAGTTCTGGGAGCAGCTCGTCGGCTGGGCCATGCGGTCGGCCGAGACGGGCCGGCTGAGCGTCGCCACCGAGGCCCGCGACGGCAAGGTCCGCGTCACCGTGGACGCCCGCGACGAGGCCGACCGGCCGCTCGCCGGGGTCACGCTCCGGGGCAAGGTCACGGCCCCGCGGGCGGCCCCGCCCGGGGAGAAGCCGCCGACCCTGGAGTTCGTCCGCACCGGCCCCGGGCGTTACGAGGCCGAGTTCCCGGCGGACGAGGCCGGGGCGTACTTCGTGGCCGTGCAGGCGGTCCGCGACGGGCAGGTGGTGGACGGGGCGAGGGCCGGCGTCACCGTGCCGTACTCGCCCGAGTTCGCCGACGTGGAGAGCAACACCGCCCTGCTCAAGCGGCTGGCCGACGCCACCGGCGGCCGGGTGTACGAGGAGAACGACGCCGAGCTGGCCCGCGTGGCGAAGTCGGGGGCCGTGTTCCGCGACGCCCCGAGTACCGTGCGGGCGCTGCTGCCGTTCTGGTTCTGGCTGGTGTTCGCGGCCGGCGTCGGCCTCTTGTTCGACGTGGCCGTCCGCCGCGTGAGTGTGGAGCCGGGCGAGGTCCGAAGCTGGGGCCTTCGCGTCTGGCGGAAGCTGCGTTCCCCTGGCACCACCACCGCCGAGCCGTCCGAGGTCGTGGGCCGGCTGTTCCGGGCGAAGGAGGCCGCGGCCGAGCGTATCGCCCGGGAGGGTGCCGGCCGCCGCTTCGACCCGGGAGCCGCCCCGCAGGCCACGCCCGCCGTCGCGGCCGACGACGTTGCCGTTCCGCCCCCGCCGTCCGTGGTGCCGCCGACTTCCCCGCCGCCCCCGGTTGCGGGCGACGACTTCCTGAGCCGCATGCGCGAGGCCAAGCGCCGCGCCCGGCCGAACCCGGACGACCCCGCCAACCCCTGACGGACGCCCATGAACCCGACCGCCCCGATGCCCGAGCGTGCCGCCCACTTCCGCGCCCGGTTCGCCGCCCTCGAAGCCGAGGTGGGCAAGGTCATCGTCGGCCAGCCGGACGTGGTCCGGGCCGTTCTCACCGCCCTGTTCGTCGGCGGGCACGTCCTGCTCGAAGGCGTGCCCGGCCTCGGGAAGACGCTCCTCGTCCGCACCCTGGCGGACGCCCTGAGCCTGCACTTCAGCCGCGTGCAGTTCACCCCGGACCTGATGCCGTCGGACATCACCGGCACCAACATCATCAGCGAGACGCCCGACGGCCGCCGCGAGGTCCGCTTCCAGGCCGGGCCGCTGTTCGCCCAGATCGTGCTGGCCGACGAGATCAACCGGGCCACGCCCAAGACGCAGTCCGCGCTCCTCGAAGCCATGCAGGAACACAGCGTCACCGTCGCCGGCACCGTCCACCAGTTGGGCGAACCGTTCTTCGTGCTGGCGACCCAGAACCCCATCGAGCAGGAGGGGACGTACCCGCTGCCCGAGGCCCAGCTCGACCGCTTCGCCTTCAAAATCCTGGTGCCGTTCGTCACCCGCGAGGAGCTGACGGTCATCCTCGACCGCACCACCCGCAACGAGAACCCGCGGGCCGGCAAGGTCATGGACGGCGACGAAATCCGCGCCGGGCAGGCCCTCGTGCGAGAAGTGATCGTGGCCCCGCCGGTGCAGGACTACGTCATCCGCCTGCTGCTCGCCACCCACCCGGGGAGCCCGTTCGCGGTGGCCGAGGTCGGCCGCTTCGTGCGGGCCGGGGCCAGCCCCCGGGGCGCTCAGGCGATCCTTCTGGGGGCGAAGGTGCGGGCGCTGCTGGCCGGCCGCTTCAACGTGAGTTTCGAGGACGTGCGGGCGGTCGCCCCGGCGGCGCTCCGCCACCGGGTGCTGATGAACTTCGAGGCCCAGGCCGAGAACGTGGCCGGGGACGCGGTCGTGGCCGCCGTCCTGGCCGGCGTGCCCGAGCAGGAGGCCGGCCGGCGGTGAGGGCGGGCGGAACCCCTCCCCCGGCCCCTCCCCTAATAAGGGAGGGGAGGGAGAGTCCTTTCCGGCTCCCCCTTCCCTCCCACGGAAGGTGGTTGAGGGGGTAGGTTTCGGCCCATCGCCCCGCGGCACCGTCGGGCCGCCGTCCGGGTCGTCGTCGAGCCCGAACCCGTACTCGTCGTCCGGCGGCGGCAGGCCCAACTTCTTCCGCCACAGCTTGTCCATGCGGAGCGTCTGCACGGCCAGCTGGCGGAACTCGTCCTGGGCCGCCGCGTCGTGCTCCTGCTTGCCGTCCACCCACGCGAACAGCGGCGAGTAGCCTTCCTCCCCGGCCTCTTCCCCGGCCGCCGGCGTGACCCCGGCCGC
>JANPKP010000703.1:0-20259 GCA_031426095.1 Gemmataceae bacterium
GGGGCGCCCCCGCGGGGGGGGGGGGGGCCGGGGGGGGGGTTTTGTGGGGCCCGGGCCCACCCGCCGGGGGGGGCCCCGGGGCCACCCCGCGGGGTGGGCCCCCCGGGCCCACAAGACGGATGTTCTCCCTCGCCCTCCGACACGGGCGGGCGAGCCGCCCGTGCCACCTGGCGAATGACTACGGCCCGCCCGGCCGCCCACCCCTCGGCGGCCCGCCGCCACCCCCCGGGCCGCCGGGGAAGAAGCCCGGCGGGAACGGGTCGCCCGGCCGCCAGCCCGCGGGGGGGACGAACGGGACGCCCGGCGGCCAGCCCGGCGGCGGCGGGTAGCCCCCCGGCCCGAACTCGGGGTTGCCCGGCCGCGTTTCGCCCGGCCGCGGCTGCGGCGTCTGGTACGGTGTCGGGTTCGTGACCGCCGGGGTCGCGGTCGGGGTGGCCGGCTTCGTCGTGGTCGTTGGGGTCTGCGGGGTCGGCGGGGTCGGCGTCGGCGTGGCGGCCCTCATCAGGTAGACGCCGCCGGCCCCCGCCCCGGCCGCGAGCAGGAGCCCGGCGGCCGCCCACCAGCCCCACCCCACGCCCTTCGGCTTGGCCGCCTTCCGCGGCCGGCGGGTCCGCACCCGGGCCGCCGGCCCGTCGTCCCGCACCAGCGACTCCAGCGTCGGCGGGCGGGTCGGCACCAGCGGGTAGGCGACCCGCGGCGGCGTCGGCCCGCTGCCCACGAGCGTGGCGACCGTCGGCGTCATGTCGCCGGACGCCGGCCCCGGTTCCGCCGACGCGAACGACAGCCGCCCGGACGCCGGCCCGGCCCCGTCGGCCGTGGCCCGCAGGTAGTCGCCCAGCAGGGCCGCCAGGTCGGCCGCCGTGGGGCGGGCGGCCGGGTCCTTCGCCATCGCCAGCCGGCAGACGCGGTCGAGCCGCAGGTCGGTCCCCGGGCGGACGCTCGCCGCCGGCGGCGGGTCGCCGCCGATCACCTGCCCGATCACCTCCGTGATGGTGCCGCGGAACGGCACGTCGCCGGTCAGCAGCTCGTACAGGATGACGCCGAGGCTGTACACGTCCGACGCGGGGCCGACCTGGTCGACCTTCCCGCCGGCCTGCTCGGGGGCCATGTACGCCGGGGTGCCCATGACGGCCCCCTCGAACGTCAGGTGGCTGGCCGGGGCCCCGATCCGGGCCAGCCCGAAGTCGGTCACGACCACCTCCCGGCGGTCCTTGTCCACGAGCACGTTGCCCGGCTTGAGGTCGCGGTGAACGACGCCCTTCTTGTGGGCCGCGTCCACCGCCAGGGCGAGCTTGCGGACCACCCCGGCCACCTGCTTGGCGGGCAGCAACCCCGTGCGCTTGCGGGCGAACTCGGCGAGCGTCGGCCCGTTCACGTACCCCATGACGATGTGCGGGACGAGGCCGTCGGTGCCGACCTCGTAGACCGGGCAGACGTTCGGGTGGTGGATGGTGGCGGCCGCCCGGGCCTCGCGGAGGAAGCGCTCCCGGTAGTCGGCCGACAGGGCCTCGGGGCGGGGCACCTTGATGGCGACCTCGCGGTGGAGTTCGGGGTCGAACGCCCGGTAGACGCGGCCGAACGCCCCGGCCCCGAGTTCCGACCGGACCTCGAAGCGGCCGACGTGCGTGGGGGTGCCGGGGGTGCCGGCGGCGAACGGGCCGCGGGGCATCAGCGTGTCCGGGACGGGGTTGCCGTCGGCCCCGAACTTCTGCTCGACGGTGTCCCGGCGGGCCGGGTCGAACGGCGGCGGGCGGAGGGGCGGGGTGTTCATGCGGCGCTCCGGCGCGGGGTCGTCGGCGGGCAGGTCCATTGTCCGCGACGGGGCGGGCGAGTCCAGAGGCTTCCGGTCCGCCGGCAAGCTTAGAACGGGAAACGGAGCCTGGGGCGGGGGGGGAAGTGCTGGGTGGAAGGACGACGCGAAGACGCCCCGGGCTGGCTGCCCGGGGCGTTGGAAGCACTAAGCTGTAGCGCCAGCCTTGAGCGGGTTCACTTACGCGGGGCAGGCGGTGCGGACTTCGGCTCGGGCGGCACCGCCTCATCCTCCTTTCTGACGGCCTCGTACCCGTCCTTCACTAGCGCCTGAATCCGCTTCTTCAGCTTGGCATCTTCGTGTGCGAGTTCCAAAAGCCATCTCCGGTAGAAATCACCGCTCATCGGGTCGTTAATTCTCTCCTCGCATGCCTCGCGCAGTAACTGATTGAGAGCCAGTTGCTCCCGGTCGCACTTGAGGAACACGGCAACCACGTCGGCCTGCATCTGCTCCGGGGTGGGGAGGGTCGCGGCGTACCGGTCGATCCGCTCCATGAACTCGGCGTCCGTCTCGGGCCGGCCGTCGGCCCGGGGGCGGGCGCGGGGGAGCGGCCCGACCTTCCACCGCCCCAACCGCTCGCCGAGCGTTAGGGGCCGGATGTCGGCCCGGGGCGGAAGGGGTGGCCGGGTCGCCAGCGCAAGGATGGTCGACAGACCTGCGGCGACAAACATAACGTCTCCTTCGTGGGCGGAGGATCAATCGACAGGGTTGGGAGGCGGCGGGGGGAATATCTCGGCCTGAAATGCCGGCGGGAGGCGGTAGGCCGGCCCCACGGGGGACAGGCCTGCAAAGTCCTCCGCCGACAGGACCAACCGGAGGGTCTGCCGCTGGCTGACCAGGCTGTCGTGCAGGGCTTGACCCTGATCCATTGCCGTCCCTGGTTCCGTCTTAGCCGCGAGCCTCTTGACGAGTGCCGCGGTGGCCTTCGCCTTGATGGCAGCCACCTCGGCCTCGGGCTTGCCCGCCCTAGTGGCGACCAGCGCCTTGACAGCGTAAGTTTTCGCTGCCGCGTCGTAGAGTTGGTAGGCTTCGAACTTGCCCTGTGCGGTCAGCAGCAGCCCGGGTTGTTGGGCGCGGTCGGCCTCGTACTTGGCTTTCGCGGCCGTGGTGTCGAACGTGATCGGCGGCGGTGGGATCGGGTTGCCTCCCGGCCCCGTCGTAGTGCCCACCGGCTCCGTGTCCTCGAATGGCGTCTCGACCAGAACCGGCACCTTGAGGCCGAACCTGACCGGGGCGGACGGGCCGGCGGCGGTGACGGCGACGGCGACGGTCTGCTCGGTAACGGTGGTCGGGTCGAACCCTTCGCGGCCCACCAGCTTCACCGTGTAGGCACCGGCGACGAGGTGGGCGAAGGTGTAGCTCCCGTCGTCGGCCGTCGTCGTGGTGGCGACAACGCTGCCGCCCTTCAAGAGCTGCACCGTGACTTGGCCGAGTCCGGGTTCCTGTTCGGTGTTGTCGCCGTCCGTCCAGTCGCCAAGCGAGCCGTCCTCGTTCGCGTCGGCGTAGACCGTGCCGCCGATCGACGGGAGTTCCGGGGCCGGCCCGTCCCCGACGTAGACGTGGGCTGTGATGGTGTCCGTGAACCCGGCTTTGTCCCACAGACGGTAGTCGAACGAGTCCCACCCGGTGAACGGCGTCCCGTCCGCCGACCGGGCCGGCGGCTTGTACGAGAACCCGGTCGTGAAGTTCATCCACACCGTCCCGCCCGCCACGGTCGAGAACGAGACGTTCGTCTTCGTCATGTCGGCCGTCACCATCCCGACGGCGTCGCCGTCCCCGTCGGTGACGTTGTCCGTACCGACGACCTCGGCAGGGCCGAAGTGCTTGGCCGCGCCGGCGGCGGTCGAGAACACCCGGTCGGTCCGGACGGCGACCGGGTCGGCGTTCGTCACCGCGATCGTACCCGTCGCCGGGGCCGACGTATAGCCCCCCTCCTTCAAGACGTACTGGAAGGTGTCGGTCCCCACGAACGCGCTCGTGATGGTGCCGTCGGCCGCGATCGCGCCGGCCCGCGGCTTGTACCGGACGCTCGCCCCGTAGGAATTGAACGCGAACGTGGTGCCGGCCGTCGCGGGGGCGGTGACGTACCCCCTGAGGGCGACCGTACCGCCCTCGTCGTTGGCCAGGACCGACCCGAGCACGGTGGAGGCCGCCCCCTGGTGGAGCGTATAGGCGTCGTCGCGGGCGACCGGGTTGCCCGACGGCACCTCCCGTCCTTCGAGGGCTTGCAGCATGAGCCGCGGTCGCCGGGCGATTGGGCGGGGCGTGGGGCGGGTGAGCAACCGGCGGGCGAGGTCGATCAGGTGGTGCGGCATGGGCGGCGTCCTGCGGGCGAACGGGGGCGACTTCAACATCGGATGGGAGTCTAACGCCAGAGCCCCCCCCCCCTGTCAACGGCGTGATTGCCTCAAATGTCGCTTTTCTCAAAAACCTCACACACAAGGATTCGTTTGCGTAAAGCTTTGGCCTCGGGGCGGTGAGTGATACGGTCGGCCGAGCGGTGTCGCTGTCACTGTAACGCATCGCCTAGCGGCCCGCCACCTTCGGGAAGGCGTCGGCCACCGCCGGAGGTTCCGCGCCTCGAACCGGCCGTTCCCGCCCGCGGTTTCTAGAATTGGCCCCCGACGCCTTTTACCACCCGCCACCCCAGGGGTCCACGTCATGCCCGACGCCACCGCCGACATCGGCCTCATCGGCCTCGCCGTCATGGGCGAGAACCTCGTCCTCAACATGGAGAGCCGCGGGTACACCTGCGCCGTCTTCAACCGCACCACCGACAAGGTCGACGCCTTCGTCAACGGCCGCGGCAAGGGGAAGAAGTTCGTCGGGGCCCACGACCTCAAGACGTTCGCCGAGAGCCTCAAGCGGCCGCGGAAGGTCATGATGATGGTCAAGGCCGGCAAGGCGGTCGACGACACGATCGCGGCCGTCGAGCCGTTCCTGGAGGCCGGCGACATCCTCATCGACGGCGGGAACACCCACTACCCGGACACCACCCGCCGGATGAACGCCCTCAAGGAGAAGGGCATCCTCTACATCGGCAGCGGCGTGTCCGGCGGCGAGGAGGGGGCGCTCAAGGGGCCGAGCATCATGCCCGGCGGGGACGCCGCCGCGTGGCCGGCCGTCAAGCCGATCTTCCAGGGCATCGCGGCCAAGGTGAAGGACACGAACGGGGCCGAGGCCGCCTGCTGCGACTGGGTCGGGCCGGAGGGGGCCGGGCACTTCGTCAAGATGGTCCACAACGGCATCGAGTACGGCGACATGCAGCTCATCTGCGAGGCGTACCAGCTCCTCAAGGACACGCTCGGCCTCTCGGCCGGGGAACTCCAGGGGGTGTTCGCCAAGTGGAACACGGGCGTCCTCGACAGCTACCTCGTGGAGATCACGGCCGACATCCTCGGGTACACCGACCCGGAGACGGGCAAGCCGATGGTCGACCTGATCCTCGACAAGGCCGGGCAGAAGGGCACGGGCAAGTGGACGGTGGACGCGGCGACCGAGACGGGCACCCCGCTGACGCTCATCAGCGAGGCCGTGTTCGCCCGCTGCCTGTCGGCCCAGAAGGACGAGCGGGTGGCCGCCGAGAAGGTGCTGGCGGCCCCGAAGGCCGAGCCGTTCGCCGGCGACAAGGCGGCCTTCATCGCGGACGTGGAGATGGCCCTTTACGCGAGCAAGGTGGTGAGCTACGCCCAGGGGTACGCCCTGATGGCGGCCGTGGCGGCGGCCAACAAGTGGGAGCTGAACAACGGCGGCATCGCCCTGATGTGGCGGGGCGGGTGCATCATCCGCAGCGCCTTCCTCGGCAAGATCACGGAGGCGTTCGACAAGAACTCCAAGCTGGTGAACCTGCTGGTGGACCCGTTCTTCGCCGGCGAGCTGGAGAACGCCGCCCCCGGCTGGCGGCGGGCGATCGCGGCCGGCGTGACGAGCGGCGTGCCGATGCCGGCGATGTCGTCGGCCCTGGCGTACTTCGACGGCTACCGCTCGGGCCGGCTGCCGTCGAACCTCCTGCAAGCCCAGCGGGACTACTTCGGGGCCCACACCTACGAGCGGACGGACAAGCCCCGCGGCCAGTTCTTCCACACGAACTGGACGGGCCGCGGCGGCAACACGGTGAGCAACGCGTACAACGTGTGATTCAGTTCGGCCGCAGCGGGCCGCCCTTCATGCCGTTGAGCCCCGCCGCCATCCGCAGCGGGGCGACCTTGGATTCCCACTTTGACGTGCGAACTCGTTCCCGCAGTTCGTGAGCTAGACGAATAGCGTGATGGAACTGGGCATCCAGTTCGTTGAGACGAAGGGCCATAATTTCGTGAACCGTCGTAGAGAGGTCGGCGTGTTCGACGAGTTGCGAAGCCCGGGATTGGACCCGGAGCAAGGGAGTACGAACCGCGTCGAATTGGTCGAGTAACCATGCGGCGCGGCGCGGCAGCATGTAATCATTGCCTTCTTCCAGGAAGGACGCCGTTTGGTCGTTGAATGCCCACAACTTGCCTGCGTATTCACCCAGAAGTGGCCCGAGAAGCAGTGCTTCTTCCATCACGCTAGTCGCAACTTCGCTCATGTCGCCGCCTCCCAGTCTATCAGTGCCTTGACGACCTCGAACAGCCGGCGGACCGACTCGACCTGCCGCCGGTGGTCGTAGCCGGCGGCGTTCTTGCACAACACCTCGCCCGCACCCGTCTCGAAGTTGCTGATGACGAGGGAGACGGCCGCGAGTTCGTGGCGGAACGCGGCCGGCCCCTTCGCGGCCGCGGCGACCGCCACCGCCTCCGCGTATTCGCCCCCGGCGTAGGAGCTTTCGACCGCCCGCCGCGTCGGCCACCACAGGTCTTCTTTCGTCACCGCGGACAGCAACCACACCCGCCCCGGGGCCGCAGCCAGGTGTCCGGCAACCCGCCGCAGGATGTCGATCTCGTCGCGGCGGCACGATTCCCGGTGCGCCGCCAGGAACGCACCTTTCGCACCCCGGTACAGGGCGTGGTCCTTGTAGCTGCGGCCGACCGAGTGGAACCCGCCGGCGCTCACCACAATCACGCCACGGTACTGCCCGGCCGCGAGGTTCCGCCCGACGGCGTCCCACGTCGCCTCCCGCCGGACGTGTTGGCCGGGCGGCACGACGATGCCCACCTTCGGGTCGTCCTTGAGCGTGAACTGGTCGATCCCGAAGCTCTCGTCGTACACCCACGGGTCGTCGAGCAGCCAGTCGAAGTCGCCGGCCAACAGGCGGGCGAGGGTCGTCTTGCCGACCCCGCCGGGGCCGATGACCAGGATGCCGCGGCCCTCGTCGGAGCGGAACCATCCCCGGACCTTGCGGAGTTGGGCGGCGACCTCGGCCCGGTTGCCCCAGAGCCACGACAGGGCCGCCGTCCAACTGAAGCCGGGGTCGGGCATCGCGGGCACCTCCGTCGAACTTCCATTATGCCCGCCACTCCATAGACCTGTCTACGCCACGGCTTCGCGCCCGGACGTTGGCCCGCATTTCGGATCGAGCGTAACCATGCCCTACCCCCCGCTCGTCGTCGGGGCCGGCCCGGTCGGGTTGGGGGCGGCCCTGTTCCTCGCCCGGCACGGCGTCATGCCCCGCGTCGTCGAGACGAAGGCGGAGCCGTCGCCGTACTCGAAGGCGCTCGCGGTCAACCCCCGCACCCTCGACCTCCTCGAACCGTCCGGCGTCACGAAGCAGATGCTCGACCGCGGACTCCGCATCCGGGGGGCCAAGTTCCACCGGGGCGGAAAGCTCGTCGCAGGGACGGGGTTCGACACCCTCCCCGCCCGCCACCCGTTCATGCTCGCCCTCTCGCAGGCGACCACCGAACGGCTCCTCGCCAAGGCCTTCGCCGACCTCGGCGGCACCGTCGAACGCGGTGTCAGTCTCACCACCTGCACGCCCGCCGCCGACGGGGTCGAAGTCACGCTCACGCCCGCCGCCGGCGGTGCCCCGGAAGTCGCCCGCCCGCCGTGGGTGCTGGCCGCGGACGGGGCGCGCAGCACCGCCCGCCACGCCCTCGACATCCCCTTCGAGGGCGCGGCGTTCGCCGCCGACTGGCACCTCGCCGACGCCCCGCTCAAGTCGAAGCTCGATCAGGCCGCCGCCCACGTCGCGCTGCTCCCCGGCGGCTTCCTGTTCCTCATGAGGGTGGTGGACGACGCCACCCCGGGCGACCCCGCCGGCCCCGTCTGGCGCGTCCTGAGCAACCGCCCGGACCCGCTCTCGCTCCTGTCGGCCGTGGGGGCCGAGCCGGCCGGCCCGCCGGCGTGGGTGTCGCACTTCCGCGTCGCCCACAAGATCGCCGCGACCCTGGGCACGGGGAACGTCTACCTCGCCGGCGACGCCGCCCACGTCCACTCGCCGATGGGGGCCCGCGGCATGAACCTCGGGCTGGAGGACGCCTGGGTGTTCGCCGAACTCGCCCGGGCGAACCGGCTGGCCGAGTACAACGCCCTCCGCCGCCCGGTCGACCGCCGCGTGGTGAGGCAGGTGGAGCGGGTGTCGCGGGCGGCGGCCGGCGAGACGCGGCTCCTGCGGGCGGTGCGGTCGCTGGCCTTCCCGTGGGCGCTCAAGCTCCCGCTCGTCGGCCGCCGCGTGAAGGCGACCCTCACCGGCCTCGACCACGAGCTGCCGGACGTGGGGCCGAAGTGACCACGCCCCCGCTCCCCGAAACCCCGCGGCTCACGTTCCGGCGGTTCGCCCCCACCGAAGCGGACGCCCGCCTGCTGTTCGACCTCGACGCCGACCCCGAGGTGGTGCGGTACGTCGGCGGGACGACCTGCGCGACGGTGGAGGCGCATCGGGAGCGAATCCGCGACCTGTTCCTGCCGACCTACGCCGCCCACCCGGCCCGCGGGGTGTTCGCGGCCGAGTCCGGAGGCGAGTTCGTCGGCTGGTTCCTCCTCCGCCCGGCGACGGACCACCGGCTCGCGGCCGCCATCGGCTGGACCTCGCCGGCGGAGGTGGAAGTCGGCTACCGGCTGCGGCGGGAGGCGTGGGGCCGGGGGCTGGCGACCGAGGGGGCTGCCGCCCTCGTGCGGCTGGCGTGGGCCGACCCGGCGGCGGCGGCCGTGGTGGCGTGCGCGTTGGAGGCGAACCGGGCGTCGACGCGGGTGATGGAGAAGGCGGGGCTGCGGCGGGAACGCCCGGTGACGTTCCCGGGGTTCGCCGGGCCGGGCGTGGTGTACCGCCTCGCCCGGCCGGGGGCGGCGGGATAGGCTGAACGCGGGGCGGGTTGTCAAGCGATTCGGGCCGGAACGGGGCGACGCTCCCGCTCTCCCGGGGGGGGTGGGAGCGGGAACGCGGATGTCGTTCGCAGCCCGGTGGATCGGTCAGAACGCGCCGTTTAAAAGCGGTAAAAAGCGGGGGCGGTCATGGCTCGAAAGGCGGTCGGCGTCGGCGTCCTGCTCCTCGTCGCGGCCTCTGGCGTGGCCCAGGAGCCGCGGTACGCGGTCGAGGCGGCGGCGTTCCAGAAGGTGGACGCGCACGTCACCTACGAGCTGCACACCACCCGCTTCCCGGCCGAACGCTGGGAGGTCTACCTCCCGTGCCCGCCGGAACTCCCGGGGCAGGCGAAGGTGACGGCGGCCGCCGGCCCCGACGGGAAGCGGGTCGCGGAGGCGTCGCCGCTGGCCCGGCCGGCGTTCCGCATCGACGCCCCCGCCGCCGGGACGCCGCTGAGCCGCTCCCTCACCGTCCGCCTCGACGTGACGGCCACGCTGATGAGCCGCCGGCTCGTCCGCCTCGACGGGGCGAGCCGGCCGCCCCCGGTGCCGCCGCTGGCCGACGCCGAGCGGGCCGCGTACCTGGCCGCGACGCCGACGTTCGACCACGACTCGCCGGCGTTCCGCGACTGGTTGACCGCCCACAAGCTGGCCCGCCGGCCGGGGGAGGACGAGTTGGCGCTGGCGGCCCGGGTGCTGGAGGAGGAGCGGTACCAGTACGACTACCAGTTCGACCCGGCCGAGGCGAAGCGGGCGTCGGTGGCGTGTACGAAGCGGATGGCCGACTGCGGGGGGATGGTGTTCGTGTTCGTGGCGGCGCTGCGGGCGAACGGGGTGCCGGCCCGGGCGCTGGTCGGCCGGCTGGCGAAGCCGCGGGCGGCCGGGAGCAAGGCGGGCGAGATCGGGTACGACCGCCCGCACGTCCGGGCCGAGTTCTGGGCCGACGGGGTGGGGTGGGTGCCGGTCGACCCGAACGCGGTCCAGGCCGACCGCCGCCGGCCGGTGCGGTCGTTCCTGGGCACCGACCCGGGCGACCTCCTGGTGCTGCACGCCGACGCCGACTTCCTCTTCCCGGTCGACGGCCGGACGGAGCGGGCGGCGTTCCTGCAACTGAGCCCGTTCTACCGGGCCGCCGGCCCCGGCCCCCCCGACCCGTCCGCCGGCCCGACCGGGTGGGCCGTGAGGGTGACGCCGGTGCGGTGAGTGGGTTGTGGCGGGGGCACGCCCTTCCGCTGACCCCGCCGCCGCGCTACACTGTCGGACGGGGCGTGTGGTCCTGGCGGGAGACGTGTGTGCTGACCCGACTCAAAGTCTCGGGATTCAAGAATTTGGTGGACGTGGACGTTCACTTCGGCCCGTTCACGTGCATCGCCGGTCCGAACGGGGTGGGCAAGTCCAACCTGTTCGATGCAATTCGATTCCTCAGCGCGTTGGCCGATCGCACGTTCCTCGACGCCGCGAAGTCCGTGCGGGACGAGTCCGGCCGCACGGGGGACATTCGCGCGCTGTTCCACCGGGTCGGCGACCGGACGAGCGACCGGATGCGGTTTGAAGCCGAAATGATCATCCAGCCGGAGGGGACCGACGACCTCGGTCAGCGTGCCGGGGCGAGCGCGACGTTCCTCAGTTACGCCGTCGAACTCGGGTACCGCTCCGACGAGTCGGGCGTCCCGGCCGAATCGCTCGAACTGCTCGACGAGGTACTCGGATACGTCCCCCGGGTTCAGTGGGACGACCGACTTCCGTTCCCGCACGAGACGGGATGGCGGGACACGGCCGTCATCCAGCCCAGTCGGAGGGCAAAATACATTTCGACCAGCGAGTCCGCATCGGGGCGTGTCGTGACGATGCACCGGGCGGACGGCGACGCGACGGGGAAGACGACGAGGCGGCCCGCCAAGTCGCTCCCGCGGACCGTGCTCTCGGCGACGAACGCGGCCGAGAGCCCGACCGCACTCCTCGCCCGCCGCGAGATGCAGTCGTGGCGGCTCCTCCACTTGGAGCCGTCGGCTCTCCGCAAGCCGGACGAGTTCACGGCCCCGTCCCGCCTGGGTCCCGACGGTTCGCACCTGCCGGCCACCCTGTTCCGGCTCGCGAAAGATACGACCAAAGCGTCTCACCACGGGAACGGCACGCCGCCCCGGGTTTACGCCGAAGTGGCCGCCCGCCTTCAAGAGTTGATCCAAGACGTTCGCTCCGTCCGCGTCGAGCGGGACGAGAAGCGGGAACTGTTGTCCCTGGTCGCCACCGACAAGCACGGCACCTCCCTGCCCGCGCGGGCGCTGTCCGACGGAACCCTGCGGTTCCTCGCCCTGACCGTCCTCGAACTCGACCCGGACGCGGTGGGCGTGATTTGCTTCGAGGAGCCGGAGAACGGCATCCACCCCGCCCGGATCCCGGCAATGCTCAAGTTGTTGAAGGACATCGCGGTGGACACGCGCCTGCCGGTCGCGGTCGACAACCCGCTCCGCCAGGTCATCGTTAACACCCACTCCCCGGTCGTCGTCGCCGAGATCGACGCCGACGACCTCATCGGCGGGGCACCCCAGGAAGGGTTTCAAGACGATGTCCGCTTTCAGAACATTGTGTTCCAAACCCTCCCGGGCACGTGGCGGAGCGAGTTGGTGCCGGCCCCCCAGCAACTCGCCCTCGGGACGTTGAAAGCCTACCTGAGTCCGGCGGACTCCGGCCCCCGGAAGGGCCGGCGGCGCGTCCGCGACCGCAAGGACGTTCGCTCCCTGTTCGACTACATCCCGGCCGAAGTATGACGCCGCTCCGCGTGACACTTTGCGCCGAAGGGCCGTCGGACGACATGCTCTCGCCCATCGTCCGTTGGGCCTTGTTTCAACACCTCCCGGGCGTCCCGGTCGTCAATCAGTTCGCGGAGTGGTTCGGACTCCCGCGACGGCCGCGGCTACTGTCGGAGAAGATCGCGGCCTCGCTCGGCCTCTTTCCCTGCGAGTTGTTGGTCGTCCACCGGGACGCCGATGCCACGACACGAGCCGAACGGGTCGGCGAAGTGCGCGAGGCCGTCGCCGCCCTCGCGGCCGAAGGCCGAGTCGATCCGCCCTACGTTTGCGTCGTCCCCGTCCGCATGTCGGAGGCGTGGCTGCTGTTCGACGAGGGTGCCGTCCGGAGCGCGGCCGGCAACCCGAACGGTAAGGTGAAGTTGTCCCTGCCGGCCGTGAAATCAGTCGAAGGGTTGGCGGACCCGAAGGAGCGGTTGAACTCTCTCCTCAACAAAGCCAGCGAACGCACCGGGAGGCGACTCGACAAATTCAAGACGAGCGGCCGCGCGAGGCGTGTGGCCGAGTACATCGAAGACTTCTCCCCGCTCCGGCACCTTCCCGCGTTTCAGGCGTTCGAGGAAGAGGTCCGTGCTTTCACAAGGGTGTGGGGGAAAGGGTAGTGCGGTTCACTTCCCCGCTAGCATCGCCCGCAGCACCTTGTAGTCGGTCTTGCCGGTGCCGAGGACGGGGATGGCGTCCACCGCCCGCACGTCGTCGAGCCGCATCACGCCCCGGAAGCCTTCCTTCTGGAGCGTCGCGTTCGCGTCCTTGAGCGTCACCGGCTCCGTCGTGAACAGCACCACCGTGCGGCCGGCCGGCGTCTCGACGCCCTCCACGGCCACCCGCGGGCCCTTGTCCGTCGGCGGGAACTGGCGGGCGAACGGCTCCTCCAGCGCGGGCAGCGAGATCATCTCGCCGCCGGCCTTCAGGAACCGCTTCAGGCGGCCGTGGAAGACGATCGCCCCGGCCTCGTCCAGCGCCCCGAGGTCGCCCGTCACGTACCACCGCTTGCCGTCCCGCTCGACGAACGGTTGCGGGCCGTCGTGCCCGAGGTAGCCCGGGAAGACGATCGGCCCGGCGACGTGAAGCATCCCCGACTTGCCTTGCGGTTGCGGCTCGTTCGTCTCCAGGTCGAGGACCAGCAGCTCGACGCCCGGGAGCGGCTGGCCGATGGTGCCGCGGCGGGCGGCCCCGGGGCGGTTCACGGCCACCACCGGCGAACACTCGGTGATGCCGTAGCCTTCCAGCACGTCGGCCTGCGGGGCGATCTCCTTCGCCTTCTCGAAGATGGCGTCCGGGCACTTCTCGGCCCCGGTCACGATCGCCCGCAGGTGCGGCAGGTCGCCCGGCTTGCAGCGCTCGAGGATGTAGCCGACGAACGTCGGCGTGCCCATCAGGAGCGTGACGTGGTACGCCGCCGCCTTGCGGGCCAGGGCGGAGGCGTCGGTCGGGTCGGGGTGGTGGACGACCTTCATGCCGCTGATGAGCGGGAGCAGGCCGCAGACGTTGAGGCCGAAGCTGTGGAAGAGCGGGAGGAAGCCGAGCATCACGTCCGAGCGGGAGAAGAGCAGGTGCGGGACGCCGGCCTTGGCGTCGGCCACGAGGTTGGCGTGCGTCAGCGGCACCGCCTTCGGGGCCTTCTCGCTGCCGCTCGTGAACAGCACCACCATCGGCTTCTGGGGGTCCGGGTCGAGCCGGCCCAGGAGCCGGCCGCGGACCCACCCGGGGGCGAACCGCACGGCCAGCAGCCGCGGCAGGAGTTCGAGCTTACCGATGCCCGCCTTCACGTCTTCGAGGAAGACGAACTGCGTGCCCGGGACTTCGAGGCCGGTGCGGTCCACGAACGCCTTCGACGTGACGACGTGCGTCAGCCCCATCACCTTGACGGCGTGGGCGATGTTGGCCGGGCCGGTCGTCCAGTTGATCGCCACGGGGAGCTTGCCGGCCAGTTGCAGGCCGAGCAGGGCCAGGTCGGCGGCCACGGCGGCGGGCAGGAGCAGGCCGACGTTCGGGGCGGGGATGTCGCGGAACCGCTTGCTCATGGCCCACGCCCCGAGCAGCAGCTTCTCGTAAGTGATGACGCCCGCCAGGTCGTCGGCCGCGGCCACGTCGCGGCGGCTCTTGAGGGCCCGGTTCACGAACGCGGCGGCCAGGGTTTCGCCCAGCACCTCGGCCGGCCCGGTGTCCCCCGGCGGGGCGAACCACCCGGCCGGCGGCGGCTTCGGCGGCCCCTTGTCCACCAGCCCCTCGGCCAGCGCCCACAACTGCCCGACGGTGGCCGGCACCGTCTCGGCGGTGAACCCGAACCGCTGCTCCACGGCCAGCCCGAGTTCGGCCCCTTCGAGGCTGTCGAGCCCGAGGTCCATGAACGCCGTCTCGGCCCGGTTCTCGCTCTCGGCGAGCGGCCGCTTGAGCTTCTCCCCGAGCATCTCGGCGACCGCCGCCCTCGTGGCCGGCTTGACGTTGCCCAGGTCGAGGCGGGGGGCGGCGACCGGCGGCGGGTACTCGACGCTCTTGCGGCCGAACAGGAAGTGGTACGGGACGTACTTCGGCTCCTCGCGGCCCTCGGCGTTGTACCACGCTTCGAGCCAGCGGTTGAGCGTGTCCCGCGTCGGCTCCGGGCGGTCGGCGGTGGCGAACGCTTCGACCGTCATCGTCACGCGGCGGCGGGGGGTGAACAGGAACAGGTTGCTGATGAAGATGCCGGCGGCGGTCGCCATCCGCCACAGGAGCGGCGGCTTCGTGGCGTAGGCCCAGCCGAACATGCTGCCCCAGAGCCCGCGGGTGCGGACGAGCAGCACCGTGGCGTTCGGGGCGGCCGCGAGCAGGTCGGACGCCGCCCGGGAGCCGCCGAGGTGTTCCCAGGCGTCGCGTTCGAGCCGGCCGGACGGGTAGAGCAGGACGTTGTCGCCGGCCTTGAGCGCGGCCGCCGCCTCGGCGATGGCGGCCTCGGCCTGCTGGCGGACGGCGGCGCTCGGCTTGTCGGTGTCGGGGATGCGGATGGCCCGCAGGAGGAAGCCGTAGGGGGCCAGGATGGGGTTGCGGAAGTTGGTTTCGAGGATCATGGGCCGCACCTTGAAGCGCGGCCACAGGGCGGCGAGGACGCACGCCGGGTCGGTGTACGCCGGGTGGTTGGGGAGCACGAGGTACGGCCCCGGCTTCCCCGCCACGGCGTCGAGCCCGCGGACGGTGACGCGGTAGCGCATCCAGACGAGGGCCTGGACGAAAGCCCACGCGAGCCAGCGGAACGGCCACCACATGACATCGCCTCCGAGCGAACGGTTAGCGGCATGGTATCACCCCGACGGGCCGGCGTCCGGGCCGTTGCGGCGGGACCGGGGGCGGGGTAGGGTGGTGAGAGGCGGCGTGTTGAAATCGAACCGGGTGGCGTGGACGCAGATGAGCAATCGAACATGGGTGTGCCTGGCGTGCCGCAAATCGTACCGCCGGGTACAAAGTGTTGATTCGCTCGCATGCCCAAAGTGCAAGGCGACGTGCGAATTTGTCCACTGGAAGATTCACATCCCGTCCCCGAAACGGGCGAAAGTGTGGGCCGCTTTTTGGGCCAAGTACCGAGCCGAAAAGGCGCGGATCGCTGAGTTCCTTCGGGACGAGTCGATCAAAGACGCAAGCCTGGAACTACTCAACCAACACTTGCACCGCGAGTAAGGCCAGAATGATCGAAATGGACCCGCTGCTATCCCGCATCACGATCGACCCCGCCGTCTGCCACGGGAAGCCGTGCGTCCGCGGGCTGCGCTACCCGGTCGAGGTGCTGCTCGACCTCCTCAGTTCGGGCATGACGTTCGACGAGGTGCTGGCCGACTACGAAGACCTGGAGCGTGACGACCTACTCGCGGCCCTCGCCTTCGCGGATGGACGTGCTTGAGTCGCGGCTTGATCCGAAAGAAGGGCGTGTGTAGGATTTCAAGCAATTGCCGATTCCAGGAGCCGGGACATGACCGCCGAGAATTTCGACAACATCCTGAATGCCCTCCGCCAGCGGAAGCCATATCAAGTGTTCACGGTCGAACTTCACGGTGGCGAGCAGTTTGAGGTCGATCACCCCGGCGCGATCGTCATCCGCGATGGTGTGGCGGTGTTCCTCGCTCCCGGTGGGGTGCCGGTTTGGTTCGACCACGAGAGCGTCAACAAGATTATCGGGGCGGGAGCTGATGCCGCCGCCTGAGTCCCACCGCTCTCGCTAGAATTCACGTCACGGTCGCAACCGCGTTACCACCCACCCTGTCGCACCCCAGCCGCTCGCAGCGTCGAAAACGACGCTGTGGGTGCGTGTTGCGCCAAACCCTCCCCACCATGGCAGCGGGGCATTCTTGTGCAACACTTTCCCCGTTGCCCCGCTTCACGCCACCAGCCGCCGGGGTTCGCCTGCCGGCTCCGCCGCAGCGCCAACCGCCGGCGTCTTCCCCAGCGTCGCCAGGGCGTACCCCCACAGGAGGAGCGTCGCGGCCATGCCGAAGCCGCGCTCCCGCATCTGGTGGAACGGCTCGCCGGGCAGCAGGGCCAGGACGATCGCCACGCCCCACGACCCGAGCATCACTTGTGTGCCCGCCGACGGGCGGAAGGCCCCGGGGCGGGCGGCGAGGCCGCGGAGCCAGAGGCCCGACACCAGCGGCAGGCAGAGGGCGTAGTAGTGCATGTGCGACACGGGGGTGAGCATCATCATCATCGCGCACAGGCAGCCCAGGAACACCAGCCGGTCGGCCGTCGAGCCCGGCCGCAGCCGCCGCCAGCCGACCCACGCCGTCACCAGCGTCAGCGCCCCGCCGATCGCCCAGTGGGCCAGCCGCGTCTCCCGCGAGGCGTCGTTCGGCCGGTAGTCGTCCGGGCCGTACACCGGGTAGAGGTTCTTGTGGATCGCCGCCTGGAACGACTGGCTGTCGGTCGCCGTCGTGTTGGTCAACTCCTTGGCCCGCGTCTGGTCGCCCGCGCCCGTCGTGCCCGGCATCAGCACCACGGCCGCCATCGTCTTGTACGACTGCACGGTGCCGCCGACGCCCCAGACGGCGACCGGGAGGGCCACGAACAGCACCGCCCCGCCCACCGCCGCCCCCGCGAACGCCCGGGTGTCCTTCCGCAGCAGCGGGTAGAGGAAGAGGTAGGCGGGGAACACCTTCAGCGCGACCGCCCCGGCCAGCCACGCCCCCGAAACGAGCCGCCGGCCGGCCACCGACGCCGCGAACATCCCGGCCACCAGCGCCACGAGGAGGACGTTCACCTGCCCCCGGGCGAGGGTGAAGCCGATGCCGCCGAGGCAGACGCACAGCGGGATCGTGCGGGCGTACCACCACCGCCGCGTCCCCGGCACCGCGTCGGGCAGCACCGCCTTCGCCAGCGTGTGGACGGCGTACCAGGCGCAGCCGAGCGAGAGGGCGTACCAGAGGACGACGCCGGCGGGGTAGGGGAGGTAGCCGGCGCGGTCGGCCCCGGGCACGGGGTCGGCGAGCGGGGCCATCAGCACGGCCAGGGCCGGCGGGTAGCAGTAGTGCCAGCCGTTGTCGTCGGTCACGCCCCACAAGTCGCCGCCGGTGCGGACGGCCCACGCCGCCCGGGCGTACACCCCGTAGTCGGTCATCCGCCGCACCGAGTACGCCGACCGCTTGGTGACGAGCGCCCCGAACGCCAGCAGGAGCAGCACCCCGAGGAACAGGCCGACCCGCTCCCACCGCCGCAGCGGCTCGGACCCGGACGAAACGGCGGCGGACATGCGGAATCCTTTCCGGCAGGCCAGGTCGACCGCCCCGGCCGAAACCGGGTGCGGCGTATCGGTAGTCCCATCGGCCGGGGCGGTGCCCGACTTTAACGGTTGTGCGAGTCGCGGGAGTTTACCGGATTGCGGCCGACGCTTGAAGGCGGACTGCCGGGGCGTGAAACCGCGACGACGTGAGCAATTCCCGGCCGCGGTTGGGCAAAAAGTTCTTGACGACCGTTACAAAACTCCGTGAAGTAGCAGAGTCCCTCGTCCCAACTCGCCCCGTCCCCCGGGCCAAACCCCGGCGGAATTCGCCCCCGGCGGGAACTGACGGGCCGGCTCCCGCGTCCAAGCCAAACCCGTCTCGCCCCCGCCGGTCGCCGCCGTCGGCCAGACGGGGCGAACCGACTCCTCAGCGATCATTCTCTCACCGCCAGGATCCACGCGCATGTTGTCAACCCTCCCGCGAGCCCGTTCGACCGGCCGGCTGTTCCTCGTCGGCGGCCTCTCGCTCGTCGCCCTGCTCCTGTTCGCCGACGTGGCCTCCGCCCAGGAGTCGGGGGCCGCGGAAGCCCCCCGGCAGAACATCATCGTCCACATGATCTCGTCGCTCGGGTGGGTCTTCGGGCCGATGATCCTGGCCATCTCGTTCGTCCTCGTCGCCCTCATCGTCCTCCTCGTCCTCGACCTCCGCATGGCGTCCGCCATCCCGGTCGGGTTCGTGGACGAGTTCACCGACACGGTGAACAAGCGGAAGTTCAAGGAGGCGTTCGAAATGGCCCGGAACGACACGTCGTTCCTCGGCCGCGTGCTCACCGCCGGCATGAGCCGCCTCCAGTACGGGCTCGAGGACGCCCGCGAGGCCGCCATGAACACCCTGGAGAGCATCAAGAGTGACAAGGAGCAGAAGAACAACTACACGGCCGTGATCGCGTCCGTCGGGCCGATGCTCGGGCTCGTCGGCACGGTGTACGGCATGATCGAGTCGTTCATGGAGCTGTCGAACGCCAAGGGCACCCCGAACGCCAGCCGCCTGGCCGACGGCATCTCGCACGCCCTGTCGGTGACGCTCTTCGGGATCGGCCTGTCGATCCCGGCCATCTTCTTCAACGCCTTCTTCCGCAACCGCATCACCCGGGTGACGATGGACGTCGGCCACATCGCCGACGACCTCCTGACCCAGATGTACCACAACTCGAAGAAGCCGGCCCCCCCCGGCGGGGCCCCCGGCGCGGCCCCGGCCCCCGGCGCGGCCCCGGCGGTGGCGGCCCGCTGAGGCGGAGCCGTCGGCGATCAGCACTCAGCCGTCAGCCAGAAAGGCGGCGGCTGAGGCTCCCCGTTCACCCCTGTTCTGGCTGACAACTGAGAGCTGAAAGCTGATAGCCTGGAGCGACGATGAGCCACGGCAACATGGAGAAGTGCGAGCCGAACCTGACCCCGATGCTGGACATGGTCCTGCAACTGGTCATGTTCTTCATGCTCTGCGCCAACTTCGTGACCGAGGAGGTGAACGGCACCATCGAATTGCCCAAGGCGATCGCCGCCAAGCCGCTCGACAAGCGGGACGACAAGATCATCTTCCTCAACGTCGACTCGAAGGGGGACGTCCTCCTCTCCCTGCTCGACACCCCGGAAGGGCAGTCGAGTACCCTCAAGAACAAGCTCAACGTCCAGTCCTACCTCAAGCGGAAGGCGGCCGCGGACGCCCAGTCGACCAAGCCGGGGGACCCGCCCCTGCGGTCGGTCGTCATCATCCGGGCCGACAAGAAGGCGACGTTCGAGAAGGTCAACGACGTGATGGACGCCGTCCGGGGGGCCGGGTACACCCAGGTCCGCCTCCGGGTCGTGGCCGACGACGACCGCAAGTAGAACCCCCGCTTCGGGCTCCCAACGACCCTACTCCCCCGACGAGGCCCCGATGGGCAAGCACAAGCGGCCGACCACCGACCACGTCGAGCCGGACCTGCCGATCACCCCCATGCTGGACATGTCGTTCCAGCTCATGGCGTTCTTCATCCTCAGCTTCCGCCCGGCCCCGACCGAGGGGCAGATCGCCCTCGCCCTGCCCGAGCAGAAGGGGGGGCCGTCGACGAGCATCCCGGTCATCGCCGACGACCTCGAGAAGGCCGACGAGGTGGTGGCGATCGTCACGGCCAACGCGAACGGCGAGGTCGGCGGCATCACCATCTCGAACACCGAGGGCGGGACCGCCCTGGGCGGCGGGGACGCCGGCATGCGGGCCCTCCAGAAGCTCCTCACCGACAAGGCGAACGCCGCCGGCAAGAAGGCCGACGGGTCGTTCAAGGTGGGCAAGCTCCGGCTGGAGATCGGCAAGGAACTCCTCCACGCCCACGTCGTCACCCTCATCGACGTGGCCCAGCGGACCGGGTTCACCGACATCAGCCCCGAGCCGATGCGCGGCGGCGGGGCCAAGTGACGGGCGAACGTTCGGGTGACGGCCGAGTGCCCCCGGATTCTCCCGCTTTTAAACGGCGAATTTCGCCACATCCCGCGGCCGGTGTAAGACTTAAGCGTTCCCGCCCCCGACCCCCCTGGTAAAGCGGGAGCGGCCGCCCTTTTCGAGCCGATTCCCGTCTCTGACCTTGCCCCCGGGTTGGGAAGAACGTTCGGAAGCCGATGAACTTGTCTCGGGTGGCACGGGCGGACGAGCCGCCCGTGCCACCCGGCCGGCCGCGGCGGGCGGCGTCGGCCCCTTCGTGGTAGAATGCCGG
>JANPKP010000704.1:0-6765 GCA_031426095.1 Gemmataceae bacterium
GGCTCGACACGCCACACCACCCCCGCCCTGACGGGACGGGGTTCGCCCGGATCGGACGCGGGCCTATAACAATCGGTCGCGGGACCCGTGTCCCCGCACCCCCACAACACCCCGTTGAGGTTCCTCCCCGATGCCCGCGACCGCCGAGACGATGGAGTTCAAGGCCGAGCTGAAGCAACTCCTCCACCTCATCACCCACTCGCTCTACTCCGACCGGGAAATCTTCCTCCGCGAGCTGATCTCGAACGCCTCCGACGCCATCAACAAGGTGCGGTTCGACTCGCTCGCCAACGAGGAGAGGCTCGAAGGCAACCGCGACTGGAAGGTGAAGCTCGTCGCCGACAAGGCCGCCAAGACGCTCACCGTGTCCGACAACGGCGTGGGCATGACCCGCGACGAGGTGATCGCCAACCTCGGGACCATCGCTCAGTCGGGCACCAAAGCGTTTCTCCAGGCCGCCCGCCAGAAGGGGGCGACCGGCGACGTGCCCGGCCTCATCGGCCAGTTCGGCGTCGGCTTTTACTCGGCGTTCATGGTCGCCGACAAGGTCGCGGTGTTGACGCGGCCGGCCGGGGGGAAGGAACTCGGCACCCGGTGGGAGTCCGACGGCCAGGGGGCGTATTCGCTCGAAGCCGCGGAGAAGGCCGACCGCGGGACGGACGTGACCCTGCACCTGAAGGACGACGCCCTCGACTTCCTCGAACCGTGGCGGCTGCGGCAGCTCGTCCGCAAGTTCTCCGACTTCATCGAACACCCCGTCGTCATGGACGTGGAGGAGGAAGAGGAGGAGGGCAAGAAGGAGGTCAAGGAGGAGACGCTCAACCGCCGGGTGGCCATCGGGCTGCGGAACAAGAGCGAGGTCAAGGCCGAGGA
Organism: Gemmataceae bacterium; assembly: GCA_031426095.1. Lineage (GTDB taxonomy): Bacteria > Planctomycetota > Planctomycetia > Gemmatales > Gemmataceae > JANPKP01. The sequence continues at coordinate 874 of JANPKP010000704.1, forward strand.
GTACGACGAATTTTACAAGCAGATCAGCCACGACACCGACGGGCCGGCGAAGGTCCTCCACTACGCGGCCGAGGGGAAGACCGAGTTCAAGGTGCTGGCCTTCGTCCCGGCCCACAAGCCGGCGAGCTGGGACTGGGAGGAGCAGACGACCGGCCTCAAGCTCTACGTCCAGCGCGTCCTCATCATGGACCGCTGCGAGAAGCTCCTGCCGTTCTACCTCCGCTTCGTCAAGGGGGTAGTCGACTCGGCCGACCTGCCGCTGAACGTCTCCCGCGAGATGTTGCAGGACAACCCGCTCCTCGACACCATCCAGAAGAGCGTCGTCAAGAACGTCTTCGACGCCCTCAACGGGCTCAAGAACACCGAGTACGAGAAGTACGTCGCCTTCTACAAGGGGCTCGGGCCGGTCCTCAAGGAGGGGCTCGGCCGCGACTGGTCGAACCGGGAGAAGATCGCCGACCTGCTCTTGTTCGAGTCGGCGAACACGGAGGGCGGCAAGTACACCACGCTCGCCGAGTACGTCGAGAAGATGCCGGCCGGGCAGGAGGAGATTTACTACCTGACCGGCGACGAGGCCGAGCCCCTGCGGAACTCGCCCTACCTGGAGGCTTTCAAGGCCAAGGGGTACGACGTGCTCCTGCTCACCGACCCGATCGACGAGTTCGCCCTGCCGTCGCTCCCCGAGTACAAGGGGAAGAAGCTGCGGGCGGCCGACCGGGGCGAACTCAAGGCGGACGAGGGGGACATCCCGGCCGACGTGAAGGAGACCTACGCGGGGCTGCTGGAGGCCGTGAAGGGTAAGGTGCCGGAGGTGGGCGACGTGCGGCTGTCGCAGCGGTTGACCGAGAGCGCGAGTTGCCTGGTGGCCGACGCCGGGGCGATGACGGCCCACATGGAGCGGCTCATGGAGCGGTTCGGCCGCGACGTAGGTGGGTCGAAGCGGGTGCTGGAGCTGAACCCCGGCAACCCGGCCGTCGTGGCGGCACGCGAACTGCTCGATAAGTCCCCATCGGACGAGCGGGTCGAGGCTTACGCCCGCCTCTTTTACGAGCAGGCGTTGCTCGCCGAGGGGACGAAGCTCTCGAACCCGGCGGCGTTTGCGAAACGGCTCAACGACTTGATCGCCCGCGACGCCCGCGCCTAGAATTGTAGTGACGGACGAACCCGCCCGACCCCCCGAACCCGGGGGGCCGGCCGGCGGCCCCAACAGATCACCGTTCGCCCCTTCTCAGCTTTCAGGCCACGGACTCGGCCGCCGATACCTTTCCCGCCGGGAAGGAATCCGGGAGCCACGGCAGGACGTTCCCTTCCGCTCGCCCCCTCGCCCGCTGTCGGAAAATTCCGCACCCGCCCGATCGGGCAGCGGTCATTCCGATTTTTCCGCCGAATTGTTCGGCCCCGTCTATTTCCTGTTCTAGATGGTTAGGTACACCGAGCGACGCACGCGGCCCGCAGCGAGGACAAACCATGACCTTCACGATCCTGCTCATCGGCTCGGCCTTCGCTTTCGCCGCGATGGCCGTGGTCGCGTCCCGCGGGTCGGCCGTCCACACGGCCCTCGCCGGCGACAACACGGCGGTCGGCCTCAAGGACGCCGCGACCGACACCCTCGTCGGCGGCTCCTCCCGCCCTTCGGCCACCCTGTCCGACTGGCAACTGACGACCGTGAACGATCTCACGGCCGCCGAAGACCTGCTCGACTGCCTGGAAGCGAATGGCATCGAGAACCGGGAAGTGATCGTCCTCGGGAACAGCTGCTTCGCCGTCCGCTGGCGGTAAGCTCAACGCGAAACACGACCTCCGACCGAGCCGCGACCGTAAGGTCGCGGCTCGCGGCGTTTCCAGGTCGTGTGACAGCCGCCACTTTTTCGCCGGCCGGGAGAGCGTTCCCCGGCCGTCGCTCGTCTAGTTATCGAGCCGTACCCGTTCGCTCGAACGACCCCGGGCAACCGCCACGGGCCGGGCGAACGCCTTCTCACTCCCGGCCGGCGGTCTGCCGGCTTCCCACGCGGAGAACCCCCATGTCGCGTCCGATCCCGCGTTCCCGACGGCGATCCGTCACCCTGCGGCAACTGTTCGCCGGCCTGTTCCTGGCCTCCCTCGGCGGCGTGCTGGTCGGCTGCGGAGGGGGCGACCCGAAGCCCGCCGGCCCCGTCGCCCAAGTCGCGGAGCCGACCAAGTCGAGCGACCGGACGGCGGCTCCCGTCGATCCCGAAACACGGCCGGCGTCGGGTCCGGGCACCGTTGTGGACGACAGGAAAGAGGCAGCAGCGGCCAAAGAGATGCAACTGCGCAAGGGGGTCGCGGAAGGCTACCCAGTGACTGAGCCGAGGCCCGCACCCGTCAACCCGGGCCTCCCCGCGTCGGACAGCGTGATTCTAAGCGGCTTGAACGATGCGGAGCGAGCCGGCCCCGAACGGCTCAAGAAGGCCCAGGAGATTCTCCGCGCCCGCACCGAGGGCGGCGACCCGAAGGCCGGCGAACCCCGCGACGGGGCCGCCCTGGAGCGCGAGCAGGCGAAAGGCGACGGAAGGGGAGTCGCGGAAGACAAGCCCGCCGCCCCGCCCGGCGGACTCCCCCCCCCGCCACCTGTCGGGCTCCCCGCCGTCGTGGCGGCCCCGAAGCCCGCGGCCGGGAACCCGGCCGACCCGGCGACCGCCGAGTCGTACAATCTGTACCGCGAGAACGAGTACCGTTCGCCGCTCGTGGCCAAGTTCTCGACCTTCTCGGCCGACGTGAACACGGCGTCGTACAGCAACGTCCGCCGCTTCCTCACCGAGGGCCGGCTGCCGCCGAAGGACGCCGTCTTCCTCGCCGAGTTCGTCAACTACTTCCCGTACCAGTACGCCAGGCCGACGGGCGACGACCCGGTGGCGTTCAACCTCGAACTCGGGCCGTGCCCGTGGAACCGCCGGCACCACCTCGTCCGCGTCGGGGTGCAGGCCAGGCAGCTCGACCCGAAGGACATGCCGCCGCGGAACCTCGTGTTCCTGATCGACACGTCGGGGTCGATGAACGAGCCGAACCGGCTGCCGCTGGTGCAGAAGTCGCTCGGCCTGCTCATCGACGGGCTCACCGAGAAGGACTCGGTCGGCATCGTCACCTACGCCGGCACCGCCGGGGTGGCCCTCCCGCCGACGGGCGGCCGCGAGAAGGAGAAGATTCGCGGCGTGGTGGACGCCCTCGGGGCCGGCGGCAGCACGAACGGCGAGGGGGGTATCAAGGCCGCCTACGAGCTGGCCCGGCGGAACTTCAACGAGGCGGCCGTGAACCGCGTCATCCTCTGCACCGACGGCGACTTCAACGTCGGCGTGTCGAACCAGGGCGACCTCGTCCGCATGATCGAGGACCAGCGGAAGTCGAAGGTGTTCCTCACCGTCCTCGGCTTCGGCATGGGCAACTACAAGGACGGCACGCTCAAGGAACTGGCCAACCACGGCAATGGCCACCACGCCTACATCGACACCCTGGATGAGGCCAAGAAGGTGTTCGTCGAGCAGGGCGGGGCGCTCGTGCTGGTGGCGAAGGACGTGAAGCTCCAGGTCGAGTTCAACCCCGGCCGCGTGACCGCCTACCGGCTCGTGGGGTACGAGAACCGCTTGCTCAAGGACGAGGACTTCAAGAACGACGCGAAGGACGCCGGCGACATGGGCAGCGGCCACCAGGTGACGGCCCTCTACGAGATCGTGCCGGTCGGCGTGCCGATCACACTGCCGGGGGTGGACGGCGGCAAGTACCAGACGCCGGCCGCCCCGAACCCGGCGGCCCCGGACGAGTGGCTGACGGTGGCGATGCGGTACAAGCACCCGGAGGCCGACACGAGCAAGGAGCTGAGCAAGCCGCTCAAGGGCGACGTGGCGGTGAAGGACCTGTCGGACGACTTCCGCTTCGCGGCCGCCGCGGCGTCGTTCGGGATGCTGCTCCGCGACTCCGAGTTCAAGGGCGGGATGACTTACGCCGGGGTGATCGAGGAGGCCCAGGGGGCGGTCGGCAAGGACCCCGGCGGGCACCGTGCGGCGTTCCTCGAACTGGCGAAGAAGGCCCAGGACGTGGCCAAGCCGAAGGCCCCGGCGGCCGCCGCGACGCCGGCGGCGAACTGACCCGCTTTGATCGCGAGGCACCCACCGCCCCGGGACACCCGTCCCGGGGCGTTCGCGTTCTCCGGGAATAAACCCGCCCGCTTCGGGCTCATTCTTCCGTCAACTCGCCGAACGTCCCGTCACGAACCGAGTGCGGAGAGTCCCATGTCCCGGTCCCCCTTTGCGGGCCTGCGGGGGCGGTGCGCCCGCGCCCTGCCGGCCGCCGCCGTCGCCGGCCTGTGCCTCGTGCTAACCGCATGTGGCGGCAACACCCCCAAGACGTTCTCGACCACCGGCCGGCCGTTCCTGCCGCCCGACGCGGCCCCCGCCGGCGGCTTCGACAACCTCCACCAGGAAGCCTACGGCCACGTCGTGGAGAACGACTTCCGCCGGGCCGCCGAAACACCGCTCTCGACCTTCTCGGCCGACGTGAACACGGCGTCGTACAGCAACGTCCGCCGCTTCTTGAACGAAGGCCAGCTCCCCCCGGCCGACGCCGTGCTACTCGCGGAGATGGTGAACGACTTCCCGTACCGCTACCCGGCCCCGGCGGGCGACGCCCCGGTGTCGCTCACCCTCGACCTCGGCCCGTGCCCGTGGGCCCCGACGCACAAGCTCGCCCGCGTCGGCGTCCGCGCACGTACGCTGGACGACCACGAGACCCCGCCGCGGAACCTCGTCTTCCTGGTCGACACGTCCGGCTCGATGGAAGGGCCGACCCGCCTGCCTCTCGTCAAGCAGTCGCTCGCGCTGCTGGTGGGCCGGCTCACGGCGAACGACACGGTCAGCCTCGTGACCTACGCCGGGGACGCCGGCGTGCGTCTGCGGCCGACCCGCGGCGACCGGCGGGACCGCATCCTCGCGGCCGTCAACGCCCTCGGCACCGGCGGCGGAACGAACGGCGAGGGGGGCATCCGACTGGCGTACACGGTGGCCCGCGAGTGCTTCCTGCCCGACGGCGTCAACCGCGTCGTCCTCTGCACCGACGGCGACTTCAACCTCGGGCTGACGAGCGAGGGCGAACTGACCCGACTCATCGAACGCGAACGGCGGTCGAACGTCTTCCTCACGGTCCTCGGCTTCGGCACCGGCAACCTCAAGAACGGCACCCTCGAACAGCTCGCCAACAACGGCAACGGGCATTACGCCTACATCGACACGCTCGACGAGGCCCGCAAGGTGTTCGTGGAACAGGGGGCCGCACTCGTGACTGTGGCGAAGGACGTGAAGTTCCAGGTGGAGTTCAACCCGGCCCGCGTCGGGGCGTACCGCCTGCTCGGGTACGAGAATCGGCTGCTCAAGGACGAGGACTTCAAGAACGACGCGAAAGACGCCGGCGACGTGGGCAGCGGGCACACCGTCACGGCCCTTTACGAGATCGTGCCGGCCGGGGTGCCGCTCGACCTGCCGGGCGTCGACCCGCTCAAGTATCAGACACCGACCGTCCCGAGCGAGAAGCCGTCGGGCGAGTGGCTGACGGTGAAGATGCGGTACAAGCACCCGACGGCCGAGACGAGCCGGGAGGTAGCCGCCGTGCTGCCGGAAGGTGCGGCCGGGCGGCCGGCGGGCGACGACTTCCGCTTCGCCGCCGCGGTCGCCGAATTCGGGCTGCTCCTGCGGGACTCGCCGTACAAGGGCACCGCGAGCTACGACGGCGTGCTGCAGCGAGCCACCGCCGCCCTCGGCGACGACGGCAACGGCCACCGGCGGGAGTTCGTGGAACTCGTGACGCGGGCGAAGCGCCTGGCGGCGTCGATGGAACACGCCCGCGCGGAATGATGGTGCGTTCCATTCCCCATTTAGCGCCGCGACC
>JANPKP010000705.1:0-11791 GCA_031426095.1 Gemmataceae bacterium
CGGAGCACGAACGCGAGGGCCTTGTCGACGTGCGGTTGGCCGGCGCGGTGGCCGTAGTGGCTGAGCGATTCGAGGACGCGGGCGGTGATGTCCGGGCAACTCGGGTCGAGCATCGCGTTGTGGTCGGCGAACGGCACCTTCGTGAGCCATTCCTTGTTGATGTCGCGGTCGAACGCCGCCCACCCGCCGTCGCTGTTCTGCATGGCGAGGAGCCAGTTCAACGCCCGGCGGACGGCCGATTGAGCCGCGTCGCTCGCGTGCCGGCCGGTGCGGGCGAGGGCGATCAGCACCATCGAGGTGTCGTCGGTGTCGGGGTAGAAGCCGTTGCGGTACTCGAACACCCAGCCGCCCGGCTCGACGCCGCGGACGTTCTTCGCCCAGTCGCCGGCCCGCCGCACCTCGCGGTCGAGCAGCCAGCGGACGGCCCGTTCGGTTTCGGGCGAGGCCCCGTCCGGCCCGCCGTCCGCCGCCCCGATGAGTGACAACGCGGTGTCCCACACCGGCGAGACGCACGGCTGGAGGCGGACGGCGTCGCCCTCGGCGATGCACAGGTCGTCGAGCTGCTTCATCGCCCAGACGAACTCGGGGTCGTCCTGCGGGACGCCGAGGCACTTCAGCACGACGCACGTGTAGACCATCGGCGGGAAGATGGCCCCGACGCCGTCGCTGTCTTCGAACCGCTCGCGCATCCAGGCCACGGCCCGCCGCACCGCGAGCCGCCTTAGCGGCGTCAGGCGGAAGCGCTCGGCCGCCTTCAGGCACCAGTCGATGCCGAGGAACAGGTTCGTCCACGACACTCGCTCCGCCGTGGGCGTCGCGGGCCAGCGGGGGGTTCCGGGCGGTCGCAGGAAGAGTTCGCGGACGTGCATCCGCTCGGGGAGTTTCGTCACCGGTTTGTACGCATCGACCACGCTGAGCGGGACGAAGATGGTCCGGCTCCAAGCCGACATGGCGTACAGGTTGAACGGGAACCAGCGGGGGAACAGGACGATCTCGGCCGGCACCGACGGGCAGGCCGAGTACGGCACCTGCCCGAGCAGCGCGAGGTAGAAGCGGGTGAACGAGTTGGTCGCCTCCGCCCCGCCGAGCCGGTGGACGCACCCGGCGGCCTTCGCCATCGCGGGCTCGTCGGCGGCGTGCCCGGCGATCTTGAGTGCGAAGTACGCCTTCGCCGTGACGCTCACCTCCGCCGGCCCGCCGGGGTAGTTGGCCCACCCGCCGTCGGGGAGTTGGTGCCTGAGGAGGTAGTTCGCACAGCCCCGCACCCGCGGGTCGTCGGCCCGGCCCAGGAAGGCGAGGAGCAGGACGAATTCGGACTCGAGGATCGTGTCGCCTTCCAGCTCGCCGACCCAGTGGCCGTCGGCCTTCTGGAGTGCGAGCAGGCCGGCGCGGCCGCGGTCGGCGGCGTCGGCCACGGCGTCGAGCCAGTCGGGTTCGCGGTCGGTGGCGACGGCGGGAGAGGGGAGGCCGGCCGCGGGGCTGGGGTGCGGTCGGGGCACGGGATTCCTTTCCGAGGGGGCACGGGGCGTCGTCCTGACGCACGCCGCGAGCATCCTGCCGGGACTAATGATGGTGAGTGTAACCCGGCACAATCCGGGCGGCAAGCACAACCCCACCCCCGGCCGTACTCCCTTGCCGTTGCCGGGGCCGGTCGGCATCCTGAGAGCGTCCGTGCCATTTGGGGAGGGCCGCATGCAGATCGTGCTGATCGAGGGGGACGGGATCGGCCCCGAGGTGACGGCCGCCGCCTGCCGGGTGGTGGCCGCCGCCGGGGTGGCCATCGACTGGGTGAAGGCCCCGGCCGGGCTGGCCGCCGCCGAGCAGTTCGGGGAGCCGCTGCCGGATGAAACGCTGGAGCTGATCCGCCGCCACCGGGTGGCCCTCAAGGGGCCGTGTACCACGCCCGTCGGCAAGGGCTACCGGTCAATCAACGTCCGCCTGCGGCAAGGGCTCGACCTGTACGCCAGTGTCCGCCCGGTGAAGACCCTACCGGGGGTGAAGACCCCATACGAGAAGGTCGACCTCGTCGTGGTTCGGGAGAACACCGAGGGGCTGTACGCCGGGATGGAGCACGTCGTGGCCCCCGGGGTGGTGGAGAGCGTCCGGCTCATCACGCGGGGGGCGGCCGAGCGGATCGTGCGGTTCGCGTTCGAGCTGGCCCGGCACGGCGGCCGGCGGCTGGTCACGTTCTGCCACAAGGCCGACGTAATGCGGCTCTCGGACGGCCTCTTCCTCGAATGCGCCCGCACGGTGGCCGACGAGTTCCCGTTCATCGGCTTCGAGGAGAAGCCGATCGACAACGTCTGCCTGGAGCTGGCCCTCGACCCGTCGGGGTTCGACGTGCTGGTGATGGAGAACCTGTTCGGGGACGTGATCAGCGACCTGTGCGCCGGCCTCGTGGGCGGCCTCGGGGTGGTGCCGGGGGCGAACCTGGGGGCAAGGTGTGCCGTGTTCGAGGCGGTCCACGGCAGCGCCCCGGACATCGCCGGGAAGGGGCTGGCGAACCCGATCGCCGTCCTCCGCAGCGCGGCCATGATGCTCGACCACGTCGGCGAGCGGGCCGCGGCCGCGAGGATCGAGTCGTCGGTGGCGAGGACGCTGGAGGCGGGCGTCGGCCTGACCCGCGACCTCGGCGGGAGCGGGACGACGGCGACGATCACGGAGCAGTTGGTGCGGAACTTGGGCGGTTAGGTGGGAGAGCGTCAGAAGTCGTCGAACAGGTCGCCGAGTTCGCGGCGGCCGTCGATGACACGGACCACGTCGACGCCGTTGAGGAGCGGGAAGTACGCGATCAGGTAGTTGCGAAACTTCTTGACGTTGAAGAAGCGGAGGCCGGCCGCGGCGAGTTGGTCGTCGGGCGGTTCGGCCCCGAGCCGCGGGAGCCGTTCTAAAAGCTCGATCGTTTCGTGAACCAGCGTCACGAATGCCGGCCCACTCGGGCCGTGACGCTCGCCGATCTGCGCGGCGAGGTCGAAGATGTCGCGGCGGGCTTGGGGGCGGACGCCCACGCCTTGACTCCCCGGGCCGCCAACCGTTCGTCGAGCCGCCGCCGCAGGTCGGCCCAGTCGTCCGGCGTCATGGGAGTAGCCGGCCCGCTTTCGATGCCTTCCCGGATCAGGGCTCGCAGCCGTTCACGATTGGCCGCGACTCGTTCCGGTGTGTCGGTGTCGTCCGCTATCCCCAGCGAATGGTCGGCCATGTAATTCTCGCCCTGTGGGCCGTAGTTAAGCTTGGCCCGGACGTACATGATGTAAACGTACTCGTCCACGGTGGAGAAGCCCTCGGCTTTGGCTTCGGCTTCCAGGTCCGCCTTGATCTCGTCCGGCAGCGTGATCGTCATGGGTTCGCCCTCCTCTCCCGAAACCTTACCGCACCCGGCGGGCGTGCGTCAACCGCCGGCATAGGATAGCGGCGACCCACGGGAGGCGACGCATGCGCAAGGTAGTCTTCATCCAGGGCGGCGGGGTCGGACTCGACCAGGAGGCGGCCGTCCGCCGCGTCCTCGACGCGGCCGGGGTGCCGGTGGCGTTCGAGGTACACGCCGCCGGGCGGGCGGCGCTCGAACGGGGGACCGAGGCCATCCCGGCCGACGCCCTTGAGGCCGTCAAGGCGTGTGGGGTCGCCCTCAAGACGAAGCTCCTCCAGCCGAAGGGGGTGGGGGTGCCGACGGCCCATACGCCGAAGGTGCCGTCGAACTACAACGTCGAGTTCCGCCGCCGGCTCGGGCTGTTCGCGTCGGTTCGCCCGGTCCACAACCTCGGCGGGCTGCCGAGCCGCTTCACCGGCGTGGACTTCCTCCTCGTCCGCGAGATCACCGAAGACCTGTACACGGCCAGTGAGCACGAACTGGTGCCGGGCGTCGTGCAGAGCTTCAAGGTAGTGACGGAGGCGACGTGCCTGCGCTTCTTCCGCTTCGCCTTCGAGCTGGCGAAGGCCCAGGGGCGGAGGTCGGTCCACTGCATCCACAAGGCGAACATCCTCAAGCTGGCCGACGGCCTGTACCTCGACTGCTTCCGCCGCGTGGCGAAGGACTTCCCGGACATCGCGCCGAAGGAGATGATCGTCGATAACACCTGCATGCAGCTCGTGAGCAAACCGCAACAGTTCGAGGTGATGGCCGCCGGCAACCTGTACGGCGACCTGCTCTCCGACCTCGGGGCCGGGCTCGTCGGCGGGGTGAGCGGCACGGCGGCGGTGAACCACGGGGACGGTGTGAAGGTGTACGAGGCGGTGTACGGGGCGACCCACGAGGCCGTCCCGCCCGACGCGCCGAACCCGCTCCCGCTGCTGCTGCCGGCCGTCGAGATGCTCAAGGACTTCGGCGAGGTGGACGCCGCCGCAAGGGTGCGGACGGCTATCGAGGCGGTGCTGACCGAGGGCAGCGTCCGCACCCGCGACATCGGCGGCACGGCCGGCACGGCGGCGTTCACCGACGCGGTCGTGAAGGCGATGGGCTGACGGGGGGCCACGACGTGGACGACCTCGACTTCGACGACGCGGCCCCGGACCAGGCCGAGGGGCGGAACCCGGTGTTCGGCACGGCGGCGCTGGCCTTCGCGGCGCTGACGTTCGTCGTGCCGGCGGGGATCGCGTTCGTCGTCCTGGCCGGGTTCGGCGGGGCACTGGCGGCCCCCGATCCCAACCCGAACCCGAACGCCGGGCAGGCGGTGGGGAACGTGTTCGGCGGCCTGTTCGCCGTCTTCTTCGGCCTGTTCGTGGCGTTCGCGGCCGCGGGGGTGATGGCCCTCGGCGGCACGCTGGCGGGGGTCGTCGCCCTGGCCCGCGGCGAGCGGTCGCAGTGGCGGTCGGTCGTCGGCCTGTTCGTGTGCGGCGGGGTGACCGCCCTCATGCTCCTGTGGTTCGTTGCGGCCCAGTTGAACTGACCGCCCCGGGGGACTCCGATGCCGTCACCCACCCGCCGCCGATTCCTCGGAGCCGGAATCGCGGCCGCCGTCGCCCCACTGGCACTCGCCGCGAACGGCCCGCCGCCGGCGGTGATCGACGCCCACACGCACTTCTACGACCCCACCCGGCCGCAGGGGGTGCCGTGGCCGGGGAAGGGGAACGCCGCCCTCTACCGCCGCGTGCTGCCGGCCGACTACAAGGAGTTGGCGAAGCCGCACGGCGTAACGGGCACCGTCGTCGTGGAGGCCAGCCCGTGGGTGGACGACAACCGCTGGCTTTTGGAACTGGCGAAGGATGAGCCGTTCGTCACCGGCGTGGTCGGCCGTCTGCTCCCGGCGGACGCCGACTTCGCCGCGAACCTCGCCCGGTTCGCCAAAGACCCGCTGTTCCGCGGCGTCCGTATCACGGGGAATGAGGTGCGGGACGCCCTCCGAACGCCCGCCCACCTCGACAGTCTCAAGGCCCTGAGCGACGCCGGCCTGACGCTCGACGTGAACGGCGGAACCGACACGCTCCTTCTCGTGCCGGCCCTGGCTGAGAAGCTGCCCAAGCTGCACGTCGTTCTGAACCATTTGGCGAACGTGGCCGTCGATGGGAAAGAGCCTCTGGCCGCGTGGACAAAGGCGATGGCGGCGGCCGCCGGGCCGACCGTGTGGTGCAAGCTTTCGGGGCTGGTCGAAGGGAGCGGGAAGAAGGACCGCAAGGCCCCGACCGACGCGGCGTTCTTTCGCCCCGTGTTGGAGGCGGCGTGGGCGGGGTTCGGTGCCGACAAGCTCCTCTTCGGCAGCAACTGGCCGGTGAGCGACCAGTACGCACCGTTCGCCAACGTGATCGGGCTCGCGGCCGACTATGCGAAGGGGAAGGGGGCGTTCGACAAGGTGTTCGGGGGGAACGCGACGGCCGCGTACCGGCTGAAGCCGCGCTAACGAGGGGGCCATCTTTAGTGGCCCGGGCTTCCAAGCCCGGGTCGCTCTCACCTTACCCCAGACTTGGAAGCCCGGGCGACAAGTCGGCTCGTCTCCAAGCTGTTCACGGCGCGACCGGTAAAGTCACCGCCACCCGGTCGAGCCGGTACGAGAAGGCCCCGAGTAGCCGCCCCTTCTGGTCGTGGCAGCCCACGCACTTCTGACCGGCGTAGATCGGGCCGACCGCCCGCAACTCCGTGCCCCTCTTCTCGGCCGTCAGCCCCTTGCCGTCCTCGAACGCCTGGAGGGCCAGCGTCTCGAAGGCGTCGAGCTTGCGGGTCTTCAACTCCACTTTCTCGGTCTTCTCCTTCGCCGCGGCCGGTTTCTCCATCGCCGCAGGCACCCTTCCGCTCTCGTAGGCCACCGGCTCGTCGTGCGTCACAAGGCCGATGAGCTGGAGCCCGCGGAGCCTCCACTGCTCCTTGCCGTCCCCGGCCGCCCTTAGCGTCCTGGCGGCCGGCCCGTCGGCCACCATCGCTTCGAGCGAGAAGTGGGCCGGCTTGCGGTCCTTGGCCGCGGCTTGTTGTGTGGGCCCCGGGGGAACGAACTCGGCACCCGGGGCCGCGACCACCTGGCCCCCGCCCTCGGCCGCCGACTTGTGGCGGGTCAGGATGTCGTCGAGCGGCTCGATCACGATCATGCGACCGCCGCCGAACCCGGGGCGGCCGATGAACGTTTCGACGGCGCTGCGGTGGAGGGCGGTGACGCCGGTCGTTTCGACTTCGGCCAGCGGTTCCGCCGGGGCGAGGGGGGCGGGGGCCGCGGCGGCAGCCCCGGCGAGCAGGAGACCGGCCGCCGCCAGCCGGGTCGGACGAAGGAGATTTGTGGTCATGGCCGTTCCTCGGGTGAACGTTCGTGATACGCGAGACGTACCGATCCTCGCCTCCGGACGCCGACCGGGCAATCCCGCGTTCGTGCCTCGTTACGGCCCGGTTACACTCGCGAACGGCGGAGTGACGAGCCCGGCGGAAAATCGTGTAAGCCGCCGGCGTGGCGAAAGTATGCACCATGGGGGTTCGCGTCCCCGCCGCCGGCTATGATGACCGTAAGTCCGCCCGCCACCCTCCCTGAACCACGACCGTTCATGACTCCCGTTCACTCCCCGCAAATCCGTGCCCCTCGGCTCGCGGCCGCGGCCGTTCTCGCCGCCTTCCTGGGGTGGGCCGCCGGGTGTGCCCGCCCGACCCCGCCGCCGGTGGCCACCAAGCCGCCGCAGGTGATGGTCGAGCGTCCGACAGTCCACAGCGTCACCGACTACGAGGAGTTCACCGGACACACCGAGGCGTTCAAAAAGGTCGAGGTCCGGGCCGCCGTGTCCGGTTACCTCGACGCCGTGCTGTTCAAGGACGGCGAGTTCGTGGAGGAGGGGCGGCCGCTGTTCCAGATCGACCGCCGGGTGTACGCGGCCCAGAAGGCGAGCGCGAAGGCGGCCGTCGAGAAGGCCCGGGCAGACCTCGCGTTCGCCGAGGCGTCCCTGCGGCGGACCGAGACGGGCCGGACCGGCGGGGCCATCGGCCAGGAGGAGTATGACCGGGCGGTGGCCGCCCGCGACGGGGCGAAGGCCAACCTCGACGCCGCCGTGGCGAACCAGGAGCTGGCCGAAACGAACCTCGGCTACACGACCATCACCGCCCGCTACTCCGGCCGCCTCGACCGGCGGACCGTCGACCCCGGGAACTACGTCCAGAGCAACAACGGCAACACGGCCAGCCCTCCACTCACCACGCTCGTCGTCCTCGACCCGATTTACGCCACGTTCGAGATCGACGAGCGCACGTTGCTTCGGATCCGCCGGTTGATCGCCGAGGGCCGCATCCGCTCGGCCCGGGAGGGCGGGCTGGCGGTCCTCGTCGGCGTGGCCGATCAGGAAGGCTTCCCGATGCGGGGCGACGTGGACTTCGCCGCCAACGTTGTCGACCCGACGACCGGCACGCTCACCGTCCGGGCCGAGATGAAGAACCCGACGATCCAGTCCGGGGTGCTGTCCGCGGTGGTCGGACCGGCGGCCGCCGAGGATGCCAACCGCCGGGGGTCGAAGCTCCTCTCGCCCGGCATGTTCATCCGCATCCGCCTGCCGATCGGGGCCGCCCACGACGCGCTCATGATCCCCGAGGAGGCGCTGGGGTCGGACCAAGGGGCGAAGTTCGTGTTCGTGGTGGACGACAAGGACGTGGTCACGCAACGCACGGTCAAGGTCGGCACACAAGAGGGCCGCCTGCGGGTCATCGAGGGCGGCTTGGCGGCGACCGACCGCGTGGTGGTGAACGGCCTCCAGCGGGTCCGCCCGGGTGCGAAGGTGGCCCCCGTCGACGCCCCGCCGCCGAAGGCCGCCCCGCCCGCCAAGCCTTGACGCCCTCTCGCCCACCCCCCACCCGAGCCGCACCGGGACATGATCGCACGGTTCTTCATCGGCCGGCCCATCTTCGCCGCCGTCCTGTCGCTGGCCGTCACCCTGGCCGGCGGGCTGGCCGTCGGCACGCTCCCCATTTCGCAGTACCCGCAGGTCACGCCGCCGACCATCCAGATCGACTGCAACTACCCCGGGGCGAACGCCAAGGTGGTGGCCGACACCATCGCCGCCCCGGTCGAGCAGCAGGTGAACGGCGTCGAGGACATGCTGTACATGAACTCCCAGTCGACGAGCGACGGGAGCTACACCTGCACCGTCACGTTCGCCGTCGGCACCGACCTGAACATGGCCCAGGTGCGGGTCCAGAACCGCGTCAACCTCGCCGTCCCGCTCCTGCCCGACGTGGTCCGGGCCACGGGCGTGACGACCCGCAAGCGGTCGCCCGAAATCCTCATGACGGTCGCCCTCCGCTCCCCGGCCGACGGCCCGCCGGACGCCCGCCGCTCGCAGTTGTACCTGAGCAACTTCGCCGTCCTCCGCATCAAGGACGAACTCTCGCGGCTGCCCGGGATCAGCGACGTGACGGTGTTCGGCCAGCGGGACTACGCCATGCGGGTGTGGCTCGACACGGACAAGCTGGCCGCCCGCGGGCTGACGGCGGCCGACGTGGTGGCCGCCCTCCGCGAGCAGAACGGGGCCGTGGCCGCCGGGCAGGTGGGGCAGCCGCCGGCCGACGCGGGCCAGGTCCGGCAGATGCCGATCACCGTCGTCGGCCGGCTCTCGTCGCCCGAGGAGTTCGGGGCGGCGGTTGTGAAGGTCGGCCCCCGCGGGCAGGTCGTCCGCGTCCGCGACGTGGCCCGCGTCGTGACCGGCTCGCGGGTCGAGGACGTGGCCAACTTCTTCGACCGCGAGCCGACCATCGGGCTGGCCATCTTCCTCCTTTCGGACGCCAACGCCCTCGAAACCCGCGACCTGGTCGCGGCCAAGATGAAGGAGCTGGGGCCGGCCTTCCCGCCCGGCGTCGATTACGTCATCGGGTACGACACGACGCCGTTCATCCGCGAGTCGATCGGCGAGGTCGAGAACTCGCTCTACGCGGCCGTCGCCCTCGTCGCCCTCGTCGTCCTCGTCTTCCTCCAGAGCTGGCGGGCGGCCCTCATCCCGCTCGCGGCGGTGCCGGTCGCCATCGTCGGCACGTTCGCGGCGATGGCCGCCGTCGGGTTCACGCTGAACAACCTGACGCTCTTCGGCCTCGTCCTCGCGGTCGGCATCGTGGTCGACGACGCCATCGTGGTGGTGGAGGCGACGCAGCACTACATCGAGAAGGGATTCGCCCCCCGCGAGGCGACCGCCCGTGCGATGGACGACGTCTCGGGCCCGGTCGTGGCCGTCGGCGTGGTCCTCGCCGCCGTGTTCGTCCCGTGCGCCTTCCTCTCCGGCGTCGTCGGCCAGTTCTTCAAGCAGTTCGCCCTCACCATCGCCGTCAGCACGGTGATCTCGACGGTCAACTCGCTCACGCTCAGCCCGGCGCTCTGTGCCCTGCTCTTGAAGGGGAAGCGGACGAAGCCGCGGGGCAAGTTCTGGGGCCGGGTCGCCGCCGTGCTCGGGTTCCCGGCGTCACTGTTCAACGCCTCCTTCGACCGCATCGGCCGGGCGTACGTCCGCCTCGTCGGGTTCGGCCTGCGGGTGCCCGTCCTCGTCCTCGCCGGGTACGCCGGGCTGCTCGTCGTGGGGTTCGAGCTGTACGCCACCCTGCCGACCGGATTCATCCCCCAGCAGGACAAGGGGTACCTTATCGCGAGCGTGCAACTCCCGGACGCCGCCTCGGCCGACCGCACCCGGGCGGCGATGGACCACATCGCCCGCCTCGCCCTCGACACGCCGGGGGTGAGGCACGTCAACGCGGTCGCCGGCAACTCGTTCGTGCTGAGCGCGTACGGGTCGAACTTCGGGTCGATGTTCATCATTCTCGACCCGTTCGCCGTCCGCCGCAACCCGGGGCCGAACGGCGAGCCGCTCGGGGCCGAGGCGGTCATGACCCGCCTGCGGGCGCGGTTCGCCAAGGAGGTGCCGGAGGCGAACGTGCTGGTGTTCGGGGCCCCCGCCGTCTCCGGGCTCGGGCGGGCCGGCGGCTTCCGCGTCATGGTCGAGGACCGCCTCAGCCGGCTCGGCCCCGACGGCCTGCAGGCCGTCGCCGACAACTTCATCGACAACGCCAACCGCCAGCCCGAAGTCGTCGCCATGTCCACGGTCTACAAGACGAATTCCCCGCAAGTTTACCTCGACGTGGACCGCGCCGCCGGCCTGGCCCGCGGGGTGGACGTGGGGGACGTGAACGCCACCCTCCGGGCCACGATGGGCTCGCAGTACGTGAACGACTTCAACCTCCTCGGGCGGACGTGGCAGGTGGACGTGCAGGCCGAGTCGAAGGCCCGGGACGAGCCGGAGGACGTGAAGCGGCTCAAGGTCCGCAGCAACACCGGCAAGATGGTCCCGCTCGGGGCCCTCTCCAGCGCACGGCTGACGAACGCCCCGCTCGTGGTCACGCGGTACAACATGTACCCGGCCGCCGCCGTGAACGGGAACGTGGCCGCCCGCACCAGCACCGGCGACGCGGTGAACAAGCTGGAGCGGCTGGCCCGCGAACTGGGGGTGGACACCGAGTGGACGGAGCTGACGTTCATCGAGCAGCAGGCCAAGCGGAAGACGATCGACCTGCCCGGCGGCTACCGCTTCGAGGGGGACATGACCGGGTTCGTGTTCGGAATCTCGGTCGTGTTCGTGTTCCTCGTCCTGGCCGCCCTGTACGAGAGCTGGGCGTTCCCGCTGGCCGTCATCCTCGTGGTGCCCGTGTGCGTGGCGTCGTCGCTTGCGGCCGTGTGGCTGACAGACCCGGGCTCGGCCGCCGCAACCGTGGCCGAGTGGGTGGCGAACCCCAGCGTCCCCGGCTGGCTCAAGCCCGGGGCGTGGGCCGCGGGGGCCGGCGGGTGGGTGGACCGGGTGCCCGTGGGGACGGCCGCCGGGTGGGTGTCGAAGGCCGGCGTCGGCAAGCAGGACGTGAACATCTTCACCCAGATCGGGTTCGTGGTCCTCGTCGGGCTGGCGTGCAAGAACGCCATCCTGATCGTGGAGTTCGCCAAGGTGAGCCGGGACGCCGGGGCCGACCTGCGGACGGCCATCCTGGGGGCGTGCAAGCTCCGCTTCCGGCCGATCCTGATGACGAGCGTGGCGTTCATGCTCGGCGTCGTCCCGCTGGCCATCGCAAAGGGGGCCGGCGGCGAGATGCGGCAGGCCCTGGGCGTCGCCGTCCTCGGCGGCATGGCCGGCGTCACCGTGTTCGGCATCTTTCTCACGCCGGTCTTCTTCGCCGTCGTGGACCGCGTCTCGGAAGGCCCGGTGTTCCGCAACCGCTGGGTGCGTGGCGTGAGCGACAGCCTCCTGTGGGTCCTGCGCTTCCGGTTCGTGCGACCCCTCGCGGGGCAGGTGGCGAAGGTCACGCGCCGCGTCACGACGCGGCGGCCCGGTGCGTAAAAATGGGGGCGTTACAAAGCCCAGGGATGGCCATCCCTGG
>JANPKP010000706.1:0-2891 GCA_031426095.1 Gemmataceae bacterium
GGGCGACCGCCGGTCGCCGCGCTAAACGGGACTCTCATTTCCCGTTGCGGACCCGTCCCGTATGATACGGGCGGCCCCGCCCGCCCCCGTGCCCGCCCCTTCCCCGAGCCCGCCCGATGGCCGACGCGGACGCCACCGCCGAACCGCCGAAGCCGGCCGCCGACCTCACCGGGCGGACGCTCGGCGACTTCCAGGTGTTGCGCAAGATCGGCTCGGGCGGCATGGGGCAGGTCTACCTCGCCCGCCAGATGTCGCTCCGCCGGGAGGTCGCCCTCAAGCTCCTCCGCAGCGAACTCAACGCCAACCCCACGGCCCTGAAGCGGTTCGAGGCCGAGGCCCACGCGGTGGCCCGGCTCAACCACCCGAACATCGTCCAGGTGTACGCCGTCGGCGAGCACGACGGGCTGCGGTACATGGCCCTCGAATTCGTCGACGGCCGCAACCTCCGCGACTACCTCGCCCGCCGCGGCCCGCCCGACCTGCCCGTCGCCCTGAGCGTCATGAGGCAGGTGGCCACGGCGCTCCAGAAGGCCCACGAGCAGGGGATCGTCCACCGCGACATCAAGCCCGAGAACGTCCTCGTCACCCGCAAGGTCGAGGTGAAGGTGACGGACTTCGGCCTCAGCCGCTTCTTCGCCGGGGCCGACCCGGCCCTGAACATCACCCAGAGCGGCGTCACCCTCGGCACCCCGCTCTACCTGTCGCCGGAACAGGCCCAGGGGCACGCCGTCGACCACCGCAGCGACCTCTACTCGTTCGGCGTCACCTGCTACCACCTGCTCGCCGGCGACCCGCCGTTCCGCGGCACCACGGCCGTCGAGGTGGCCCTCAAGCACGTCACCGAGGCCCCCCGGCCGCTGAATGAGCTTCGCCCCGACCTGCCGGCCGACCTGTGCGGGCTGGTCCACCGACTGCTGGCGAAGAACCCGGCCGACCGCCCGGCGACGGCCCGCGACGTGATCCGCGAGCTGGCGAAGGTCCGCGAGGGCGTCGGGCACACGCAGGCGCTTTCCTTACCCACGGGGCCCGTCCCCACGGCCGGTCCGACGGTCGGGGGTGGTTCCGCGGGCACGCCGGGGATCGTGCTGAGCATGTCCGGGGGGGCGAGCGGCGACGCGGCCGTGCCCGTCGGGGCGACGCAGGTGATGACGGCCGCGACCCCGCCGCCGGCCCCGCGAGTCCGCTGGGGCCGGTGGGCCGCCCTGGCACTGCTCTGCGCCGCGGGCACGGCCGGGGGGGCGGTCGGGTACGGCCTCCTCCACCCGCCGGACGCCCCGGCCCCGGCCGCCGGCGGCGGGCTCCCGGACGTGCGGCCGCCGCAGAAGTTCACCACCGCCCGCGAGCGGGAACTGGTGGCCCTCGTGAACAGCCGGCAGACGCCCCCGCAGGACGTGATCCTGGCCGGCCTCGAACTCGGCCTCCTGTACGTCCGCGAGCGGCGGCTCGACGACGCCGACGCCCGGTTCAAGGAGCTGGAGGCCGAGCGGCACATGAACACCCCGCAACTGCTCGCCAAGGCCCACCTGGCCGGCCGCCTCGGGCAGGCGATCGTACTGGCCTACCGGGACAAGGCGACCGAGTCGAACCGGGCCTTCGAGGAGGCGCTGCGGGGCAGCGGCAAGGGCCTCCTCCCGAAGGGGGTGGCCCAGCCGGCCCTCGTCCAGCAGGCGGTGAAGGGGTTCCTCCTCGGCCACCCGTCGGTCAGCCAGGCGGTGGCCGAGGCCCTCGACCGCAACGCCGAGAACCTGGGGGCGAAGAAGCTCCCCCCCCAGTTGGAGCAACTCCGCCAGGCCCGCGACCTCGCCAAGCCGGCGAAGGGGTAGCCGGGCGCTCCCACTTTCTACCGCTTTTAAACGGCGTGTTTCGCCACAACCGACTTTCCGTGCTGGGGTTGTGCCCTACCGGCACCGCCCCCCCTGGGAGAGCGGGAGCGTCGGCCTATTCCGGGCGAAATCGCGGCTCCGGGCTTGCCGCATCCACGCCTCGTGATCTCCGGCGCTCGTACTGAGGGGGCGGCGCGAGGTCCGCGTTAGTGTGATAGGTTGCGCCGGCGCGAGGTTGGTCGGCCGCCCGAGCGTCACCGTTTTCGCCCCAACCCCTTGCGGGGTCGTCGGCTGGCGGGTAAACTCGCCCCGCGGGCCAACTGTGATAGGTCGCGCCGGCGCAAGTCGCGTGTCCGCGGCGGCGCGAGCTAATAACAAGTTCGGCGAGGGAGGCAATCGTGGCAGGAAGCACAGCGTACCGACGACTCTTCGCTGCCCTGGTGGCGGTGTCGTGCTGTGGCTGTCCGCGTGCGGCCGAGCCGGGTAAGGACGTGCGTCGGGCGGCCGACCTCGCAGCGGGCTGGCAGCCGCCGGCAGTAGTGGCGGACTTTCACTTCCCTGCGGAACCGGCGGGGTTCAAGCTGGCTTCTCAGGACGCCAGCGCTAGTCTCAAGGAGTTCGGCTTCGACCGGCCTGGCCGCCACGCCACCTACGCCGATGGCGAGCAACGGGTGGAAGTGTTCGTCTTCAACCCGGTGGCTCAAGCGGAACTGGATTCCTTGCGGAAAGGCGTCAAGGCGGACTACGACCTGCCCGGCCCCGATTCCCGTGGATTGTCGTTCGGCGCGCATTGGTTGTACACCTCGTCGCGGGGCCATCGATACTGGTTCTTTCCGAAGGGGGATTGGTTGATCGTGTTCCGGGCAGCCAAGACGATCAATCAGCTGCCGGTAGCCGATGCAGTCCTCAGCCCACGCAGGCCCTGACCGCCGAACCAGATGGCATGTTGTCAACGGGTGATTTTTGAGGACCACGCCGGGTCGAACGGCTGGCGGTTCTTGAGCACCCCGAAGCCGATCATGACCAGCTTCCGCATGCACGCCCCGACCGCCTGCATCGGCGGCTTCC
>JANPKP010000707.1:0-1547 GCA_031426095.1 Gemmataceae bacterium
CGTCGAGGGCGACCTCGACCACTACCGGGTGATCGTCCAGGCCCTCGGGAACGAGTTCGACGTGATGGAGATTGCCCTGGCGGCAGTCAAGCTGGCGCACAAGTCGGGCGGCCCGGACGACGAGGAGGAGGAAATCCCCACCCCGCCCCCCCCGCGCGAGGCGTTCCGCCCCTCGTTCGGCGGCCCGCCGCGGCCGTTCGACCGGGGGGGCGACCGCGGCGGCGACCGCGGCGGCCCGGCCCGCCCGAGCCGCTTCCCGCCGCCGTTCAGCGGCGAGCGCGGCCCGGGGGCGGGGCCGCCGCTGTCCGGCGGCCGGCGGCCGGGCCCGGCGATGGCCCGACTGTTCATCGGCTGCGGCCGCGACGCCGGGATCAGTCCGCGCGACCTCGTGGGGGCCATCGCCCACCAGGCCGGCGTCCCCGGCCAGGACATCGGCTCCATCGACATCGCCGAGCGCTTCTCGCTGGTGGAGGTGCCCGAGGAGGCGGCCGAGTACGTGATCGAGTCGCTGCAAGGCACCCGCATCCGCGGCCGCAAGGTGATCGTCCGCCGCGACCGCCAGGGGGGCGGGTACTAAGCCGGGGTCAAGCTCGGGGCGGACACTCGTGGCAGAATTGACGAACGCTCCCACTCTCCCAGGGGGGGTGGGAGCGGTAACCCGGAACGGCTTTGGGGATCAGCACATCCGCCAGATCGCGTCGTTTAAACGCGGGAGAATCCGGGAGCGATCAGCCGCCGGTCGCCGTTTCACCCGGCCGGCGGGAACTGCTTCCGCACCGCCACGATGAGATTGTCGAGCGTCGCCAGGAAGCGGGAGCGGTCCTTCGGCCCCATCGGCGGCGGCCCGCCGGTGATGGCCCCACCCTGCCGCATCTCGTCCTTCAGGTCGCGGACGGCCAGGGCCACCCCGATGTCGCCGTCCGTCAGCTCGCGGCCCCGCGGGTCGAGGACGCGGGACCACTTCGCAATCGCCCGCGCCGCCAGCGGGATGTCGGCGGTGATGACGACGTCGCCCGGCCCGCACACCTCGGCGATGTAGTCGTCGGCCGCCCCGAACCCGACTCGGACGACCAACTCCACCAGCGGGTTCGCCGGCACCCGCATCGTGCTGTTCGCCACCACGGCCACCCTCATGCCGTAGCGGCCGGCGACCTTGTAGACCTCGTCCTTGACGGGGCAGGCGTCGGCGTCGATGTACACGGTCAACACGCTTGGCACCCCCGGTCGAACAGGTGGCGGGCGGCCCGCCCGCTGATGACGCCGTGCTTGAGCAGTTCGGCCGCGATGAGTTCGACGGCCCGCCAGTGGCCGTCGTCGGCGAGCAGGTGTTCCACCTTCGAGAGCATCCGCCGCTCGAACCGCTCGACGGCCCGCTCGCTCGTCCGCTGCAACGCCAGCCGGCGAACGGACCGCAGGTCGCGGTCGGCCTCGGCCCAGCCGTAGGTGCCGGTGTGCCGGGCCTCGGCCGCCAGGCCGGCGAGGGCGATCAGGATTTCCCGCTCGACCCAATCCTCGGACGGGCGGAACCGAGCCTTGCCGAACTCGCA
>JANPKP010000708.1:0-7029 GCA_031426095.1 Gemmataceae bacterium
CAAGGCGCTGATGTGCCACTGGAACACGCCGGTCCACGTCGGCGGCTTCGCCCCGCGGGAGAATGACAGCAGGACGGCGTGGATGAGGACCGGGACGGCCCCCAGGAAGCCCCACCGGAGGGGGACGCGGACCGACTCCCAGAAGGCCGACCGGACCGGGGCGGCCAACCCCTCCCAGACGAAGAAGCACATCGGCACGGCCATCCCCAGCATGAGGGCCGCCCCGTTGTTGTCCAGCCCGCCGAGCGCCCGCGAGTTGAGGACGAGGTAGTGGTTCACGAAGTACTCGAAGTTCACCTCGTAGGCGACGAACACCACGCTCCCGGCCACCACGTAGTAGATGATCCAGAGGTCGCCGACCGTCCGGAGGGCGAACGTGGCGGCCGCGAACATCACGAAAATCTTCAGGTACTCCTGGAAGTACGGCAGGGCCACGTCCGGCCGGAAGGCGGTCGGGTAGGTCAGGCTGATCCAGAACGCGAAGCCGAGGAAGAGGGCGTGGGTGCGGGTGAACTTCGGGTTCCCATACCACGGCGTCTGGCCCACCTGGAGGGGCGAGAAGAGGCCGAGCCGCCAGACCGCGACGGCGACCAGGGTTGCGGCCGCGACCTTGAACGACCACCCCCCGTCCGGCGGCAGCGACCACTCCCACATGACCTCCGGGCGGACGACCGAGTACATGTAGTACACGGCGAATCCGTACACGGGGGCGAAGACGAACGACCCGGCCATGCCGAAGGCGGTCACCAGCACCATGAAGGCGAACTGCTTCACGTCCCGCCCCCCGCGCTCATAAGTCCCCCGTCTGTGCCAGCGACCGCACCACGCCCGCCTCGGCGGTCGCCGCGGCCGCCTCCCAGGTGTGATTCCCGACCACCCATCGGCGGGCGGCTGCTCCCAACCTCGCCCGCCCGCCGGCGTCAGCCCACAGGCGGGCCAGGGCCGCCGCCCACTCGGCCGGCGTGCGGGCCACGGCCACCGCCGGCCGCCCCTTCGTGCCCGACAAGGCCCAGGGGGTACACACCACCGGGAGGCCCATTGACGCCGCCTCGAGCAACTTGTTCTTGATGCCGCCGCCGCTCACGAACGGCAGCACAACCACTCCCCGCCGGCGGACCTCGGCCCGGATGTCCGGCAGGTCGGGGTGCAACTCGACGCCGGGCGTTTCCGCCAGTCTACGTACTCGGGGCGTCGGGTTGAACCCGAACACGCTCAGGCGGGCGGCCGGGGTCGCCGTCCGCACGGCCGGCCAGACGGCCGCGAGGAACCATTCTAGGGCGTCCAGGTTCGGCCCGAAGTCGAGCCGGCCCCAGAACACGGCGCTCGCCGGTAGGTCGGAGGCCGGCCCCGGGGCGTAATGATCGGCGTCAACCCCGTTCGGGATCAAGTCCACTTGGCCGCAGCCGGCGAACAGGCGGACCGCCGCCCGGTCGCCGGGGGAGACGACCCACGCCCGGTCGTAGAGCGAGCGGTACGCCCGTTCGTACAGCGCGTTCACGGCGGCTTGTTTGAGTTCGCCCCAGGTTTTCCGGTCCCGTGGCTTGAACCGTGTGAGGTGGTGCCAGGCCGGGTCGTCGGCCGGGTACCACACCCGCACCGGCCCGGGGACGGCCGCGAACAGCGGCAGGAGGTGGCGGGCGACGACGACGATCACGTCCGCCGGCTCGCGGTCGAGCACGTTTGCGAGTGCGTGCCCCAACCCGTCGCGCACGCCGAAGTAGTCCGCGAACCGTCGCTGAAGGGCCGAGAGCGGGAGCGGCTGCCGAGCCGTCGTCATCGCGTCGAGCGTGTGGACGGCTTTCAGCGGTAACCCGTCGAGCGCTTCCGGCGAGGGCGACACCACGGCGGCGAGCGACACGGCGTGCCCGCGGGCGGCAAGGGCCTTCATCATGTTGTAGCCGTGGACATCGTGCCCGCTCGACCGCGGCCAGCTCTGGCTCTCCTTCACGAACAGGATTCGCAGCGGCGTCATGCCGTCCCCCGGTCGGCCCACAGGTCGCGGCGGGCGTCCGTCGGGGCGGCCGCTTGCGGCTTGCCGGGCTTGAGCCGGCGGGCGGCCTCGAACAGCGCCCGCAGGGCCGGCACCGCCAACCGCGTGCGTGAACGGTACGGCCCGAAGCGGCGCGTCGCCACGTCCGCCAGCCCTTCGAGGACGGCGTCGGCCGCGTCGGCGTGGCCGTCCTCGCGCTCGTGGCAATAGCGGTGGTAGGCGTACCGCAGGTAATGCACGTACCCCCGCCACCCGCCGCGGCCGGGCGGGGCGTGGGCGGCGTGCTTCGACAGCAGGAGGCCGAGGTTCCGGGCGTCGTAATACCGCTGCCAGCGCTTGCCCGACCGCTTGAACGCGCTCGACCCCTTGTGCCACACCAGCCCTTCCGCCAGCACCCCGCAGCGGAACCCGGCCTCCTTCGCCCGCAGGCAGAAGTCGGCCTCCTCGTGGATCAGGAAAAAGCGATCGTCGATGAGCCCGATCCGGCGGAACACCTCCGCCCGCACCATCAGACAGCAGCCGTTAACGATGTCCGCCACGTCAACGGCCGGCGGGTCGGCGGCACGCTCGGGAACGGGCATGCGCTGGAAGAAGCCGGGGTAACCGGGGCGGTTGAACACGACGCCGTCGGTCATCACCTCGGCCGGCTCGTCCATATAGCGGATCACGGGGCCGATCACGCCGAAACCCGGGTGGGCGGCCGCCGCCGCGACGAGGCGGGAGACGAGGCCGGGGGCGACGGTCGTGTCGTTGTTGAGCAGCACCACGAAGTCGGCCCCGCGTTCGAGGGCGTAGCGGATGCCAACGTTGTTCCCGCCCGCCCACCCGCCGTTGACCGCCGTGCGGACGTAGTGCGGCCACGGGAACTCGGCCTTCAAGGCGGGCACGGGGTCCACGCCCGAAGCGTTATCGACCACCACCACGGACGCCCGCGTCGTGAGCGCGGCGAGAGAATGGAGGCACTTCCGCGTGTCGTCCAGACCGTTGAAGTTGACCGGCACAATCCAGACGTTCGGGGTCACTTCGGCCCCCCTTCCGCGGTCGGCGTGCGAGGCACCCACAGTGCGACGCGGACCTTCGGCAGGTCGATCACCTCGGCGACGCGGGCCGTCCGCTCGGCCGTTTCGCGGAAGGCCGCTTCCGGCGGATCGACCTCGACCACCCACACGCGGCCGCTCGCGGCCAGGGCGTCGGCGAACGTCGGCTCGAACGCCGGCCCCGGGGCGTCGCCCGGCCCCTCGCCGCAGTAGGTGATTCGGCCGGCCCACGGGAAAAGACTTTCGTAATGGCGGAACACCGTCACCGAGCCGTTCCCGGGGCAAATCACGCGGTCGGCCGGCTTCATCCTCGCGGCGGCTTCGGCGGCGAGCGGGCGGAGCGCGTGGTCGTGCTTGCCGCGCATCGTGTGAACGGTCCCGTAGGTCATGAGAGCGAGACTCAGCCCGCCCCAGGCGAGCGCGAGTGGGCGGGAGACGCGGCCGAGTCGCTCCAGCCCCAGGGCCAGGAGCAGGAGAAGCCCGGGTGTGAGCGGCAGGCAGTGGCGGGTGCCGCCGAGGGGGTGGAGGCCGGCCCCCGCGAGGGCGACGAAGGCGAGGAGCGTGCCGGCCGCGAAGGCGGTGGCCGCACGGTGTCGGCGGTCGGTTCGTGCCCGTGCCGCCGCGAAAATGGCGGGGGCCAAGGCCAACAACGCGAGAGCCGTCCACCGCGGCCCGGTGGGGCCGCCGAGGAAGGTGTATTGCAGGAAGTCGGGGAGCGCCCCGGTGGCGAACTCGGCGGCCGACGCGGGGGACGCCGGCGACCAGAAGTAGGCGGCGAACTCCCGGTCGCGGTCGCCCCCGCCGCGCTGCGAGAGTTGCGGCTTCATGAAGGTCACGGCCCACACCACGGCCAGGGTTCCCGCGGACGCGGCGGCCGCCCACCACCCGCGGCGAAACGCCTTCGTTTGTGAAGGGTCTGCCGGCCCGCCGAGGAATACGGCGAGCAAGCCGACGGCGACGACCACGGCCCCCGCGTACTGCAAGCTCACGGCGACCCCGGCGGCGGCGGCGAACGCCACGCCGCGGAGGACCGACGGCCGGCGGCGGAACCACCCTGCGGCCGCGACGAAGGCGAAGACGGCGGCCAGCCCGGGGGCGTAGAGGCGGGCCTCCCGGGAGTAAAAGACGTAGGCGGGGGCGAACGCCGCGAACGCCGCCAGCCAGGCCGCGGCCGCCCGCCCGCCCCACCCCCGCCCGGCCGCCCAACCGAGCGGGATGCACGCCAGCCCCAGGAGGAGCGACGGCAGCCGGGCCCCCGCCTCGTCGTTACTCACGAGCAGGCCGGCGCGGGTGAGCAGGTAGCCGGCCGGCGGGTTGCGTTCCTCCCGCGCCACACGGCGGCCCAGCTCGCCCAGGTCCGGGGCGCGGCCAACGTAGTCCTGGTACACCTCGTCAAACCAGAGCGTGCGGGTGGCGAACTTCGGCAGCCGGGCGGCGAGGCCGATTGCGACGACGGCCAGCACGAACAACAGCGCCGCGATCGGCCGGCGTGAAGGAGAGGCTTCGGTCACTGGACCTCCCGGGGTTCGGCCACGAGTTCGGTCAACAGCGCTTCCCAACGGTCGAGGGCGGCGTCCCACCCGTGGCGGCGGACGGCCGTTTCGCGGGCGGCGGCCCCGAGGGCGGCGAGCGGCCCGGGGTCGGTCAGGCACGCCCGCAACTTCGCCGCGAAGTCCCGCTCGTCGGCCGCGAGCAGCCCGTCGGTGCCGTCGCGGATGACCTCGTGATGAACGTTCTGGTAGCGTTCACCGTCGGCCCGTACCGCAAGAACGGGCACCGCGTGGGCCATCGCTTCGAGGCTGACGAGGCCGAGGCTTTCGAGCCGCGACGGGAAGGCGAACAGGTCGGCCGCCGGGTAGAAGCGGCCGGTGTCGGCCCGGTGGCCGTGGAACGTCACGCGGTCGCCGAGGCCGAGCTTCGCCGTCGCGGTTTCCAACGGCTCGCGCTCCGGGCCGTCGCCGACAACGTCGAGCCGCCAGGCGAGGTCACGCATCCCGGCGAGCGTGTCGAGGAGGAAGCGCAGGTTCTTCGACTCCACGAGGCGGCCGACGGCCAGCAATCGTACAGGCGACGTCGCGTCCCGGCGGCCCACGGCCGGCGGCACGTCCACGGCCGGCGGGATCACGTCGAAGCGCACCCGCGGGGGCAGGTGGTAGAACGCACGCAGCGCGTCCACGCCGCCCTGGGTGAACCGCACGGTCGTCGCAGAACGTAGGAGCGCCGCCCGTTCGGCCCGTGCGTGGACCCGGTAGCCGAGCCCGCGGAGCAACCGCGACGGATTGCCGGCGAGCGTGCCGGCGACCTCCAGCGGCGCGATGCGGGCGTGCGGGAGATAAACGCGTACGGCCTTCGGGAAACGACGCGCCACGCCCTTCATGCACACCGCCGGGCTGCACACCACGGCGTCCGGCGTCGGCCCGCGAAGTCGCCTCAGGTGCCACCCCCAATACGCTTTCAAGAGTAGCGGCGCGACACGCCACGCGGACGGCCAGCGGCCGAAATCGGGCTTCGGCACCCGGACCACCCGGCACGCGGCCTCGACCGGCCCCGAAGCGTCGTAGCAGACCACCGTCACGCGGTGCCCACGGCCGGCGAGCCCGAGGGCGAGGGCCTCCGTGTAGGCGTCCGCCCCGCCGGCCCGGTTGGCGTACCAGTTGAGGAGGCAGACCCTCACGCCCGCCCCCCGCTTCGGACGCGGTCGGCCCACCCCTTCGCCCGCCACGCCCACCCGGGGTACCACTTCCAACCCGATTCTGCCGGCAACGCCAATCGCGGCGGCCAGTTCGCCCGGAGGAACGCCCGCAGGTGGAGGAACTGCTCCCGCCGGCGGCCCCAGTAGGCGTCGCCCACGCGGCCGGCGAACAGCCGCCAGAAGCGTTCTTCCAGCGCTTCGTCGGAGCCTTCGGGCCAGAATGCCTCGCGGTACGTCTTCGCCCACTCGAACCGCTGGCGGAACGAGTCGGCCTCCGTGTGCCTGCTCGTCGCCGAGCCGGGGCGGGTGCGGTAGCCGTACAGGCGGTCGGGCACCACCACGAAGCGGCCGCGCGACCGGAGCGTGCCGAGGAAGAGCATGTCTTCGCCCGTCGTCACGCCGACGGGGTAACGCAACCCGTGGGCGACCTCGCGGCGGAACACGACCGTCGGCGGGAAGGTGAGCAGCAAGTCGGCCCAGAAGGCGGCCACGTCGGCGGCCGCCCCCTTCGGGTTGCCGTCGGCCCCGCCGGTGGACGGTTCGGCGTCTGTGTAGCGCCAGTGACCCGACACGCACGCCGCCGCGTCCGGGGCGGCGAGGAGAGCGTTGACCTGCTTCTCCAAGCGGTCCGGGGCGCACAGGTCGTCGGCGTCGAGGACCGCGATGAACTCGCCGGTCGCCGCGTCGAGGCCGCGGTTGCGGGCGGCCGACACGCCGGCGTTCGCCTGCCGGATGTACGTCAGCGTGTCGCCGAGGCGGGCGGCCACGGCCGGGGTGTCGTCGGTGCTGCCGTCGTCCACCACGATGACTTCGGCCGGCGGCCACGTCTGGGCGAGCAGCGACGCCACTGCGGCCGGGAGGTACGCCCCGCAGTTGTACGAGGCGATGACGACGCTGACGCGGGGGTCGCTCATGCGTCGGCCTCCGCGGGTAGGAACGCGGCGGAGCGTCGAAGAAGCTTGGAGAGGCCCCAGGGTCGCAGGAGGAGAACGTCCGCCCACGTGCCCGGCGGACGGAGCTTGCCGGGGGCACCGACGCGGCCGGCCAGCCCGGCGGCGGCCCCGGCGAGGAGCGCCTTCGCGGCCGGGCGATGGCCCGTCTTGTTCAGCAACCCGGCCTGCGCGAGTTGGCCGGCGAGCAGACGCAGGCCCGTGCCGGGGGCCTTCCAGACGCGGGCGTGTTTGCGGAGGAAGAGCCACGAGTTGCGGGCGATCATGTACCAACTGAACGGCGACACGCCGCCGCCCGTGGAGGCGTTCCCGATGTGGACGCACGTCGCCTCCGGCACGGCCCGGAATCGGTAGCCGAGG
>JANPKP010000709.1:0-9655 GCA_031426095.1 Gemmataceae bacterium
AGCGGAAGAGCCCGCTGTACTGGGAGAGCTACGACGGCCCGACGGCCCAGGCGGTCCGGTTCGGGAAGTGGAAGGCGATCCGCTCTCCCACGACTACCGGCGAGATCCGACTGTACGACATGTCGAACGACACCGCCGAGAAGACCGACTACTCGAAGCGCCGCCCGGACCTGACGAAGCACGCCGCGAACCTGCTCGACAAGCACCACCAGCCGGACCCCAGCCCAAAGGGGCCCGCCCCGAAGGAGAGGTAGCCGGCCCGCCGTCCGCGCCCGCCGGACGGCGGGGTTCGGTTCTCGTCGCCCGCCCCGTCCGCTCGCCCCCGGCGGAACCCGCGGCTCACCCCGCCCGCCGTGTGACCTTGCTCCGCCGTTCGGCGACGGGAGGTGAGGCTGCCGGCCGGCTCGTCGGGGCGTCGCTTCGCCGTTCGACCGCGAAGAGTTGGCGGGGTGGCGTTACGGCATTGGCCACCTGGTAACATGGCTATAACTTGCCATCAAGCCCGCTCGGGGTTCCGCTGGTGATTCTCCCGGCGACGGGTCGGCTGAGTCGTTTGTCCGCGGGTCGCTGACCCCCTGGTCGACCCGCCAAATGGAGGTTCGAGGATGTCCGACGAGGCCACTCCGCCCGCGTGCCGGGAACATGTCGGTCACGATCACGTTCACGGCCCCGGTTGCGGTCATACGGCCGTCGAGCACGACGGCCACACCGACTACCTGCACGACGGGCACCTGCATCACTCGCACGGCGACCACGTCGACGAGCACTCGCTGGCGGTCGACGCCGTCAACCCCGACGCCTGCACCCCGCAGCACGACTGCGGCGGGCACGAGCCGGGGCACGTCCACGGGGCGGGTTGCGGGCACGAGCCGATGCCCCACGGTGACCACACCGACTACCTGGTCGATGGCCACCTGCACCACCCGCACGGCGACCACTGCGACGACCACGGGGCGGTCCGCGTGAGCGCGCAAAAGCCCGCCTGACCGGGCCCCGCGGCAGCCGGCGGGGCGTGATTCGTTTTCGCGGACCCGATGACAACCGTCGCCCCGCCGCCGCCGAGCGGGGTCGTTCGGCCGCGGAGGGCTTTCGGTTGCCCGAAGAAGTCGTGCGAGTGGACTGCCGAGGTGCCTTCCGCCGTGCGGTCGCGTGGGGGTGCTTCGCCCTTGTCATCGGGCTCTCCCTCGTGTGTGCCGTCGGCTGGTTCTTGGCCGAGGAGTTCGCGGCTCTGAACGGGCGTCTGGTCGGGCTCGTGGGAGGGTCGCTGCTCTGCGGGCTGGGGGTGGCGGGGGTGAGTTGGGCGACGGCCCGAATGCCGCGGTGGGTCGAGTTCGGTAGCTCCGTCCGGTTCGGGTACCTGGTCGGCGAGCGGGTCGTGGAGTGGGGGCAGGTCCGCTCTCTCGAACTCGAGCGAGACGAGGTTCTTGTCCTACCGGCGGGTCGGGCGAGCGAACGACTCGGCTTGTCGTTCCCCCTGGCCTCGCACACGGTCGCGATCGTCGTGCGGGGCGGAGGCCGGCGTCGCGTCCCGATCCGGACGTACCAGTGGGAGCGGTTGCAATCGCTCCTCGCCAGCCGGGGTATCCAGCTCAGGGGCAAGCCGGCCGAACCAGGTGGCGTGTTGTCGCGTGGCGATTCGTGACGCCCAGGCGGGGTCGAACGGGGGGCGGTTGCGGAACCCCCGTAGGCGATCGTCACGCGCTTCCGCACGCCCGCGAGACGGCGGCGGGGCGGGCGGTCACGGCGGCCGTCCGCAGGAGCGGCCTGGTGAATCGGGCGACAGGCCACTCGTTCCGGCACCGCTTCGCCACCCACCCGATCGAGGACGGGTACGCCATCCGCACGCTGCGGGTGCTGCTCGGGCACGCCGACGTGACGACCACGATGATCGACTGCCACGTTCTGAACAAGGGCGGCCGCGGGGTGCGAAGCCCGCTCGACGCCGACCCGGCGCGAGGTTCGAGTGAGTGGGATAGGCCGCGCCGGCGCGAGGTTGGGCGGTCGCCAGAGCGTCGGAAATTTAATCGCAAACCCTTGCGGGGGAATCGGCTGGCGGGTACACTCGCCTCGAAATCGGACCGTGATAAATCGCGTCGGCGCGAGTCGCGTGACCGCGGCGGCGCGGGCTAATAACAAGTTCGGCGACCGGTATCCTCAGCTGACATAACGAGCACCAACTGGAACACACATGCCCTTTCAAAACAACTATGTAAACCTGGTGTCCCATAAGAGTGAAGCGCACACCCGGCTGATCCGGGATTACGACGGCCCGAACCCGGACTTCGATTACATCGTGATCGGCTCGGGCATCGGCGGCGGCATCGTGGCGGACGACTTGGCCGACCGCGAGCCGGGCAAACGCATCCTCGTCGTGGACGCCGGCTCGTTCGTCTACCCTACGCACGTCTACAACATCAGCCGCACCCCGAACGATAAGGTGGCGAACCACTTCGGCGCGGACAACTTCTTGCAGGCGGAAACGCCGCAGAGGTACATCGGCGGCAAGCCGCAACTCGTGTTCGGCGGCCGGTCCGTCTTCTGGTCCGGCCTGATCCCGCAGCCGCAGGACTGGGAACTGGACTTCTTCCCTGCCGCGGTCCAGGCCGACTTGAAGGGCCAGTACCTGAAACTCGCCGGCGACCGGATGAACGCGTCACGGACGCTGGGCCGCAAGGCCCACGAACTCGTCACCCACTTCCGCAACAGCCCGCTCGCGGCAGATTTCGACGTTTACGAGACGCCCCGGGCGCTGCACCAGCCGTACCTTCTCGCAGACGGCACGCCGGCGAACAAGTTCTTCGTGGAGCCCACGGGCGTCTTCAATACAGCCGAACTGCTCATCAACCAGACCGGGCTGACCCCCGGACACGACCTCAACGGCTCCGGGCTGTTCATCCGGTTGAACAGTTTCGTCGAGGCCGTCAACAGCGTGCCGCACGACTGGTACGAGGTGAAGACGACCAACACGGTGACGGGGGAGCAGCGGAGCTTCTACTCGCCGAAGGTGGTCATCGCGGCCGGCTCGACGGAAAGCCCGAAGCTGATCAACCGGTCCTCTGTGTACCACACGCTTCCCGCCGACATCAAGAGCTTGGTGGGCTTTGGCCTGACGGACCATCCCGTATCGAGCGAGTCCCAAGCGTACGTCAAGTCCGTGGGCAACCCTCGCATCGACATCTCGCCCGACGACCACGCAAAGATCGTCTTCTATTCCAAGGGTAAACTCGACGCCGCCGGCCACGTCCAATACCCGTTCAACATCGAGATGAACGTCAACCACGAGTACTGGCACCTGCGGAACAACGACCCGTCGGCCGGCCTCGTGGCCCATGACCCGGCCCGGACGCGGGTGGACATCAAGTTCAGCTTCGCCAACTGCCTGGACGACCAGAACGGCATCCATTCGCATGCCAACGACGGTTACACGCCGTTCATCAGTTTCAAGCGGTTCGCCTGGCTCGACGACCTCCTCCACTCGCGGTTCCCAGCGGTGGCCGGCTGGCAGAAGAACGCCGGCGAGTTCTTGACATTGCTGAACGACACGCGGGACCGCATCTTCGCCGAGTTCAACGACGTGGAGCTCCAGACGGCGCGGTACGGCGAACTCGGCAACGACCAGAAGCCGTTCGGGTGGGGCACCGTCCACCACGCCTGCGGCACCCTGCGAATGCCGTGGAAGGCGAACCGCGGCGCGGCGTTCAACACTCGGTCGGTCGTGGACGAGGACCTGAAGGTCCACGGCACTGCCGGCCTGTACGTCTGCGACATGTCCGTGCTCCCCGTCAGCACGGCTGCGAATCCCGTGCGAGCGTTGGCCGGTCTGTCGCTACGCCTCTCGCGCCATCTCGAACCAGGTAGCGTGTTGTCAAGTGGCGATTCGTGACGCGAACGCGGGGTCGAACGGCTGGCGGTTCTTGAGCACCCCGAAGCCGATCATCACCAGCTTCCGCACGCACGCCCCGACGGCCGCCATCTTCGGCTTTCCGGCCGCCACCGGGCGGTCGTAGAAGCCCTTGAGGACGGGGTTGAACCGGACCGCCGGTAGGGCCGGCGCGTCGGCGGCCTCGTCCCCACCATCACATCATGGTAACATGAAAGGCATTGCACCTGACGGGGGCGGACGCCCTCGACTTCCTCGCCCTTCGTCGCGGCCGTCGCCGCCGGAGAGGGGGGTTGTTCGCCCGCAGGAGTACGCGGCGGCCGCGGTGTGGCCATGGTAAGGGGATCGCGACGGCCGACCCGACTCGCGTCACGGTGCCGAACGTCGTCCCCGACGACGCCGTCCGCGGTGCCCTCAACCGGGCCTTCCGGGAGGCCGGCTTCAGCGTCCGGGAGGCCCGCACCGGCCGCGACGCCCTGCGGCTGGCGGACGAGGTCCCGGCCCTGGTCGTCCTGGACGACTGCCTCCCGGACCTGACCGGGGCCGAGGTCCGCAGCCGCCTCCGGGACTGCCCCGGGACGGCCTCCACGCCCGTCCTCCACGTCGCCGCCGCGCAGGGCGGGCCGCCGGCCGCGGTGCCCGACGACGCGGCCCCGCCGGCCCTGTCCCCCGAGAGGGTGGTGGCCAGCGCCAAGGCGCTCCTCTGGGCCCGCCGGGGCGAGCACCTGTTCCGCGGGTTCCTGGAGGCCGCCCCCGACGCCGTCGCCCTGGCGGACGCCGCCGGAGCCCTCGTCTACGTGAACGCCCGCCTCGAGGGCCTGTTCGGCTACGGGCGCGACGAACTGCTCGGCCGGGCGGTCGAGGTCCTCGTCCCCGAGCGGTTCCGCGCCGCCCACACCGGCCACTACCGCGCCTTCTTCGCCGCCCCCGGGGTCCGCCGCATGGGTGAGGGGATGCGGCTGGTCGGGCTCCGCCGGGACGGGTCCGAGTTCCCCGTGGACGTGGCCCTCAGCCCGCTGGCGACCGACACCGGCACGCTCGTGGCCGCCTCCATCCGCGACGTGACCGAGCTGCGGCGGTTGGAGGGCGAGCTGCGGCGGCAGGCCGGCGAGTTGGAGGCGGCGGACCGCCGCAAGGACCGGTTCCTGGCCGTCCTGGCCCACGAGCTGCGGGGCCCGCTGGCCGCCCTCCACGGGGTGGCCGGGGTGCTCGGCAGTCCGGCCGCGGCCGACCGCCGGGAGTGGGCGGCCGGGGTGGTCGCGCGGCAGACCGGGCACATGGCCCGGCTGGTGGAAGACCTGCTCGACGTGGCCCGGGTGCGGAGCGGCAAGGTGGCCCTCCGCACGGGGCCGACCGACCTGGTCGAGGTCGCCGCCCGGGCCGTCGAGATCTGCCGCCCGGCCGTCGAGGGCCGCCGGCACGCCCTCCGGGTCGATCTGCCCCCCGGGCCGGTGCGGGTGGACGGCGACGGCACCCGGCTGACGCAGGTGGTCGCCAACCTCCTGGGCAACGCCGCCCGGTACACCCCGGAGGGCGGCCGGATCGCCCTCACGCTGGCGGCCGAGCGGGGGGAGGCGGTCCTGCGGGTCCGCGACACCGGCATCGGCATCCCCGCGGACATGCGGGACCGCGTGTTCGAGCTGTTCACCCAGGTCGAGGGGGCGGGCGACGCGGGCGGCACGGCGGGGGGCCTGGGGATCGGGTTGGCGCTGGTGAAGCGGCTGGTCGAGCTGCACGGCGGCACCGTCGTCGTCGCGAGTGCGGGCCTGGGGTCCGAGTTCACCGTCCGCCTCCCCCTGCTCGCGGAGGCCGGCGGGCCGAACCCGCCGCCACAGGCCGGTGGGGCGTGACGGCTCTTCCGGGTTCGTCGCTCACTCGGCCCCGCCGGCCGCTACGGGGCGGGGGCGAAAAACGGCACCCGTTCCTGGTACGCCCGGTAGGCCTCCCCGTAGTACCGCAGCATGTGGGCCTCGGCGTGGAGCGACCCGAGGACGACGTAGGCCGTCATGACCAGGTTGAACGCCAGGAGCCGGGTCGTCATCCGCGGCTGGAGCCAGAACGGGACGAGGAGCGACCAGTTGAGCGGGTGGCGGGTCCACCCGAGCGGGCCGTCCGTCCGCATCGCCCCGTCCGCGGCCGGCGACGGCTCCTGGCCGTCGGGCATCGGCGGCACGTCGGCCCCGCCCCACCACGCCGCGAAGCCCGGCCACCCGGTCAGGTGGCTCAAACCGACGCAGAGGGCGGCCCACCCGAGCAGGCCCAGGCCGCCCGCCTGACCGGCCCGCAGTGCCCACCACCAAAACCCCTCGGCCCGGTACAGGTCGCGGCCCGGCTGCCGGCGGACGTACGCCACGAGTAGCGCCAGCAGGGCCACCCCCTGGACCAGGTAGAAGGGGCGGTAAAGGGCGTCGGCCGCCCGCCGGCCGAGGAGGTCGGCCGCCAGGGCCTTCGCCCCGCTGCCGGCGAGCAGGCTGTGGGCGAGGAAGTAGAGGGCCGTCGCGGCCGCCACCTTGAACATGCCCGTTCGCACGTCGCGCCCCCCGGTCCCGGTTTGCCGCCCGCCGCCCGCGAGTTGCCGACGGAGGCTTTCAGTACGCCGGCGGGTCGCTGGCCGGGAAGGAGTCGTCCGACGCCTCCGTGACCATGTCGTCGATGGTTTCGCCGGCCGGGGCGCGGGCCGCCTTGGCGGCCTGGGCCACGTGGTCGTGGGTGCCGGCGTTCACCCCCGCCCCGACGGCCGCGTAGATCGCCCGCGCCCGCCCGGACAGCCGCCCCGCACTCCCGCCCCGGCCGGCGAGGGCGGCGGCGACGAGCGCCCCGCCCGCGGCCAGGGCGACCGCCCCCGGCCACGACCCCCGCCGCAACCCGTACACCGCGAGCACCCCGCCGGCCGCGGCGAGCCACCCGCTGACTTCCCGCCCGGCCGGCCGCGACATCGCGCCCATCGGTCGCCCCCCTGCTGGTGAGTTTCGGCCCGCCGTCGTGCGGCGGCCCGTCCGCCCGCTACCCCCGATAGTGGCAACAACCGGGCCGCGGGGCTACGGCCCTGAATTCGCGGTCCGCCGCCCGGCGTCGGGAAGGCCGGGTTGCAACCCCGGGCGGCCGCGTGCCCGGCGGAACGACCCCCGGGCGGCCGCGTCTCCGATCCGGCTGCGTGACCCCCGCGACGCCTCCGCCCCGGGCCGGCACCCGGTTTGCCTCCCAGCCCCCACGACGCCACGGGTCACGACGGCCCGGGCGGCCCCACGACCCACGTCCCGGCCGGTCCCCGACTCGCCCGCCGCGAGCCTTCCCTTCGGACAGGGCCGTCCCCCGTTTCATCGAAGTGGCACCGCCGGGTGCCGCGTTCAGAGCGTGTCACCCGCCCGCGGCCGGCCCGTTGCCGGCCGCCGGGCGACCCATTCCCCTACCGACCGGAGGCTCCGATGGAAAGCCGCTCCAAGGTCCTCGGCCACCCGCTTCACCAGATGCTGATCGTCTTCCCGCTCGGCCTGCTGGTCACGGCCGTCGTGTTCGACGGCGTGTTCTACTTCGGCGGCCGTAACCCCCGGTGGGCCGACATCTCGTACTGGATGATCGTCGCCGGCCTCGTCGGCGGGCTGGCCGCGGCCGTGCCCGGGTGGGTCGACTGGTTCGCCATCCCGGGCGGCACCCGGGCCAAGGCCATCGGGCTGTGGCACGGCCTCGGGAACGTCTTCGGGGTGCTCGGGCTGTTCGGGGCGAGCTGGTACTTGCGGAAGGACAACCCCGGCGACCCGCCGACCCTGGCCCTGCTCCTGGCCGTCGGCGGCTTCCTCGCCGGCGGGGTGACGGCGTGGCTCGGCGGCGAACTGGTGGACCGCCTCGGCATCGGGATCGACCCGGGGGCCCACCCGAACGCCCCGAGTTCGCTCTCCGGCCGCCCCGCCGGCGAGAACGCCGCCGGGCGGCGGGCCGCGGGTCCGTGACGGACTGGCCGGCCACTCGCGGGCGAACCCGCACCGTCAGTACGCCCGGCCCGGGGCCCCGAGGGCGGCCGGCCCGCGGGCGCGGCCGGCGACGGTCTGGGTGCAGAGGGCGGCAGCGATCTCGAACAGGCCGACGAGCAGGTGCGGCCCCCACACGCGGTCGGCGAACCCGAACAGCCACGGGGACGCGGCGAGCAGCATGCCCGACCCGAGGTCGAACGTCAGGTGCGTGGGCACGGGGATGAGGCGGACGACGCCCCACTCGTAGTCGGTGAGCAGGCTCGCCCCGATGGTGAGGACGCCGAGGGCGACCGGCACCCAGGTCTCGGCCCCGCCGGCGGCGAACCCGCCGGCCCACGGGGCGAAGACGAGCAGGAGGCCGACGACGTAGTCGATCGGGCCGTGGACGGCGGTCGGGATGAAGCGCATGGCGGGAACCCTTTCAGGGAAGCGTGAGGGGGGCGAAACCGGTCGGGCACGGGCGGGCGGGCGGGTCGGGCGTTGACCGGGGGAGCGGACGGGCGGGCGGCGGTGCCCGGAGACGGGACCGCCCGCGTTTCGGCCGCGGGCGGCGTGGGGACTGAAAGCACTTCGCGGACCGACACGGCGGCGAACGGGGCCGCGGGCCGGAAAGGGAACGGGCCGGGTCGCCAGACCCGGCCCGCGTGCGTGGCTGCCACCGGCGGCCGTCAGTTCGAGGCGTCGGGGTTGCCGCCGGTCCGCCGGCGATGTCCGCCGCGGCCGCCGGACCCGCCCTGCTGAGAGGGGTTCTCTTCCTTCCCCTTCGCCTTGCGGTCGTGCTCCTTGTCGCCGTGCTCGGCGGCCGGGTTGGCCACGACCGCACTCCCTTATTTGCTGTGGTGGTCGCCGTCGTTGAGCGGCCCGGGCTGCTGGCGGGGGTGCTCGCCGGCCCCGCCGTAGTTGCCGAGCCGCCGCTTCGGGTCCTGGTCCTGGAACGGCGCCCCGGTGTCGGTGCCGGCGTCCGGGACGGGGCCGGTGTTGCCCTCGCCGGCCGGGTCGCCGCCGGAGCGGTTGCCGGGGGGAACGGGGGCCGGCCCGCCGTGGTGCTTCTTGCTCATGACGCTCTCCGGGGGTGCGGGGGAACGGGCGAACGGGACGCCCCGTAAGCCAAGCAAGCGGGGTGCCAACCCGGTCGGGGCCGGGCCGCCCCCCGACCCCGCCCCGGGTCAGTGGCCGCCGTCCACCTCGTCGATGTCCCCGACCTCGGACTCGATCGACTGCCGGTCGATGCGGTTCTCCCACATCATGAGTCCGACGGCGATCACGTCGAGGACGAACGCCGCCAGCATGGTCGCCGCCCCGGCCGCGGCCAGCGCCTTGACCGCCGCCCCCTGGCCGCCCGTCAACTCCTCTTTGGGCGGGAAGGCGACGGTGGTGCTGGCGATGATGAGGGTCAGGACGGCGAGGACCAGCACCCAGCAGAGCAGGCCCGTCGCCCGGTTCATCAGCCGCAGCCGCCGGCGGTAGTCGTTGATCTGCTCCCGCACGCCGTCGCGGCGGCGCGTCTGGTCCTTGGTCCCGCGGAGTTCGCCGGTCAGCGACCGGAGCCGCTCGAAGACCGGGACGTACCGGGCGGACACCCACGACAGGAAGATGGCGGTGGCGATGATGAGCGCCATGGCCGACCCGGCCACGTTCGCCACCTTCGGCAGGTCGATCTCGGGCAGGTGCACGGGCGGAACCCTCACGGACGGGGGAAGGCGGAGCGCCCGCGGGTGTCGGCACGCGGCGGTCGGGGGAAGAAGTGGGGTGGGCGGGGCGGGCGTGCCCCGGATCGGTCCGGCCGCGTGGCCGTGAATGCCGCCGG
>JANPKP010000710.1:0-5713 GCA_031426095.1 Gemmataceae bacterium
TTCTTCGACACCGGCCACCGCCACTGGCGGTCGCGGCTGGCCGCGACCGTCGACATGATGAAGGAACTGAGCCGGTCGTCGGACCCCCAGGAGATGTACCAGGTCTTCGCCCGTCGAATGGGCCAACTCTTCCCCGTCGCCCGCCACCTCTCGCTCTCCCGCCGGGGGCTCGAACGCCCGCTCTACAGGGTGACGCGGTTCAGCGGGTGGAAGAACCCCGTCAACCCGTGGAGCGACGCCCCGGACCTGCCCGTTCACTCCGGCGGGATGCTCGCCGACCTCGTTTACAGCGACCAGCCCCAACTCGTGGACGACCTCGAACTCTCGCCCGACGACCCGGCCGCGGCTTATCTCGATGGCCAACGGTCACTTCTCGCCATCCCACACTTCGACGGCGGGTCGGCCCCGAACATGGTGATCCTCACCCGCGAGGAAGTCGGCGGATTCCCCCGCGAGCGCATCCCCGACCTCGTGCTCCTCAGCAACCTGTTCGGCCGAGCCACCCAGACGCTCGTCCTGTCGGAAGCGTTGCGGGAGGCGTACCAGGCGGTCGAGTTCGAGTTGCAGGCGATCACGGACGTGCAGAAGTCGCTCCTGCCGTCCAAAATGCCCAGGGTGTCGGGTCTCGACGTGGCCGTGAACTACCAGACGGCGACCCGGGCCGGGGGCGACTACTACGACTTCTTCCCGCTGCCGAACGGGTCACTCGGGGTGCTGATCGCCGACGCCAGCGGGCACGGGGCGTCGGCCGCGGTGCTGATCGCGGTGGCCCACAGCATCGTTCACACCCGCCCGGACCACCCCCTGCGGCCGGGCGAACTCCTCACGCACCTCAACTCGCACCTGACCCGCCTCTATACCCGGCCGACCGGCAGCTTCGTGACCGCCTTTTACGCCGTGATCGACCCACTACACGGGGAGATCGCCTACGCCAGCGCCGGGCACACCCCGCCGCGGCTACGAAGGGCGGCCGACGGGGTGATGGTGCCCCTTAATAAGGCCCAACGGTTGCCGCTCGGCATTAAGGCCGACGAGCGCTACCCCGAACAGCGGGTGCCGTTCCTGCCCGGAGACCACGTCGTCCTATTCACCGACGGGCTGATCGAGGCGACCAACCCGGCCGGCGAGATGTTCGGCACCGAGAACATCGACTCCGCTCCGATCGCCCCGGCCGGGACCGCGGCCGAACTCCTCGCGGGCCTGCTCACGCACTGGGCGGCCTTCATCGGCGGCTCCCCGGTTGAGGACGATCGCACCATCATGGTCGTGAAGCGGACGTGATTCGGAGGCGAGGTGTAGACCCGCCCCGCGATGCGGCTTAGAATCGGCCGTGTCCGCCTGCCACCCGCCTCATCTCCCCCTTCCAGTTGCCGGAGTACCCTCCCATGCTTCGAGTTCGTCGGCTCGTCGCCGCCGCGGTCGCCGTGGCCGCGTTCCTCGCCGCCTCCCCGGCCCACGCCGCGGACAAGCCCAAGCGCTTGCTCCTGGTCACCGACAGCGGCGGGTTCGTCCACGACTCGGTCGGCCTGGCAGAGGAAATTCTCAAGGACATCGGGCCGAAGAACGGCTTCGAGGTCACCTGCTACCGGCTCACCCGCGACCCGGACCAGAAGGTGAAGTACAAGCCGAAGAAGGACGGACCGGAGGTCGAGACGACACTCCTGGAGAAGTACGGGGCCGACTTCCGCAGCAAGACGGGGGTGGTCGTCGATAAGGAACACTGCGGGCGGGTGAACAAGGAGACGCTCAAGAATTTCGACGTGGTCCTCTTCTTCACCACCGGCAACCCTGTCAGCAAGGAAGAACTGCCGGAACTGATCGAGTGGGTGAAGGCCGGCGGGGCGTTCGCGGGCACCCACTGCGCCACCGACACCCTTTACAACACGGTTTACGGCGAGCTGGTCGGGGCGTACTTCGACGGTCACCCGTGGCACCAGAAGATCAAGCTGAAGGTGGAAGACCCGAAGCACCCTGCGGCGGCCGGTTTCAAGGACGGCGACGAGATCACCGACGAAATTTATCAGTTCAAGCCGGCCCCCTACAGCAGGGACAAGCTCCACGTCCTCCTGAGCGTGGACAACGGCTCGATCGACGTGAAGAAGGGCAAGCGGCCGGACGGCGACTACGCCGTTGCCTGGGTGCACGAGGTCGGCAAGGGGAAAGCGTTCTACACCTCCCTCGGGCACCGCAAGGAAGTGTGGAAGGACCCCCGCTTCCAGCAACACCTCCTCGGTGGGCTCAAGTGGGTGACGGGCCAGGTGCCCGGCGATGCCACTCCCAGTGGCAAGAAGGCGACCTCCTGAACGGGGAATCGCTTCGGAGCAATCGACCTTCCGCCCGCGGCCCGCTAGCCGCGGGCGGCGACATCCAGGTCGGTGTTCCGTCGGTAATGCCTTGCAGGCCGGCCCTCCGGGCAGATTTGCCCACGTCAACTATTGCACCGCCGGCGGGTCCGCTAACATGGTGCCATCGTGTGGTGGTCTGATCTGGGCACACTGGTGACCCGGACCGGCACAGAGCCGCCCACGGACCTTTCGGTCAACCATGCCAACACTCACGTTCCCCTGTCCTTTCTGCGGCCGCCGCATGGGCGTCGGCCGCGACCTCGCCGGCCGGTCCGTCCGCTGCCCCCACTGTAAGCAGGTGGCGAAGGCCCCGGCGGCGAGTGACCCCGCCGCAGCCGCGGCGAGCCCGCCCTCGGGACCGACCCCCGCACCGCCTATCCCCACCGTACCGGTCCCGTCGTTCGTGAGCGTGTACCCGCCCGAGTCGGAGTCGGCTCCGACGGTGCTGCCGTCGCCGGCACTTGCCCCGGACCCCGGCCGCGAGTCGGACGCCGCGCCAGAGTTCCAGGTGCCGGAATTCAGTTCCGCCCCTCGGGAGGCCCGCGAGAGCATCCTGGGTGACCCGGAGGAGTCGGAGGACGAGGTATTCACGTCGGGCATGGGAAACCGGTTCGAACTGCCGAAGCCCGCCGAGTTCGGCCCGCCGCCGGTCCACCACGTCGTTTCGGATACGGACGCGACCGTCGTGTCCCGCCGCCCGGGAGGGGACACACAGCGGACGCCAGCCCCCGAGCCGCCGCCAGCCCCCGCGAACCCGTTCGGCGGCTTCGAGGACGCCTCAGACTTCGAACCCGTCGCCGACCCCACCGTCCAAGAGAACGCCTGGACCGCGTCGGACGCCGCGACCACCCCGCCGCCGCTAGAGTTGGCCGAAGCGGACGATCTCACGCAGGACGGAGTTACGATCCCCACCCCCCCGCCGCCGGTCCGGAAACCGGCCTTCGAGCCCCGGAAGGCACCCGCCCCAACCCCGCCGACGTCCCGCGGCGGACGGTGGCTCAAGGTCGGCTTCGTCGGCCTCCTGGTGTACGCCCTGGCGATGACCGGGCTGGCGGTGTACGGCCTCTTCCCGCACACGCCGAAGATCGACCCCGGCCACCCGCTCTCGAACATCCCCGACACGATCGGCGAGTTTCCATCGGCCACCCGCACGAAGGTCGGCAGCCTCGGTTTCCCGCTCGACGGGCCGCTGCCGGCGGAACTCAAGGTCTCGCTCAACGGCAAACTCCGCGTAGGCGACCTTCTGGTCGAGCCGCTCGCGGTCCAGCGGAAGAAACTGACGATCTACCAGCAGATCAACGAGGGCAAGGACCTCAACAAGATCGTCGAGCGGGAGCCTTCGTACCTCCTGAAACTCCGACTCACGAACCTGTCGTCGGACGTTTCCTTCTACCCCGCCGACCCCGCGTTCAACCGGGCGTACAAGCGGGACGAGAAGCTCCCCGGGACCGGCCTCGTGGTCCCGAGTAAGACCTTTTACGGGGCTTTGCCCTGGCCACGGAAGGCGGGTGGGGCAATCACCGCGCAGTACGTAGAGGGGCAGGAACACGACAAAGAGCCACTCGGGCCCGGTCAGACGCGTGAGACGGTCGTCGTCACCTTCCACGACGGCCGCATCCTCGACCTCATCAAGGCGACCGACGCCGTGTTGACGTGGCGGGTCCAACTCCGGCACGGACTTTTCAACCTCAACGGGCGGGACGTGCCGGTGTCCGCAATCGTGGGGGTCGAGTTCAAGCCGAAAGAGATCGAGACCGTACTGGACTGACCCCCGAGCGGGGCACGGCCCGGAATGTTGCACAAGATCGCTCCCGCTTTTTCCCGCTTTTTCGGTGCTGTGTCGGCCACTACCACCTTGCCCGTCTTCACTTCGGGAACCCGCTCCCACGTTAACCGGTAAAGTGGGAGAATTCCCGATTTCATGCCCGCCCACATCTCCATTGCCGTCCTCGCTCGCCGGCCGTCTCCGGTCTGCTACAGTGGCCGGGATGTGTCTTGCCGCGCCCCGAGGGTGAACGATGGCCCCGCCGACCCGCGACGACCTCGCCACCCGTTACCTCGAACAACTCCCGTACCCGCCGTACCCGGTGCAGGAAGAAGCCCTCCTCGCGTGGTTTACGGCCGACCACGGGGTTATGGTCTGCGCCCCCACCGGCACGGGCAAGACGCTGATCGCCGAGGCCGCCCTGTTCGAGGCGTTGCACTCGAACACCATCGCCTACTACACCACGCCGCTGATCGCCCTCACCGAGCAGAAGTTCGCCGAGATGCAGGCGGCCGCCGTCCGCTGGGGCTTTCGGGCGGATGAAGTGGGGCTCGTTACCGGCAACCGCCGCGTGAACCCGCACGCCCGGGTGCTTGTGGTGGTGGCCGAAATCCTCCTCAACCGGCTCCTGAACCCCGACGGGTTCGGGTTCGAACACACGGCGGCCGTGGTCATGGACGAGTTCCACAGCTTCGCCGACCCCGAACGCGGCATCGTCTGGGAACTGTCGCTCGCCATGCTCCCGAAGCACGTCCGGCTCTTGCTCCTGTCGGCGACGGTGGGCAACTCGATGGAGTTCCTCCACTGGCTCGACCGCTGCCACGGGCGGAAGCTCGAACTGGTCGAGGGCCGCGAACGGAAGATTCCGCTGACGTACCACTGGGCCGCCGACAAGTACCTGAACGAACTTCTGGTGGACATGGCGAAGGGGGACGACGCCACCCGCAAGACGCCGGCCCTGGTCTTCTGCTTCAACCGCGACGAGTGCTGGAGCATCGCCGAGCAGTTGAAGGGGCTCGACCTGATGAACGCGGCGCAGAAGACGGCTTTGAACAAGGAAATCGACGCCCTCGAATGGCCGCAGGGCGTCGGCCCGAAGCTCAAGCAGATGCTCCGCCGCGGGGTCGGCGTCCACCACGCGGGACTGCTGCCGAAATATCGGCGGGTGGTGGAGGAGTTGTTCGAAAAGAAGCTTCTATCCGTCGCGCTCTGTACGGAGACGCTGGCGGCGGGCATCAACCTCCCGGCCCGCTCGGTGGTGCTGTCGAGCCTGGTCAAGGGGCCGTTCGGCAAGGAGAAGGTGATCGACCCGAGCAGCGCCCACCAAATCTTCGGGCGGGCGGGCCGGCCGCAGTACGACACCGAGGGGCACGTCTTCGCCTTCCCGCACGAGGACGACGTGAAGATCGTCCGCTGGAAAGCCCAGTACGACCTCATCCCGGAGACGAGCAAAGACCCGCAAATGCTCAAGAAGAAGAAGGAGATGCTGCGGAAGAAGCCGGCCCGGAACACGCAGAAGAAGTACTGGACGGAGTCCGACTTCGAGAAGCTGAAGCTCGCGCCGCCGGCCCGGCTGTACAGCAAGGGGCCGCTCCCGTGGCGG
>JANPKP010000711.1:0-6033 GCA_031426095.1 Gemmataceae bacterium
CGGCCGTCACCCGTAGGGTGCGTCAAGCCGCTTCGGGCGCGGACGCACCACCAACCCGCGTCACACCACCCCAGTTCAGAAAGCGAAAGTGACCCGTGGGGCGTTCGTGGCTTGTGGTGCGTCCGCGCCGGAGCGGCTCGACACACCCTACGGGCGACGGCTACCCATCGCTTCACTTTCCAGCAAAATCGCGTGCTCGAACCGCGGCCGGGCGCGGAACGCCGCGGCCGTCGGGGCGTGGAAGTGCGGGCGGGGCTGCGACGCCCGGGCCACCGGCACGAACCCGCACGCCCGGGCCACGTCCGCCACGACCTCGTCGGCCCGCAGGGCCACGTTCTCGACCGCCGAGTCGGCCATCACCATGACCAGCGGGCCGCCG
The DNA here is from genome assembly GCA_031426095.1 of Gemmataceae bacterium. Lineage (GTDB taxonomy): Bacteria > Planctomycetota > Planctomycetia > Gemmatales > Gemmataceae > JANPKP01. Next base: position 380 of record JANPKP010000711.1, read on the forward strand.
GGCTTCAGGACGCGGCCGGCGGCGCGGAGGAAGCGGGCCAGCTCCCACGACCACGCCTCGCGGGCTTCGACGGGTGTCAGCCGGCCGTAAGCGGAGCGGGCCCCGAGTTCCCCTTTGGCCAGCGGCGACGGGTCGAGATCGAGCCACCGAAGGCGCAGGTCGTGGTGGGCGACGTAGTCGTAAGTCGCCGCGTACGGCGGCGACGTGACGATGGCGTCGATCGGCAGCGGCGGGAGCGACCGCAACTCGGTGGCGTCGTCCTGGGCGACGAGCGGCGGCAGTGGCGGGGGCGACGGCAGGAGCTTGGCGAACGCCGCGAGCCGGGCGGCCAGGTCGTCCGCCTTCTGGACGTACAGCTTGGACGCGAACCCGGGGGCGAGCCGGCGGGGGGCGACCGCCTGCGAGGTGTCGCCCCGCCGCCGCGACAACTTCACCAGGATGGCCGACAGCACGAGCGACAGGTCGAGCCGGGACGAGTCGTCCCGCACCTGCTCGACCGAGCTGCGGAGGGAGTCGAGTTCGAGCAGGATGTGCGGGTCGAAGAGGGCCACGTCCGCGTCGGGGAAGCGGCGGGTGGCCCCGGCCTTCGTCTTCCGCCGCGTCGTGGCGTACTCGGCGCACTCCCGGGCCTGGGCCGCGAGGCGGGCCAACTCGTCCGGCCCCCGCGGCCGCGTCTTGCACCGGGCCAGCCGCACGGCGAGCGGGTTGAGGTCGGTGCCCGCCGGCCGCCGGCCGCCGGCGAGGGCTTCCACGAGAACGGTGCCCGACCCGCAGAACGGGTCGAGGACGCGGCCGCCGGGCGGCGAAAAGGCCAGCACGAGGCGGGCGGCCGTGACGGGGTGCAGCCGGGCCGGGTAGGTGTGGAAGCCGTGGACGTGCGACCGGGCCGGCTCGTCGTCGTCGTCGGTGGCCGGGGCCACGTCGAGGGCGTGGGCCAGGCGGGCCGCGGCGGCCGGGACGCCGGCCGTCTCGACGGGGCCGCCGACGTGGGTCAAGGACCGCCGCCGGCCGGTGTCACTCTCGCGCTTCGGGTTCACGCCGGCTTCTTCGGGTTCGGGAAGTGTTCCTGCATCACCAGCTTCATCTCGCGGACGGCCCGCTCCATCCCGACCAGAACCGCCCGGCTCACGATACTGTGGCCGATGTTCAGCTCCTCGACGCCGCCGAGGCGGACCACCGGCTTCACGTTCTGGTAGTTCAGCCCGTGCCCCATGTGGACGTGCAGGCCGAGCGTCCGGGCGTGGGCCGTGGCCTTCGTCAGGACGTCGAGTTGGGCCGCCGCCGCCGCCCCGCCGACGGCCTCGGAGTAGCTCGCGGTCTGGAACTCGATGGCGTCCGCCCCGAGCTTCCGCGACAGGTCGAGCTGCCGGAAGTCGGGGTCGATGAACAGCGAGACGTGGACGCCGGCGGCCTTCAACCGCTCCACGGCGGGCCGCACGGCCGCCTCGTTCGCCACCACGTCGAGCCCGCCCTCGGTCGTCAGTTCGGCCCGCTTCTCGGGCACGAGCGTCGCCTCGTCCGGCTTCACCTTGAGGGCGATGGCGAGGATTTCGTCGGCCGCCGCGAGTTCGAGGTTGAGCCGCGTCGTGACCGTCTCGCGGAGCAGGTACAGGTCGCGGTCCTGGATGTGCCGGCGGTCCTCGCGCAGGTGCACGGTGATGCCGTCGGCCCCGCCGAGGGTGGCGAGCACGGCCGCCGCCACCGGGTCCGGCTCCTTCGCCCGCCGGGCCTGCCGCAGCGTCGCCACGTGGTCGATGTTCACCCCGAGCCGGATCATGGGTCGCCCTTCGCGTCGCCGGTCAGCGGAAGCCGTACTTCTGGAGGTAGTCGAGGACTTCCGCGTAGCGGGCCAGCTCCCGCACCAGCACCTTGTAGAGCAGCACGCCGACCACCACGTTCGCCACGCACTCCAGGACCGGGGCGACGACGGCGAGCGTGAAGAGGTGGTTGAAGAACAGGTAATTCAGGGCGAGCAGTGCGAGGGCCAGCGGGACGGCGAACTGGGCCGTGCGGCTGAGGCGGTAGCGGGGGTCGAAGTACATCCGCGGCAGGTGCCGGAGTTCGCCCCACACCTGGAGCAGTACCCAGCCGCGGCGGGCGGCAGCCTCGATCATCTCCGGCGGCCGCAGCACGGCCCCGCGTGGGGGGGCCGCGACGCCGTCGGCGGGCGGGACCGGGCCTGCCCCGTCGATCAACTCGCCGCCGGCGAGCTGCAGCGGGGCCGACGGGCGGGCGGCGAGCAGCCGGGCGATCACCCGCTCGGCGATCGCCTCTTCCAGCGCGACGGGGTCGGCCGGCGGGGGGACGACCGCCGGCGTGCGCTCCTCGGGAGCCTGGTTCGCGTCCATCGCGTCCCGCCGGGCGGGCCTCCGGGTCCGCCGGCCGGCCGGGGGGAGGCGGCCGCCCGCGTCGGACGTGGGGGCATTTTACACGACGCCGGTGGCGTGAACAGATGACCGCCGAAAGCCCGCCCGAAGCAACGGGCGGGCTCGGCCTCGCCTACTTTTCCGCCGTCGGGACCGACTTCGCTTCCGTGGGGAAGTCCGCCGGCACCGGCAGCGTCACGGCCCCGGTCGCCGCCCACTCGACGCCGCGGGCGAAGGTGGTGGCGAACCCGACGCAGTTGACCGACTTCACGTCGTGCCCGAGCGTCGTGTGGAACACCCGCCCCTTGCCGTAGTCGATCGTGAAGAGCATCGGCTCCTTCTCACCGGTCCCGTTCTTGGCCTTGTCCGAGTAGGCGACCGAGAGCAGCGTGAGGTTCTGGGCCGGGCCGCGGAGGCGGTCGTACAGTTCGTCCTCGGTGTGCTTCCACTTCGCCGGCAGGCCCTTCGTGATCGGGTGGTCGGCGTTCACCGTCTCGACCACGAACTCGTGCCGGGCCCCGTGGCTGCCGCCGCGGCCGGCGGTCTCGTCCTTCACCACCTTGCCGTCGTGGAAGCGGATGTACGGGCCGCTCTTCTCGGTCCGCCCGCCCCACCCGCCGAGGCCGATCATGGCGTTGTACGCCGGCCACGCCGGGAAGGCGTTGTCGGCCGCGTGGTACGACACGAGCCCGCCGCCGTTCTTGACGAACGCCTCGAAGTCGGCGTTGAAGGCGTCGCCCCACGGGTCGCCGTTGTAGTTGCTGACCACGACGGCCACCTTCGACAGGTCGGGCCGGAACTTCGCCATCGCCTCCTTGTACCCGTCGGCCTTCTCCCCCTTGCCGGGCTTGGCCGGGGCGGTCGCCACGTCCACCGTGAACCGGCCGGTCGCTTCGAGCTGCCGCTTGAGGACGGGGGTGGTGGCCTTCCAGTTGTGGTTGTTCTGGCCGTCGACGATCAGCACGGCGACCGGCGGCGGGGCGGCCGCCGCCGCGCCGACGAGGGCGAAGGCGGCGAGGAGGGCGGAGAGGGGGCGCATCGCGTGGGACTCCGGCGGGGCGAATAGAATAGAAACCACGGCCCGATTGTCGCGTGGCCGGGGGCCGCCGTCAACCGGCCGCCCGCGTCATCCTACGGAGGCAGCGATGTCCGAGTCCCACGACGAGGTGGTGAGGGTGGCCGCCGGCGACCTGGTCCGGATCGAGGTCTACCGGCAGGCGCTGGCGGAGGCCGGCATCGACAGCCGGGTGCTGGGCCAGAGCCTCGAAGCCGGCTTCGGGTCGGCCCTGTCGGGCCACATCGAGCTGTACGTGAAGGAGGAGGACGTGCCGCGGGCCGAGGAGACGCTGCGGGAGGTGGAGGCCCGGAAGGGGCACGGGGGCGCGGGGGCGGAGTGACGCCGCGGACGAAAAAGCCCACCCGGGAGGCCGGGCGGGCACGTCCGGTCGCGCCGCGGGGCCGCTTACTTGAGGGCTTCCTTCACGGCCTTGATCGGCTTGATGTTCACCTTGTTGTGGGCCGGCCGCGGCTTGGTCTCGTACTCCTTGCCGTTGAGCGGGTTGATCTTCTTCTCGCCGCCCTTCACGCCCTTCACCTTCGTCACGTACAGGCGGGCGAGGCCGGGCAGCACCATCTTGCCGGGGCCCTTCGGCCCGAGCTGCTCGTGGACCATCTCGACGAGGGTGTCGAACACCTTGACGATGTCCGCCTTCTTCAACTCGGTCTTCTCGGCCAGATCGGACACGATCGCCGTCTTGGTGAGCGGCTTCTTAACGGCCTTGGCCATGATGGGGGGCTCCGGTGCGGGTGAGGGGTTGAACCACCAAACTCCCCGAAAACTAAGGGGAATGCGCACCCGTGTCAACGGTAGAACGTCGCCCCGCCTGGATTTTTAGGCTTTTTCCGCCGTTTGGGGCCGTTTGGGGCCTCCGGACGGCGGAAATCCCGGGGCCCGGCCGCCTCCGATCACAGCTCGACGGCCGGCAGTGGGCCGGCCCCCGGGGCGGTCGCCATCTCCGCGATCACCCTCTGCGCGAGCGCCGCGTAGCTCTTCGCCACCCCCGAGTCGGGCAACCTCCGCACGATCGGCTCGCCGCCGTCGCCGCACGCGGCCACCTGAGGGTCGATGGGCAGCTCGGCCAGGAGTGGCACCCCCGCCTCGGCCGCCAGCTTCCGCCCGCCGCCGCTGCCGAACAGGTCGTACCGCTTGCCGTCGTCGCCGACGAAGTGGCTCATGTTCTCGATCACGCCGAGGACCGGCACCCGCACCTCCTGGAACATCTTCACCCCCTTGCGGGCGTCGATCAGGCTCACGTCCTGCGGGGTGGTGACGACGATCGCCCCGGTCAGCGGGGCCGACTGCGAGAGGGTGAGCTGGGCGTCGCCGGTGCCGGGCGGCAGGTCGATCACGAGGAAGTCGAGGTCGCCCCACGGGATCTGCCCGAGGAACGCCTGCACGGCCTGGGCGACCTTCGGGCCGCGCCAGATGACGGCCTGGTTGGGGTCCACCATGAAGCCCATCGACATGAGCTTGACGCCGTACTTCTCCATCGGGAACGGCGTCTTCTGCGGGTCGACCGTGCCGAGGCCGAACATGATCGGGACCGACGGGCCGTAGATGTCGGCGTCCATCAGCCCGACTTTTCGGCCGGCCATGTGGAGGGCGAGGGCGAGGTTGGCGGCGACGGTCGATTTGCCGACCCCGCCCTTGCCGCTGGCGACCGCGAGGACGTGCTTGACGCCCGGGAGGGACATCTTCTGGCCGGGCATCGGGGGCTGCATTTTCCACCAGTGACGAGTGATGAGTGCGGAGTGCGGAGGGGGACGCCGCGGCGTCACCCGCCGTTCGTGACGGTGCTGAGTTGCCGCAGGCTGTCGAGGGTGTAAATCCCGGTGTCGTGGCCGTCGTTCCAGGTGATCTGGTAGGCGTAGTGGCCGACGGGCCGCATGGCGGTCGGGGCCGGGGGGCCGGCGGCGGCCTCCTGCGGCGTGAGGACGCGGAACGGGTCGGCGGGCTTGCCCTTGGCTTCCAGGCACGACGCGCACGGGCAGCTGGCCCGCAGGTGCCGCCAGGGGACGAACGTCGTCGCCCCGTCGGCCCAGGCGATGGCCAGGCCGTCGCCCTCGCGCTTCAACGACACGGGACGCGATCCGTCCGCGGACATGCGGCACACCCTCGGAACCACGCACAAAACGGGTCAGGAAAGTGATTATAGCGGGACGGGGCGGAAGGGAAGCAAGTGCCCCGTTTAGCGCCGCGACCCGCGGTCGCGGATTGCGACCGCGGGT
>JANPKP010000712.1:0-17976 GCA_031426095.1 Gemmataceae bacterium
GGGCGGGGGGGCGGGGGGGGGGGCCCCGGGAGGGGGTAGGCCCCCGGGCGCCCGCCCCCCCGCGCCCCGCGTCCCGCTAGGGCGGTCGTCACTTCTTCACCGGCGGGGTTGCGTCCTTCCTCTCCGCGGCGGCGGTGTCCGAGTGCGTCAGCGGCAGGGCCTTGAGCTGCGCCTCGGTCATCGACGCCGACCCGCTCGTGGAGCGGTTCGCTTCCTTCGCCCGGGCGGCCTTGAGGGTCGCCGCCGTGATCGCCGGCGGGCCGGGGTCGGCCGCGTTCGCCCACGAGTTGCGGATGTACGTCAGGACGCCGGCGATCTGGTAGTCCTTGAGCGCCCCGCCCTGGGCCGGCATCTGGCCGTTGTACTGCCGGCCGGCCACCGTCACCGGGCCGTTGAGCCCGTAGAGCAGGATGCGGGACAGCCGGGCCGGCGACGCCTCGCCGCCGACCACCCACTCGGACCCGCTCAGCGGCGGGATGTTCTGCCCCGGGTTGCCGAGCCCGCTCGGCTGGTGGCACGCCTGGCAGACGTTGACGTACACTTGGGCCCCCACCTTCTTCAGCTCGTCCACCGTCTGCGGGTCGGGGTCGGCCGCCGGCGGGCCGCCCGCCCCGCCCTTGCCGCCGGCCGCGGTCGAGAGGTCGTTGCGGTCGAACGTCCGCGAGTCGAACCACGGCAGCTCGACGCCGAAGACGCGGACCGCGTCGGTGAGCGGGCCGCTGGCCGTGCCGAGGTAGAAGCCGCCCCACATGAGGAGGAGGCCGTAGGTCAGGTACGCCCAGAACGGGGCCGGCTCGAACCCGTCCCGCGGCTCGGCCTTCTCCCGCATCAGCACCGCCGTGGTCGGCCGGTCGGAACCTAACGTGCGGTCGGTCCGCCCCTCGGCCGGGAGCGGGTCGGTGCCGACGAGCCCCGCCTCGTTCATGATGTCCATGTGCGGGCCGTGCATCGCCTGGACCGAGTCCTGCGGCCCCTCGGCCGCCTCCAAAGCCCGCTCCTCGGCGTCGTCGGGCGGCCTCGTCATTCCTTCGCCTCCGGCAGGTCGACCTCGTTCTTGTTCAGCGCCACGAGGTACTCGAACAGGGCGTCGCCGTCCCCGGTCGGCACGACCTGGTAGTCCTCCTCGCGGGTCGTCAGCCAGTAGTCGAGCAGCCGCTTGCGGCCGTCCCGGTCGGCCACGAGGGCGTCGCCCACGGCCTTGACATCCGCCGGCCTCGCCCCGCCGGCCCCGGCGACGTAGGCCGACACGATGGCCTCCCGCTTGGCCACCAGGATCGCCTGCCACTCGGAATCCGACGGTCGCCAGCGGTAGCCCGGGTCCACGGTCCACTCGCGGCCCACGTCGAGGGCCTTGTCGGACCGGTCGCCGGCCACCTTTTCCTTCGTGTAGAGCCACGGGAACGACGGCATGATCGACCACCCGTTCTGCGTCCGCGGGTTGAGCAGGTGGGTGTGGTGCCACTGGTACGACGGGTTCCGCTTGCCGATGGTCGACAGGTCCGGCCCCGTCCGCATCGTGCCGAGCATCGTCGGCCGGTCGAAGATGTAGTCGCGGGACACGGTCCGCCGGTTGCCCCACCCGCGCTTGATGTCGGCCCCGGTCTTCTCGACCCCGTCCTCCCAGTAGTTGCCGAAGTGCTCGCTCCGCACCTGCTGGGAGTGACAATACATACACCCCTCCCGCTGGTACACCACCCGCCCGGCCGCCGCCCGCCCCTGGAGCGGCCGCGGGTACGGGTCGGCCTGGCCCTGCGGGTCGACGTACGCCGGCTCGTTCTGGAGCTTGAAGTACGGCAGGAGAATGAGCCCGAGCCAGCTCGACGAGAACGTGAGCAGGGCCCCGACGAAGATCACCATCCCGCGGTCCATGTCGATCCCTCAAGGCCCCGGGACGGCCGTCCCGGGGCTTTCCATTAGCTCGCCACGGCAGTCTGGCGACGGGCCGGCGGCGCCTTGTCGGTGAAGTACGTCGGCCCGCCCGTCCGGCCCTGGCCCCAGCCGGTCACGTTCATTACCACCAGGGTGGCGAAGCAGAGGTGCCCCGCCGTCAACAGGACCCCGGCCACCGACCGGCTCATGAGGAACGGCAACAGGTAGTTGACGATGTTCCCCATCGGCACGTTCGGGTCGTTGAGCATCCGCCCCTGCCACCAGCCGCCGATGCTCAGGCCGGTGAAGTAGATCGTGATGCCGACGGCGGCGCACCAGAAGTGTACGCGGATGAGCGTGCTCGACGCCCACTCGCGGCCGGTGAGCCGCGGCACCATGTAGTAGCAGAGGCCGAACATGATCATGGTGAAGAAGCCGTAGGCCCCGAGGTGGGCGTGGGCCACCGTGTAGTGGGTGAAGTGGGCCACCTGGCTGAAGTTCCGCAGCGCCTCGATGGACCCCTGGGCGCTGACGGCCGTGTACGTCACCGCCCCGAACACGGTGAACCGGAGGGCCGGGCTGTACCGCAGGTGGTGGAAGTGGCCGGCCATCGTCATGTGGTGGTTGATGGCGGCCGCGATCACCGGGATGAACATCATCATGCTGCCGACCACGCTCGCGCTCGCCAGCCAGGCCGGGATCGGGCCGCCGATCAGGTGGTGCATCCCGGCCCACGAGTAGAACAGGGCGAGCGACCAGAAGCCGATGATGCTCAGGTAGTAGCTGTACACCGGCCGGCCGATGATCTTGGGGATCAGGTAGTACGCCGTGCCGACGGCCACGGGCGTCATCCACAGGCCCAGGTAGTTGTGCCCGAACCACCAGTTCACGATCGGCTGGATGACGCCCGTGGCCGGCATCCAGAAGATCATCAGCTGGGCCACCGTGTACAGCCACGGGAACCAGAATACGGCGGCCAGGATGTACCACTGCGTCACGTACACGTGCCGCTCGACCCGCCGGCGAAAGGTGGCGACCACGCTCGCGGACACGATGCCGACGCCGGCGATGAAGAACGGCGGGGCGTACGGCGGGGCGTCGAGCCACTCGACCGACTGCCCGTCGCCCAGCAGGACGCCGCCCACGGCCAGGACCATGCCGACGTTCCACGCCGCCCCGCCGACGACGACGAGCTTCGGGTAGACCAGCCCGACCCGGCTCAGGCGGCACATCTGCCACGTCGCCGCCGCCATCACGGCGAGCGACGCCCAGCCGATGCCGACGGCCTGCAGGTGGGCCATCCGCGCCCGGCCGAACGTCAGCTCGGACACGTCCGCCAGGAAGTACGGGCTGTGCAACTTGACCGACGCGACGAACGCCAGGAACGAGCCGACCACGAGCCAGAAGACGGCACTGCACATGAGGAACAGGACCGGCCCGCGGCACGAGGCGTCGATGGCCGCCCGCTCGCGGGCGAACCGCTGGCGCTCGGCCGGGGTGAGTTCCTTGCTGGCGACGGCAACCATGTCGGGTCCGGGTCCGGGAGGGGTCAGGGGCCGGCGGGGGGCTCGCCGGGGAAGGCGTCGGTCGGCTCGCCCACGGGCTCGTCGGGGGCGAAGATCGACCCCGCCCCGCGGTCGAGGTTGTCGAACTGGCCGTCGCGGAAGGCCCACCCCATCGCCAGCACGGTGGCCGCCGCGAATAGGACGACCGAGCCGACGACGACGGCCAGCACCACGAAGTCGGCGGGGCTCAGGGACACGGGTTTCTCCTCGACGAACCCAACCGCACGCCCGTTCACCACGACAACCGCACTACGGCGTCTTGGGGATTTCCTTCGGCTGCGGGGCCGCCTTCGGGGCGGCGTTCGCCGGCGGCACGGGGAGCGGGAGGGCCCCCGTCTTGCGGGCGGCGGCCAGCACCTCGGCGCGGGCCTCGTCGATCCCCTTCACGCCCGCCTCCTTCGCCGTGTTGTCGAGGACGGCCTGGTTGCGGGCGTCCACCTCGCGCTTGCGGGTGTACGGGTCGGCCTTCGCGTCCGGCCCCTTGTCGGCCGGGGCGTTCGGCCCGGTGTACGCCACCAGCACGAGCACCGCGAACAGCCCGAGCCCGAGCAGCGTCGCACCCGCCGTCAGCCACGGGAACCCGGCCGGGGTCGCGGGAGCGGCGGGCTCCGTCGTCGTGGATGTCATGTCGTCGGCCATGATGCGTCTCGCTATTCCCCACTCAAACGCACACCTTGCACACTCGCACTCTCACGGCGTCTCGTTCTCGTACCCGATCGTTTCGTTGAGGCGGGCGTCCCGGACCGGGACGAGTGGCAGCCGCTGGAAGCCCCACGCGGCGGACGCCACCACCACGCCGAACATCGCCACCGGGGCGGCCGCGTCGAGCCAGTGGAGGTGGATCGTGTCCGGGTGCAGCACGGGCATGATCTGCCAGTACAGGTCGTAGGCGTGCATGAACAGCACCCACGCCGCGATGCCGGCGAGGACCACCGGGTTCCGCTTGTTCGCCCGCGGCAGCAGCAGGAAGAACGGCACCACGAAGTAGAGGATCGGCAGGAGGATACTCGCCTCGTACCACGTGCCGTTCCGCCGCAGGAGGTAGAACTGCGTCTCCTCCGGCATGTTGCCGTACCAGATCAGGAAGTACTGGGCGAAGCCGATGTACGCCCAGAACACGGTGAACCCGAACATGATCTTGGCCACGTCGTGCAGGTGTTCCATGGTGATGGTGCCGCGGAGGTGGCCGGCCGCCCGCAACCCGAGGACGAGCAGCACGACCGTACAGAGGCTCCCGCGGATGCCGCCGACCCAGAAGTACACGCCGAAGATGGTGCTGAACCACGTGTACTGGAGGCTCATCAGGATGTCGAACGCGAAGAACGTGGCCGTGAGCCCGAGAAGCCCGACGCCGCTGGGGGCCCACCACTGCATCTTCCGCGTCAGAGCCGACCCGCCGACCGCGTCCTGCTCCGTGGACCACTGACGCATCCGGACGGAGTAGATCACCCACACGGCGAAGTAGGCGGCGAGGCGGAGGAGCAGGAACGGCGTGGCGAACCAGAGGTGCTTGACCTCCCACACGCGGCCCTCGTGCCCGGTCGGCTTCGGCTCACTGATGAAGGCGTGCCACTGGTGCAGGTGGTCGGTGTAGATGCCCACGAGGACGGGGATGAACAACACCGTCAACGGCAGGATGGCCCGCGTGATGTTCTCGAACACGCGGCGGAGGCCGACCGACCAGCCGGCGTCGGCGACGTGGTGGATCATCACCCAGAACAGCGCCCCGAGGCTGATGTCGAGGGCGAACACGTACCCGAACAGGTACGAGTGGTAGAACTGCCGGGCGTCGGCGAACGCCCCGGCGAGGAGCGCCAGCCCGCCGACCGCGGCGACGAGCAGCGCCCCGCGGAACAGGCCGGCGGCCTTGTCCCCGAGCGGGGCGACGCTGTCCGGCAGCCCGGCCGGGTAGGTGAGGGCCGCGGGGCCGTTCGTGGTGGTGGCCGTCGTCATCACTTCCGCCCCGCCTGCGCGTATTGCAGGGTCCGCACGTGGGCCACGATGGCCCAGCGGTCCTGCACCTTGATGTTGTGCCCGTAGGCGCTCATGCTGTTCTTGCCGTTCGTGATGGTGTTGAAAATGTCACCGTCGGGCGTCTCCCGCAGCCGGTCCTGGTGGTAGCTGGCGATGTTCGCCATGCCGTACGCCCCGGTCACGCCGTACGCCTGGTTGCCGGCGTCGCCCGGCCCGCCGCCCCCGCGGCCGCTCGCCCCGTGGCAGACGGCACAGTTCACCGCGTACGCCCGCTGGCCGTGCTTCAGGAGTTGGTCCCACCCGCCGGCCCGCGTCACGGCCTCCTCGGGGATGCGGGCGACGTAGTAGCCGTCCTTCACCGTCGTGCCGTCCCACGTCGGCGGGTTGAACGCCGTCACGCCGTCCTTGTCCACCGTCTTGGCGTCCGGGTCGGCGACGCCGGCGTAATACCGGCTGTCGGCCTTGAGGAAGTCGGGGCTCGGGCCGTCGTGCCGGCCGGCGTCGGTGAAGTAGTCGGCCCCGTCGAACGGCACCGTGCCCTCCACGGGGAGGCGGCTCGAGCGGCCGTCGGCGAAGAACTTGCTCTGGCTCTGGGCCTTGTACTTGCCCTGGTACTTCATGTCGAGGAAGACGTGCCACGGCCGGGCCCCGCTCGTCTGCCCGCGGAACCCGAGCACCGCCACGACCACCGCGAAGGCCCCGAACAGGCCGGTGAACATGTACAGGTACGACACCGCCCGGCTCGGCCCGGCCCCCCGCCCGCGGTACGCCGTCACCCCGACGGCCGCCGCCAGCAGGGCGACGAACGCGGCGAGGATGGCGAGGACCACCGCGTTCATGAAGATGTTTGCGTCGATGCCGTACATGCTCTGCTCCCACCCTCCGCATCAATAACAAATCACATCACACGTCGCTACGCTTCCACCACCGCCACGTGCTTGCCGCCCAACGATTCCAGGAACGCCCGCGTGCCGTCCGGGTCGAACTTCGGGTCGGCCGCCTCCACCGTGACGAAGAACCCGCCGGCCGTCGCCCGCTTGAACGTCGGGTGCGAGTCGAGCGGGTGGAACAGTTTCGGCAGCCCGCACAGGCCGATCAGGCTGAAGAACGTGAAGAAGCCGGCGAACAGCACCGTCAGCTCGAAGAAGACGGGCACGAACGCCTCCCACGAGCGGTACTCCTTCCCGCCCACGATGGTCGGGTAGTAGTACCACATCAGGTAGTATTGCAGCGTGACGGCCGTCGCCAAACCCGTGAGGGCCCCGGCCAACGTGAACAGCGGCAGCCGGCTCCGCGGGCGGCCGATGGCCCCGATCATGCCGTGGACCGGGTACGGCGTCCACGCGTCGATGAGCTTGTAGCCCGCGTCGCGGACCGCCTTCGCGGCGACGAGGGCGTCGTGCGGGTTCACGAACTCGGCGGCCACGCCCCACGGCTTGCCGGTGCCGCCGGCCGTCGGCTGGAACGCGGCGACCGGCTCCGCACTCGCCGGCACGCTCGTGGGGGCGTGGCTCGGCGGGCCGAACGCGGCGGCCAGCTTGTGGTCCGCGGTCGGGTACTCGCCGTTCGCCTTCAGGTATTCGCTCTCCGGCACCGGGTGGGCGTGCGGGTTGGCCATCGGCAGGACGCCCTTCACCTCTGCGACGGCGATCATCGGCAGCGTGCGGATGAACAGCAGCGTGAAGGTGAAGAACAGCCCGAAGTCGCCGACCATGTGCAGCCAGTCCACCCACGTCGGGAAGAAGAGGCCCCACGACCCCGGGAGGAAGTCGTGGTGCAGCGACTGCACGATGATGACGAACCGCTCGTACCACATCCCAACATTGACGAACGTCACCACGATGAACAGGAACCACGGCGTCTGCCGGCACCAGCGGAACCACAGCACCTGCGGCACGAACAGGTTGCACGTCATCATCACCCAGTAGGCCCACACGTAGTTGCCGGTGAAGGCACGGTTCTCGAAGATCGCCCACTCGCTCTCGCTGCCCGAGAACCAGGCGATGAACAGCTCCATGCAGTACGCGTAGCCGACGATGGTGCCGGTCGCCAGGATGAACTTCGCCATCACGTCCAGGTGCTTCGTGGTGACGAGGTTCTCCAGCTTGTAGATGTGCCTCGCCGGGATCATCACCTGCAACACCATGGCGAAGCCGCCGAAGATGGCCCCGGCCACGAAGTACGGCGGGAAGATCGTCGTGTGCCAGCCGGGGATCACCGACGTGGCGAAGTCGAAGCTCACCACCGAGTGGACGCTCAACACCAGCGGCGTGCTGAGGCCGGCGAGCATGAGGTACGCCACCTCGTAGTGCCGCCAGTGCCGCGTGCTGCCGCGCCAGCCGAGGGCGAGGACGCCGAAGATCAGTTGCCGAAAGCGGCCCTTCGCCCGGTCCCGCAGGGTGGCGAGGTCGGGGATGAGGCCGACGTACCAGAACACGAGCGAGATGGAGAAGTACGTGCTGACGGCGAACAGGTCCCACAGGAGGGCCGAGCGGAAGTTCTGGAAGATGTGGTTCGCGTTCGGGAGCGGGAACATGAACCACGCGTACCAGAAGCGGCCGACGTGGACGCCGGGGTAGATGCCGGCGCAGATGACCGCGAAGATCGTCATCGCCTCGGCGAAGCGGTTGATGCTCGTCCGCCACTTCTGCCGGAACAAGAACAGGATCGCGGAGATGAGCGTGCCGGCGTGCCCGATGCCGATCCAGAAGACGAAGTTGGTGATGTCGAACGCCCACGCCACCGGGATGTTCGACCCCCACACGCCGACGCCCGTGGAGATCAGATACGTGATGGCCGTCACCATGCCGAGCATCAGCGACGACGACACCAGGAGTGCCGGCCACCACCAGTACGGCTGCGGCTTCTCGGTGATCGAGCTGATCTGCTCGGAGAGCGAGTCGAAGTCGGCCGGACCCCAGACGAGCGGGATGCGCGGGAGCGGGTCGTCGAACCGCGCGGCGGCCCCGTGGTGCGGGTCGTTCGCCCCGGCGGTCTCGTGCGTCTCGTGGGCCTTCACGCTCATCGTGGGGTCTCAGGTCTCGCGCGGTGTGTCACCAAAGCCCGGGGACGGCCGTCCCCGGGCTTTCAGCCCATCAACTCGGGGTTCGGGTTCCGCACCCGCGGGCGGTAGCTCGTCCGCGGCTTCGTGTTCAGCTCGCCGAGCAGGAGGTAGTCGCCGGCCGCCTTCTTCGCCGCGAACACCTTGCTCGCGGGGTCCAGCGTGTTGCCGAAGGTGATGGCCCGCGTCGGGCACGCCTCCTGGCACGCCGTCTGGATCACCCCGTCGGGCACGACCACCCGGCCGCGGGCGTCGAGGTCGTAGCCGGCGGCCTTCGGGTCTTTGGGCTTCCGGTACGCGCTCGCCGGGCCGGCGTGGCGGAAGGTCTCGTCGGTCGCCGCCGCCTTGCGGCCCTGGGCCACCTGGGTGGCCGCGATCTTCGCCCCGTACTTGCCGGCTTCGAGCCGCTGCACGCAGTACGTGCACTTCTCCATCACGCCCCGCATCCGCACCGTCACGTCGGGGTTCTTGCTCATCTTGAGCGTCTCGGGCACCCCGGTGCCACGGAAATTCATGCCGTCCCGGGCGAACGGCGTCGGCACCCGCAGCTCGTCGAGGCCGCGCTTGTTGAAGTCGAACCAGTTGAAGCGGCGGACCTTGTACGGGCAGGCGTTCGCACAGTAGCGGGTGCCGATGCAGCGGTTGTACACCTGGAGGTTCAGCCCCTCCGGGCTGTGCAGGGCGGCGTTCACCGGGCAGACCGACTCGCACGGGGCGGCCTCGCAGTGGACGCACGCCACCGGCTGCGTCACGATCGTCGGCTCCTCGGTGCCGCCCGTGCCGGTGAAGTAGCGGTCGATGCGGATCCAGTGCATCTCGCGGTTCCGCTTCACCTCGGCCTTGCCCACCACGGGGATGTTGTTCTCCATCTGGCAGGCGATCAGGCACGCCGAGCAGCCGGTGCAGCTGTTCAGGTCGATGACCATGCCCCACTGGAACTGCGCGTCCAACTCCGCCGGGCGGGCGAGGTCGAGGGGGAACCGCTCCTGCTTCTCGCGGGCGTTGTTCCGCTGGGCGTCCGTCACCTGCGGGTTGCCGTAGCCGCCCTGGAACTCCTTCTTGAGGTCGCCCTCGGTGACGTGCCCGTCGGGCGGGAAGCCGACCTTCAGCGGGTTGGCGTGCCCGTGTTCGGCAGGGCTCGTGAGGACGGTCAGCTCGCGGCTGTGGCCGGGTTGGTCCTTTTGCCCCGCACCGTGCGCGGCCGCGATCTGCTCCGCGGACGCCGCGTGCCCGGCGTGGCCGGCGGTCGCCACCTCCTCCCGCACGATGTCGCGGCCCTCGGGGATGGTGCCGTGCTCCTGCGTCGTCACGAGGTCGAACGTCTTGCCCGTCGGCTCCAGTTTGCAGCCGGCGGCGGTGTGCAGCGCGGCGGTCGTGCGGGCGGGGTAAACGTCGAACCCGCCACCCTCGGGGACACGGCTAATCCGCATCTCGCCGGGGAAGCCGACGGGGAGGGCCACCGAGAAGTCGGCCTGCCCCGGCAGCACGTACACCGGCACCTCGACGGCCCGGCCGGCCACCGTGAGCTTCACGCGGTCGCCCTGCTTCAGCTTGAAGGCGGCGGCCGTGGCGGGGCTGACCGACGCGGCGTTGTCCCACACCAGCTTCGTGATCGGGTCGGGGAGTTCGAGCAGCCACGGGTTCATCGAGCCGCGGCCGTCGCCCACGCGGTAGTCGGGGTGGAACGT
Organism: Gemmataceae bacterium; assembly: GCA_031426095.1. Taxonomy (GTDB): domain Bacteria; phylum Planctomycetota; class Planctomycetia; order Gemmatales; family Gemmataceae; genus JANPKP01. The sequence goes on from JANPKP010000712.1 coordinate 10,158, forward strand.
CACCTCCACCGCGTCCTTCGTGGGCACGGCGGCGGGCGTGTACTTCGCCAGCGCCGCGGTCACGGCGGCGCTGTTGAGCGTGACCGACTTCAGCGGCCGCTCGGAGCCGGGGAGGAAGCCGAGTTGCTTGTAGGCGTTGAAGCGGGCGTCGAACCCCTTGTCGGTGACGGCGATTTTGGCACGGGCGGCGAACGACGCACGCACGGTGTCGTACGCCTTCTGCTTGGCGATCAGGTACGACGTGGTTTCGGGGTTGCTGAAGGTCGTGTTCCCCTGGGCGTCGCGGCCCTTCACGTTGGGCACGCCGGGGACGGCGAACTGCGTCATGAGCGCCAGCACTTCGAGGGCGGTGCGGCCGCCGCGGGGCGGGGGGCTGGCCGGGTCTGCGGTGGCCGGGCGGTTGCCGTTGAGCGGGGCGATGAGCGGCTGGACGCAGCAGAGGGTGCCGTCGCTCGCTTCGGTGTCGCCCCACCCTTCGAGGTCGTGGGCCAGCGGCAGGTGCCAGTCGCACGCCTCCGAGGTCTGGTCGAAGAAGAGCCCGAGGCGGACCTTGTGCGTGACCTTCTGGAGCGCCGCCTTGAACCCGAGGTCGGCCGGGGCGTCGAACGCCGGGTTGCCGCCGACGACGAGGAGCGTGTGGACCTTCCCCGCGTTCATGTCGGCGACGAGCCCCGCGAGCGGCTTGTCGGCCACGACTTCGGCCGGCGGCTCGCGGAAGGTAACGCCCGTGCTGGTGCCGTCGCGGTGGAGGTTGAGCGCGTGGGCGAGGGCGTGAACCCACGCGGGCTGACGCGGGCCGACGATAACGATGTTGGTCCCGTATCGGTGATCGAGGTCACCTATCGTGGCAAGTGCCCGGCCACCTTCACGCAGGTCTTTGGCGACCGCCTTCACCCACTTCTCGGGCAAGTCGGCCGGTGCCTTCAAGCCTTCAGCCGCGGGAACCTTCAACTCCTTCGCCACGGCTACGAGGAAGTCGCCGATCCGCGACGCCGGTAGCCGCAGGCGGTGGTCGGCCATCGTGCCGGTCACCGTGTACGTGCTTTCGACCACGTACAGCCGGTTCATGCGAGCGCGGTCGTCCGGCGTGTCGGCCGTACGGCGGGCGATGAACGCCTGGCTGTTCCGCACCTGCTCCGGGCCGCCGCCGAGGAAGTCGCAGTCGAGGGCGAGGACGCGGTCGGCCTTCGCGAAGTCGTACTCGACGCACAGCGGCGAGCCGAAAGCGATCTTCGCCCCTTCGAGGGCGTTCGCGGTGTCGATGGCTTCGTAGCCGTGCCACGACGCCTGCGGGAGCTTCGCCTTCATGTGGTCGCGGACCATGCGGAGGGCCGGCGACGGGGCCTGCCCGGCGAGGACGTAAAAGCCCTCGCCGTTGGCCTTCACGAGCGTGGCAATGGCGGCGTCGAAGTCCTCCCAGCGGCGCGACTGGCCGCGCTCCATCACGCCGGGGTACTTGTCGTTCATCACCCGGTCGGGGCTGTACAGGTCGAGGACGGCGGCCTGGGCGTGGACATCGGTGGCCCCGCCGCTGGCCGGGTGCCTGGGGTTGCCCTCGACCTTCGTCGGCCGGCCGTCGTGGCTCTCGACGAGGACCGGGAACGCCCCCCCGGCCCGCGGGAAGCTGGTGGCGTAGAAAGTCGGCTTGCCGGGCACCTGGTTCTGCCACTGCTCCTCGGGCACGCTGGCGAAGGGCAGGATTTCGAGGTCCGGCCGCCGGCACCCGGCGACCCCGGCGAGCCCCAGCGCCGCGGCCGACAGGGCGAAGAACTGCCGGCGGTGCAGCGCGGCCGTGGCGGGGTCGCGGTCGTCGGCGGGGACGGCCTCGCCGGCGCTCTCGAAGACGTTCTCGAACCCGGGGAACTCCGCGGCCGCGGCGGCGCGGAACTCGGGCGTGTTCGCCAGGTCGGCTTCGGAGCGCCAGTGGGTCTTCGTGGTCGGTGCGGTCATGGTCGGCGTTCGCCCGTGGTCCCGTGTGCCGTAATCCTTCGTTCTTCCAGCCCCAATGGGGCGTCCGTCAATAGCCAGGGGTGTGGACCCCGGCCGTGGCCCCCGTCTTTGCCGCCCCAACGGGGCGTCCGAGAGTAGCCAGGGCCGTCAGGCCCTGGTCCCGGACGGCCCCACCGTTCTGCAGCCCCAACGGGGCGACCCGCGAGCGCTCACCGGGTCGCCCCGTTGGGCTGCACACCCATTTCGCGGGGGTGTTTCCAGGGGTTCCGCTGCGCTGCACCCCTGGCTATTCTCGGTCGCCCCGTTGGGGCTGCAAAACCCCGCGACCCCGCTCGTCTTGCCACTGCCGCCTGCCAACTGCCAACTGCCGCTGCCGCTGCCAACTGCTCCCCTACCGGTGGCAACCCTGGCAGTTCATCGGCGGGTGCACCTGCAGCTCGTCCTTGATCTTCTTGCCGATCTCCTCGGCCGTCGCCCCGCCCTCGGGCTTCCACGTCAGGTTCGTCACCTGCTCCACGGGGCGGAGGCTCGGGGTCGGGTTGTTGTGGCACTTCAGGCACCAGCCCATGCTCAGCGGCTGGTCGTGGTAGACCACCTTCATCTCGTTGATCTGCCCGTGGCACGAGACGCACGACACGCCCTTGTTCACGTGGACGGAGTGGTTGAAGTAGGCGTACTCGGGCACCTTGTGGACCCGCTTCCACTCGACCGGCTTGCCCGTCAGGTAGCTCTCGCGGACGGGGGCGAGGAGGGGGCTGGCCCCCTTCACGTTCGCCTTCTGGGGGTTGTGGCAGTTCATGCACGTCTGGGATGCCGGCACGTTCGAGTGCGGCGACTCGAAGACGTGCGAGTGGCAGTACGTGCAGTCGAGCCCGATCTGCCCGACGTGCTGCTGGTGGCTGAACGGCACCGGCTGTTCCGGCTGGTACCCCACCCGCGTGTACGACGGCAGTGCGTAATAGTAGAAGCCGGCGGCGACCAGCCCTGCGGCGGCCAGCACGCCGACCCCGGCCTGCCGCAGCCAACCGTCCGCCCCCCGCGAGAAAATGGCGGCCACCCGTCGCCCCCCGTTGCGTCCGAATCCCGTGTCTTACCCGCCTAACCGCAGAACCCCGGCCCGCATCACCACCGGCCGAGGAAACCCGTGAGGGCGAACGGCAGGGCCACGAGCAGCGGCACGACGAAGATCATGAGCAGCACGAACCCCAAGTCGCGGAGCGGCTTCTTCTTCGGCGGCGGCGTCATGGCGTTCCCGTGTGAAGGCGTTGGCGTTGAGATACGAACTCGGGGCCGCCGCGACACCCGGGCGTCACGCCCCGCCGGGCCGGCCGCGGTTGTCCCGCACGTAATAAACCGGCTCACCGTGCCGGCTCATCACCGCCGATTCGGCCGACGGCTTGCGATTCGTGCCGTACGCCCCGTTCGTGCGGGGCCTCGGCGGGCCGACGCCCCCCGCCCGCCGGGGCTTCCGGATGACGCCGACGCGGACGAACCCGGCCCGCTCGAAGAACGGGTTCGCCTGCCCCATCGCCGAGAGCGTCTCGACCCAGTCCACGGGGCACAGCTCGCACGCCCGGTTCACGAACGCCGCCGCGATGCCGGCCCCGCGGTACGTCGGGTGCAGCACCACGCGCTGGAGCAACCACAACTGTTCGTTGAGCGCCGACAGGGCGACGCCGCGGCGCGGGTCGTGGAGGCCGAAGTACCGCGTCCGGAGCGTGAGGCTCGCGGCCGGTGCCCCGAAGACGCAGACGCCGACGGGCTCGCGGCCGTGCCACAGGAGGATCACGCGGCGGGTGAAGGCGACGTGGTGGCCGCGGTAATGCCACCGCGCGAAGTGCGGCCAGTCGGCGAGGGTGCCGTCCGAGAGCCATAACTCGCCGCCGAAGCTGACCGGTTTTTTTTTACGTCCCGCCGCTCCACGTCGATGAGCCCGCCGCCGCCGCACCGCACCCACAGGTCGGGGTTCAGGTCTTCCGCGACGTCGTCGTGCGTGGTGGCCGCCAGCACGCCGACGCCGGTGCGGGTCACGAGCTTGCGGAGGTTGAACGCCACCACCTTCGCCAGCGGCCGGTCGAGGGCGGCGGTGAACTCGTCGGCGAGGAGGAAGGGGGCAGGAGTCGGGGGGCAGGAGCCAGCCGGACGAAGACCGCCGTCGTCTTCGCTCGCTGTCTCCTGTTCCCTGTCCCCTGCCCCCTTATTGCCGGCTCCCGCCCCCCGACTCCTGGCTCCTGCGATCGCGTAAGCGAGCCGGAAGCGGTACCGCTGCCCGTCGCTCAGCTCGTTCGGTGCGCGGAGGAGTAATCGCGCCTCGGACAGCCCGCACCCGGCGAGCGTCGCCAGCCGGTCGTCCACGGGCCCGGGCAGGGCGTCCACCAGCGGCACGTCGGGCAGTTCCATGGCCGCGGCGTCCACGGCCCCGAGCTGCCGGCCGGCTTCCCGCATCAGCGACGACTTGCCGCTGCCCGACGGGCCGGTGAAGAGGACGAGGTCGCCGGCCCGCACGTCGAGGGCGACGCCCTCGGCGACGGCGTGCGGCGGCCCCGAGTCGGCGAGCCCGAACAGGTCGGCGACCCGCCCCGTGGCGAGGCTCCGGCGGGCCGGGCGGACGGCGTAGCGGATGGTGACGGGGGCGAGCATAAGGCACCTTTCGTTCGAGGGGAAGGGGGTGGTACAATCGGGCGACGGGGCGACACCACGAGGGGGCCGAGGCCATGCGAACGACCCTGTTGGAGCCGGACGACTTGCTCTCGGTGGAGGGCGGCGACCACTACGAACTGATCGACGGCGTGGCCGTGGAGAAGGTCATGGGGGCGAAGGCCGGGAAGGTGACGGTCCGACTCGGTGGCCGCCTCGACACTCACTGCGAGGCCACCGGACTGGGCGACGTCTTCGACGGGCAGACGGGCTACCGCTGCTTCCCGGGCCAGCCCAAGCAGGTCCGCAAGCCGGACGTTTCGGTCGTGGTCCGCGGCCGCTTCCCGGACGACGAAATCCCGGACGGCGACATCCTTATCCCGCCCGACCTGGCGGCGGAGGTCGTGTCACCGAACGAGACGTTCGAGGAGGTGGACCGGAAGGTGTTCGAGTACCTGTCGGCCGGCGTCAAACTGATTTGGATCGTCAGCCCCAAGAACAAGGCGGTCCACGTCTATCGGCCCGCCGGCCCGCCGGCCCTACTCTCCGCGGCCGACACGCTCTCCGGCGAGGACGTGGTACCGGGGTTCGCCCTCAAGGTGGCCGAACTGTTCGTCTGACGCGGCCGGCTCACCCCACCCCGGCCGCCGCCCTCGCCGGCGGGGTGCGGCCCACGCCCGACCCCTTCCGCTTCCGCTTGTGGGCGTACATCCCCGCGTCGGCGTCGGCCCAGGCCGCCTTCAGCCCGCGGTCCGGCTCCCGCGGGGCCACCCCGAACGACGCCCGCACGTCGGCCGCCCCCAGGGCCGCCCGCAGCCGGCCCACCAGCCCGACGACCGCGTCCGGGTCCGTCTCCACGGCCAGAATCACGAACTCGTCGCCCCCCACCCGGGCCACCACGTCGGCGGCCCGGGCGGCCGCCGAGAGGGCCCGGGCCGCCCGCCGGATCAGGGCGTCCCCGGCCGCGTGCCCGTCGGCGTCGTTGACCGCCTTCAGGTCGTCCAGGTCCACGGCCACCACGCACGCCGGGTGCCCGTACCGCCGGCACCGGGCCTCCTCGGCGGCCACCACCCGGTCCCACCCCCGGCGGTTGTGCAGCCCGGTCAGGTCGTCGGTCGTGGCCGCCGCGTGGGCGTGTTCCGCCCGCCGGGCCGCGTCGGCCGCCTTCAGGTCGCCCGCCAGCAGGGTGCTCAAGAGCCGGGCGCACGTCTCGATGAGCGGCAGTTCGGCGGCGACCGCCTCCGGCATGGGCGTCGGGTGGATCGCGCACAGGGTGCCGAACAGCTTGCCGTCCCCGGCCACCAGGGGGATGCCGACGTAAGCCCCGATCCTCACCTGCCGGCCGATGGGGGCGGCGGCGTAGGCCGGCACGCGGGCGACCTCCGGGGCGATCCGCGGCCCCTCACGCCGCACCATCCGCGAGCAGAACGAGTCGGACCACCGGAACGTCTGCCCCTCGCGGACTCCGTACCCTTGGTCCTCGGCCTGGAGGACGATCCAGTCGTCCCCCTCGGTCCGCGTCACCATCCACAGGTCGAACCCGAGCTGCTGGCGGAGGGCCTTGAGGACGGCGGCGGCGGCGGCCGGGAAGTCGGCGAAGGGCTGAATGTCGAGCATCAACGCTACTCATCCGGTGAGAACTTTCGCGTGCCGGCCGAGGCACGCACCCGTCGCAAGCGGTGCGACTTCGGATTGGATACTTGAACGTAGAACGGGGTTGAGGCCGGGGCAAACGGGGGCGGAGAATGGGGCGTTTGTGCCGGCGAGCGACGTCGGCCCCGCGGGTCGGCGTTTGACAGGCCGGCGGCGGGTCGGTACGCTCACCGACCCGCCCGGCGGCCCGGCGCGACGGAGGACGGACATGGCGACGCCCGCGAAGAACACGATCTGCCTGTGGTACGACGGCGACGCCGAGGCCGCGGCCCGGTTCTATGCCGCGACCTTCCCCGACTCGGCCGTGACCGCGGTCCACCGCGCCCCGGGCGACTACCCGTCGGGCAAGAAGGGGGACGTGCTGACCGTCGCGTTCACCGTCCTGGGCGTCCCGTGCCTCGGGCTCAACGGCGGGCCCGCCTTCAAGCACACCGAGGCGTTCTCGTTCCAGGTGGCCACCGCCGACCAGGCCGAGACGGACCGCTACTGGGACGCGATCGTCGGCAACGGCGGCCGGGAGAGCGATTGCGGCTGGTGCAAGGACAAGTGGGGCCTGTCCTGGCAGATCACGCCGGTCGCCCTGACGGAGGCGTTCACCGGACCCGACCCCGCCGCCGCCAAGCGGGCGTTCGACGCGATGATGACGATGCGGAAGATCGATGTCGCCGCGATCGAGGCGGCCGTCCGCGGGTGAGCCGGGGCGATGCGACCCGGAGGGGCCGCGGAAAACTCCGCCCGGGGGTCCGTCGTCTGGTTGGTAGCCTTCCCGAGAGACGCGGTTCCCAACCAGGGCGATCCCATGCGGCCCCTCGCGCTGTTGCTGCTGCTCCCGTCGTTCGCCGCCGCGGCCCCGGTGCCGAGGGAACCGGAGGGGCCCGGCGTCGAGCTGAAACTCGACGCCGAAAACCAGTTAGAGCTGGAGGTCACCATTCAGAACAACGGCAAGAAGCCGCTGGTGTTGCCCTACCTCGCCACGCCGTTCGAGCACATCGTCGTCGTGCTCCGCGGCGACAAGGGGGAGGAGTACCGGATCGTGCACACCCCCGAAAGGGTCGACAAGATGGAGCCGGGCACCCTGACCGTGCCGGCGGGCGAGTCGAAGACCCTGACCCTCCACACCTGCCACTACCTGCCCCGGCTCGGCGAGCCGGGCCAGCACGTCACCTTCACCGCCACGCTGAAGCACGGCGGCAAGTCCGTCGAGTCGAACCGGCTGACCGTGAACCCGTAGCCGGGGGGCGGCGATTGCGGGCCGGAGCGGGCGTCTGGTACACACTCCCACCATCGCCCCGCGGAGACCTCCGATGGCTACGACCGAACCTGCCCCGCCGGTACGCACGTGGTCCGCGGCCGAACTCCGCCGCCTGCCGCCCGACCAGCGCGACGAAGCCCTCGCGACCGCCGCCGAGCGGGCCGCCGCGGACTACCACCACGACTACGCCCTGACCGCCTTCGAGGCGTTCGGCCCGGAGGACATCCATGGCGACAGCGCCGACGCCCGCCCGGGGTGAGGTCTGGCTGGTCGACTTCGACCCGTCTGTCGGGTCGGAGACCCGGAAGGTCCGGCCGGCGTTGGTCG
>JANPKP010000713.1:0-16857 GCA_031426095.1 Gemmataceae bacterium
CCCGCGGCCGGCCGGTCCGCGACGGGGGCGGGGCGGTCGTCCGTTGGCTCGGCACCTGCACCGACATCGACGGCCGGAAGCGGGCCGAGGCCGAGGCCGTCAAGCTCACCCGCGAGCTGGAGACGCGGGTGGCCGAGCGGACGGCCGAGCTGGAGCGGGCGAACCGCGGGCTGGCCGCCGAGGTGGACGAGCGGCGGCGGGTCGAGGGCGTCCTGCGGCAGAGCCGGGAGCAGTTCGAGCTGGCCGTCCGCGGCTCCCACGACGGCATCTGGGACTGGGACGTGCGGACCAACGAGGTCTACTTCTCCCCCCGCTGGAAGGGGATGCTCGGGTACGCCGACGACGAGCTCGCCAGCCGGTTCGACACCTGGCTCGACCTCCTCCACCCGGACGACCGGGGGCGGGCCCAGAAGGCCCTCGGCGACTACTTCGAGGGGCGGACCCCGCAGTACGAGATCGAGGTCCGGATGCGGCACAAGGGGGGCGGGCACCGCTGGGTGTACGCCCGCGGACTGGCCGTCCGCGACGCCGCCGGCACGCCGATCCGCATGGCCGGGTCGCACACCGACATCACGGACCGCAAGGCCGCCGAGGAGCAACTGCTGCGGGCGACCGAAGCCGCGGTGGCCGCCAGCCGGGCCAAGAGCGACTTCCTGGCCAACATGAGCCACGAGATCCGCACCCCCATGAACGGCATCCTGGGGATGACCGACCTCGTCCTCGACACCCCCCTCACGGGCGACCAGCGGGACTGCCTGGGGATGGTCAAGGAGTCGGGCGAGTCGCTCCTGCGGATCATCAACGACGTACTCGACTTCTCGAAGGTCGAGGCCGGCAAGATGGAACTCGACCTGGCCGCTTTCGGGCTCCGCGACGCGGTCGACGGGGCCGTCCGCCTGCTCGCCATGCGGGCCCGCCAGAAGGGGCTGGCGCTCGCCGTGACCGTGGACCCCGGCGTGCCCGACCGGGTGGTCGGGGACGCCGGCCGGCTCGGGCAGGTCCTCGGCAACCTGGTCGGCAACGCGGTCAAGTTCACCGACCGCGGGCGGGTCGCGGTCGCGGTGGCGGTGGACGCCCGGGACGAGGCGGGCGTGGATGTCCGGTTCGCCGTCTCGGACACAGGCATCGGCATCCCGGCCGAACGCCACCGGGCCGTGTTCGAGGCGTTCACCCAGGCCGACGGCGTCCTGACCCGGAAGTACGGCGGGACCGGCCTGGGGCTGGCGATCTCCGAGCGGCTGGCGACCCTGATGGGCGGCCGCGTGTGGGTCGAGAGCGAGCCGGGGAGGGGGAGCACGTTCGTCTTCACCGCCCGCTTCGCGGAAGTGACGGCGGCCGCCCCCGGGGGCCGAGGCCGCCCCGACCCGGCCGCCGCCCCGCCGGCCCGCCCGCTGCGGGTGCTGGTGGCCGAGGACCAGCCGGTGAACCAGCGGCTCGTGACGCGGATGCTGGAGCGGCGGGGGCACGCGGCGGTCGTCGTCCCGAACGGGCTCGAAGCCCTCGAACGGGTGCGGGCCGAGGCGTTCGACGCCGTGCTTATGGACTTGCAGATGCCGGTCATGGACGGGCTGACGGCCACCGCCGCCGTCCGCGACCACGAGCGGGGCACCGGCCGCCGGGTGCCGGTCATCGCCCTGACGGCCTACGCCATGAAGTCGGACCTCGACCGCTGCCTGGCGGCCGGGTGCGACGCCCACCTGGCCAAGCCCGTCCGCCGGGCCGACCTGTACGCCACGCTGGAGGCCCTGGCCGACCGCCGGCCGGCCCCGGACATTTCCGCCGTCACCCCCTTACCTCCGCCGCGAACCATGACGCCGAACCCCGAGCGAGCACCCGAGCCCGCCCCGCCCTCCGCCCCCGGGTTCGACGCCGGCTCGGCACTCAACCGGGTGGACGGCGACCTGGCGTTCTTGAAGGAACTGTGCGAGATGTTCTTCGAGCGGTGGCCGGGCCAGCGGGCCGCCCTCGGGGCGGCGGTGGACGGCGGGGACGCGGACAAGGCCCACCGGGTGGCCCACGCCCTCAAGGGGAACCTGGCCGCCCTCGGCGCGAAGGCCGGGTACGAGGCCGCCCTGGCCGTGGACGCGGCGACGAAGGGTGGGGGGCTGGCCGGCGTGCCGGACCTCGTGGCCGAACTCGACCGGTGCGTGAGCCGCTTCGAGGCCGAGTACCGGGCGTTCGCCGGGGCGTGACTCAGGGTGTGTCTGAAAAACGAGCCGGGCCGTCCGCCCGGGGGGAGTTACGTCGATCCGGCTACTCGGACCGGGGTCCGAGCTTTACCGCATTCTCCCAGCGCGGGGCGCTCGAGAACGCCGCAACCAACCGGCCGGCAGGCGCTTACGGAAACCGCCCCGCAAACATGCGGTAAAATCGACCCACCGATCGGACGTAAAGTTCGACCCCGCGGTCACATCGGGCGTTACCGGGTGGGTTTGGGATTAAGGACTTACGTCGATCCGTCCTGGCGGCGCTTCGAGCCGCAGTATTTGACGCAAGTCCCGCCGCGGGGTGGCCCCCGCCCGTGGTAATCCCGCGATCGGTATTTAGACACACGCCCAGGAGTCGGCTGGCACCGGAACGGGAAGCCCAGATGCGGCTCCCGGGGGTGTCGGCCACGGTGCGCGTGACGGCGGCTCGGAGCCGCAAGTTGTTCCGGCTAATCGCATTGTATCGAGCTACGCCTCCTGCTCCCTGTAGTGAACCCCGGAAATAAGACCGCCAGTTAAGCGACGCTGGCGGCTCCCGTTACCTTCTCCCGACCTCCCCACGCGGCGGCATACCCCCTACGCTGTCCTCAACCCCCAGCCCGACGACTCGCGCACCGGCTCAGCACGGCCCCCAGCCCGGTCGGTGTCCCGCCCGCCGACTCGACCGGAGGGAGCGGCGGCCCCTGCGGCGTCAGATGCCTCCACACGCCCGAGGGCTTCGACGGTACTCCGGGGCGTCACATTCGACCGGTCGGGGGACGTTTAGTAGTTGGAGAAATTGGGATAAACTGGCGGGCGAGCGAATTGAGCGATTGCATCGCCCGTTAGAGCGAGCTAGCCTACAAAAAATATCGCCTGAAGGCTGTCTCACGTCCGGGGTCTACTCTGCCCCTGACGTGTACTCCATTCGAAAGCGGGCGGGTCTCTCTACTCTTCCCTCGTAATCGATGTCAAGGATCTCTTCATGCCCTTCCCCCGTCCCGGGTTCTGGGTCCGCAACCTCTAAACCACCGCCAATCGCCTCACACGCCGCATCGGCCGCACCGCCCGCCCGTTTGCGAAGGCCGCCTCCGCGGCCATCGCCGCGTGGGGCCTGTCCGGCTCGACCGTCAACGCCCAGACGTACACCTGGGATCCGGTCATGGACCTGTCCGGCAGCGGCGGGCCCGGCACCTGGGATGCCTCGACCTCCAACTGGCTGTTGAGCGGCGCGGACGTGCCGTGACCGAACGCGACCACGGCCGTGGCCGCCTTCGGCGGGACGGCCGGGCCGGTCGACCTCGGGGCGAACATCACGGCCGGCGGACTGACGTTCGGCGTCACCGGGTACACTATTGCCCCCGGGACCGGGCCGTTCACCCTCACCCTGGACAACACCACCGGCACTTCGACCGTCACGGTGACGAACGCCGGCGACACGGCCACGATTAGCGCTGTCCTCGCCGGCGCCACGTCTACGCTGAACATGGCCGGGGCCGGGACGCTGGTCCTGAGCGGGACGAACACCTACGGCGGGGCGACCACCCTCAGCGGCGGCACCCTGAGCATCGCCGCCGACGCCAACCTCGGGGCGGCCCCGGGGGCGGCCACGGCCGGACGACTGACGTTCGCCGGCGGCACCCTGGCCACCACTATGACCTTCACCCTGGCCACCAACCGCGGCGTCGCCCTCGGGACCGGCGGCGGGACGATCAACACCGCGACCGGCACCACCCTGACCTACGGCGGCGTGATCGCCGGGGCCAACCTGCTGACCAAGACCGGGGCGGGTACGCTCGCGCTCACCGGGACCAACACGTTCTCCGCCGGGATTACCATCAACGCCGGCACCGTGAGCGCCACGGTGCCGGGCAACCTGGGGTCGGGGACGATCACCGTCAACTCCGCGGGTACCCTGGCGAGCGCCGTCGGCGCCGCGCAGACCTTCGCCAGCGCCTTGACCGTCAACGGCGGCACGATCACTTCCAACGCCACGGGCAACTTCCAGGCGACCTTCGGCGGAGCCGTCAGTATCGGGGCGGGCGGGTTCACCTTCGACCAGGCGGTCAGGCAGAAGACGCAGTTCAGCGCGATCCTCTCCGGCACCGGCAGCCTCACCCGCAACGCCACGGCCAACGGCACCACCCGCGGCGTCGGGGCCGGGGTCGGCGTCACTAACGACCTGCAACTCAGCGCGGCCAACACATTCAGCGGCGGGGCCACGCTCAACGGCGGCCAGACGGAGATCAGCGCGACGGGGTTGGGGACGGGACCGATCACCATCAACAACGGGGCCGAACTCTCGACCGCCGCCACGGTCGCCAACGCCATCACCATCAACGCCGGCGGATCGATCTCGGCCCTCAACGGGAACACGGGCAACTACTCGGGCGCGATCACGGTCAACGGGAACTTCACCGTCGGCCTCGGCGACTTTTTCCAGGTCGCCAACCGCAACCTGACCATCAGCGGGCCGATCTCCGGGACCGGTACGTTCACCCCGCTGAACGCGACCGTGACCGCGGCCGCCACCGGGGCCAGTCAGGTTCTCACCCTGAGCGGGAACAACACCGGCTACACGAGCGCGATCACCGCCCCGGCCGGGTACTACTACGTCTTCGGGGCGGCCAACAGCTTCAGTGCCGGCGGGACGATCGTCAACGCCACGAGCACCGCGCTCGGCGGGGTCGGCGTCAGCTACGACTTCGGAGCCACCCAGCCGACGATCGCAAACAGCCTGACCGGGACGACGACCGGCGGCGTGTTCCTCGTTAACACCAACCTGCCGAACACCACCACCATCGACCTGTCGACCCTCGGCGGGGCCACCGTCGGGGCCACCACCGGGACGGCCGGGGTCATGTTCCTCGGGGCGACCGGGACCGGGACGTATGCCGCCAACACCTTGGCCGTCGGCGCCGGGAACATTTACCGACTCGGCGGCGGCGGCGGCACCCTCACCCTCGGCGGCACCAACGTCCTCACCGGGACGGCCGGCGTCGTCGCCTTTGACACCCGGACGAACGGCGGCGGCACGTTGATCCTGTCCGGGTCGAACAACTACTCCGGCACCACCACCGTCGCGGCGGCACCCTCATCCTGACCGCCACACAGAACACGACCGGCAACTACACCGTCTCCGGCGGCACCCTCCAGGTCGGCAACGCCGGCACCACCGGGTCGCTCGGCACCGGGAACGTGAGCATCGGGGCCGCCACCCTGGCGTTCCGCCGGACCGACAACGTGACCGTTCCTAACGCGATTACCGGTACCGCCGCGACGAGCACCTTGGCGATCAACGGCGGGGCGTTCGTCACACTGTCGGCGACGGGGAACACCATCGGCACCGTCACTTTAGGCACCGCGGCCGGCGGCGTCCTCGACATCGGGGCCAACGGGCTGTCCATCAGCAACACGGGTGGCAACGTCGTCCAGGCGTCCGTGAACTCCACGATCAACGGGACCGGCGGCGGCATTCTGACGCTCAGTTCGGGCACCGCGGCGACGGACGGGGGGAACTTCGGGGCGGCCAGCGGCGTGACGCTCACCGTCAACACCCCGGTCGCCATCCCCACGACCGGCGGAGCCAGCGGGGCGTTCGAGCTCTTCAGCGGAGCGAGCGCGACCGGCGTCACGGTGCTCAACGGCATCAGCGCCTTTACCCGCAACGTTATCATCAACAGCGGCGTGCTCAGCGCCACGATCATCGGCAACAGCGGCTCGCTAACGAGCAACCTCGGGGCGGGGTCGACCGTCAGGATCGGCAACGGGACGGGTACGGGCCACACCCTCCGTTACACCGGCAGCGGCGAGACATCCAACCGCGTGATCGACCTGTCGGCCTCGACGGGGGCGGGGATTATCGGGCAGTCCGGCACCGGAGCGCTGAGGTTCACCTCCGCCTTCACCGCGACCGGGGCGGGGGCCAAGACGCTCACCCTCGGCGGTTCGACGGCCGGCACCGGCGAGATCGCTGCGGCGATCGTCAACAGCACCGCGGCCACGTCCGTCCTCAAGACGGGGACCGGCACCTGGACCCTGTCCGGGACGAACACCTATACCGGCACCACCACGGCCGGGGGTGGCAACCTGATTCTGAACTTCGCGGCCCCGACCGCCCCGGTATCCGCCTCCAACATCGTTTCCGCCACCTCCCCGCTGGCCTTCTCCGGCGGCACCCTGACCGTGAACGGGTCGACGACCACGGCCACCAGCCAGACGTTCGCCAGCACGGCCCTGAACGCCGGCGGCGGGCAGGTGGTGGCGATCAACGGCGGGGCCGGGGCGTTCGTCGCCCTCGGGGCGATTTCTCGGCCCGCCGCAGGCGGGTCGCTCAACGTGGTCCAGCCGTCGGGCACGCTGTCGGCAACGAACGGGGTGACGACTACGACCGCGAACGTGAACGGCATCATCGGCGGGTACGCGACCGTGGGCGGGGTCGATTACGCCGTCAGCGGCGGGGCCGCGAACGTCCCGATCACCGCGTTCACGGGTTACACGGCCCTCCCCACCACGGGCGGGGCGACCACGGTCAACTACAGCCTGGCTGGGGCCCAGACCCAGGCCGGGGCGACGGTCGGCAACGTCCTCAAGATCACCGACACCGGTGCCTCCCAGTCGCTCGCCCTCGGGGCCAACGCCCTGACGTTCAACACGACCGGCGGCATTCTTTACGCCGGCGGCACGGCGAACGCGTATACGATCTCCGGCACCGGGGTCGTCGGGTCGGGCACCGGCGAGGTCGTCGTCAGCACCGCCTCCGGGACTAACCTGACGGTCACCGCCATGCTCGTCGGAACCGGGGCCGGGGGCCTGACCAAGACCGGCGGCGGCACTCTCACCCTGGGCACCGCGTCGTCCCAGACGAACCTGTTCACCGGGGCCATCAACGTCAACGGCGGGCTGCTCTCGTACGTCGGCAGCAATAGCAGCGCCTACCCGTCCCCCCTCGGGAGTGGGGTCAAGAACGTCAACCTCAACAACGGCGGCGGCATCCAGGCCACGAGCACCCTTTCGAACCAGACCTCCGGCGGGGTCAGCTTCGTCATCGGCTCTGGGGGCGGGGTGGTCGACGCGCGGAACGGGGCCACCCTCCAGCTCGACGACGCCGGCCAGTTCTCCGGGACCGGCACCCTGATTGTCCAGGGCGCCGGGACCGGGGCCTTCTACCTCAACAACCAGCCGTTCGTTTTCACCGGCAACGTGAACGTGAACAGCGCCACCCTCCGGCTCGGGACCAACTCGGTCCTCGGGACGGCGGCGGGCCGGTCGATCACGGTCGCCAGCGGGGCCGTCCTCGACCTGAACAACAGCGGCCTCATCCTGCCGCTGACCGTGACCCTCAACGGGACCGGCATCGGCGGCGGCGGGTCCCTGATCGCCACGGCCGCGTACACGCTCAACACGCCCGTCACCCTGGCCGGTAACGCGAGCGTCGGCGGGACCGCCGCCCTGACCCTCAGCGGCGGGGTTGGCGGGGCGTTCGCCCTCACCAAGGTCGGGACGAACACCCTCACCCTCTCCGGCCTCGACACCTACACCGGTGGCACCACCATCACCGCCGGGACCTTGCTGTTCAACAGCCCGCAGTCCGTCCCGGCGACCGGCGCGATCACCCTCCCGAGCACCGGCGTCCTGGGGCTTAACAACTTCGCCACGGCCGACATCGCTGGTACTCTGACGAGCGTCCCCGTTGGGTCGGCCGGCGTCATCGCCCTGAGCGGCACCAGTGGGGCCGCGAACGTCAACTTCGCCAACTACCCGAGCCTGTCGCTCGGGGCCATCGGGACGGTCGTCTACACCGGCACCTACACCCCGCCGACCGCCGGGGGCACCACCCGCCTCGGCGGCGGCGGCGGAACGCTGACGTTCAACCAGGCCATCCCGTCCGGGGCCCTCGTCGTGGCCGGGATCGGCGGCGGCACCACGGTACTCGGCGGGTCGAACGCCCTGACCGGGATCACAGTCGCCAACGGCAACGTCATCAGCGTCGGGTCCGACGCCGACCTCGGCGGGGCGACCACCCCGATCGCGTTCCAGGGGACGACCGTCACCGGCGGGGCGAACGGCAGCGGCCTCCAGGTCACCGGCACCGCCCTGACGAACATCACCAGCCACCCGGTCGCGTTCACCAACTCGGCCGCGTTCACCCTCGACATCAACAACGCCGCCAACACGTTCACCCTCGACAAGGGCGTCCAGGTCGGGGCCGCCGGGTTCACCAAGACCGGGGCCGGCACGGCCGTCCTCACCGGGAACAACAACTTCAACGCCACCACCGTGAGCGGCGGCACCCTGCGGATCGGCAGCGCCACGGCGATCTCGACCGGCGTCCCGCTCACCCTGTCCGGGACCGGCTCCCTCGACCTGAACGGCCGGAACCTGTCGGTCACCACCCTGACCGACGCGTCCACCACGTCGATCGTCGACACCGGGACCGGGACCGGGACCGACACCCTGACCGTGTCCGCCCAGGCGGCGGCCGTCAACTCGCTGATCTCGAACGGGACCACCCGGACGGTGGCCGTCCAGCTCGCCAACGGGACCACGAACTTCGGTCTCCTGAACAACGGCAACACGTTCGCCGGCGGGCTGACCTTGCTCAACAACACGAACGGCACCCGCCTTAGCGTCTCCTCCAACCCGACGACCATCGGGGCGCCGGGGGCGATCACGAGCAGCCCGTTCGGCACCGGGGCGATCACCATCGGCCAGTCGGCTAGCGACAAGGCCGGCATCTACTTCACGGCGGCCAACAGCACGGTGGCCAACGCGATCGTGTTCAACACGGCTCTGGGCAACGACCGTCCCGGCATTCGGTCGGACGCGGCCGGGACCACTTTCTCCGGGACGATCACGGCCAATTACGCCCCGGCGTTGTTCAGTTCCAACAGCACCACCGGCAGTTTTAATCTGACCGGCCAGGTGACCGGCCCGCAGGGGCTGGTCCTCGACGTATCGACGACCGGCACGCCGACTAACGCCACCCTGGTCGTGACCCTCAACAACGCCACCGCGAGCCCCAACAACTACCGCGGCGACACGGTCGTCAACCGGACCGGGCTGGCCGGCCCCGCCGCCACCCTCCGGCTCGGGGCGAACGACCAGATCCCGAACGGCGCCGGCTTCGGCAACGTCGTCGTCAACAGCACCGTCGGGACCGGCACCCTCGACCTGAACGGGAAGACCGAGACGATCAACGGCCTGTCCGGTAGCGGCGGGGTCACGTCGGGCGCGGCCGGGGCGGTCACGCTCACGCTCGGCGACGGGAACGCCACCGCGGCCTACACCGGCGTGATGGCGAACGGGACCGGGGCGGTGTCCGTGACCAAGATCGGGACCGGCGTCCAGACGTTCGGCGGGGCCAACTCCTACACCGGCACGACCACCGTGTCGGCCGGCCAACTGGCCGTGACCGGGGCCGGCACCCTGGCCGCCGCGTCGAACCTTTCGGTCGCCAGCGGGGCCGCCTTCACCTACGCCCCGACGGCCGCCGGCAACCTCACCCAGGCCACGGTCGGCCTCGCCGGCGGCAGCACGGTCAACCTCGGGTACGTCTCCGGCGGGGGCGTGAGCGGGCTGGTGTCCGCCGGGCCCGCCACCACCAGCGGGGTGGTGAACATCGGCCTGTCCGGGAGCGGCACCACGGGCATGACGAACGGGACGTACACCCTGCTGTCCGCCACCAGCGGTCTGACCAGTGGCGGGGCGACCTACAACGTCCTCAACCCGACGAACTTCACCTTTTCTGTGAACCCGACCGACACGTCCGTCCAGATCACGACCGCTAGTCAGACGGCCCTCACGGACGCCTTCTGGATCGGCGGGTTGTCAGGCAACCCGACCGTGTTGGCCGCGTCGGACGGGGCGACGAGCAGCAACTGGGCCACCACCGTCGGGGCGGCCGCGTCCGACACCGCGCTGGTGCCGGGGTCCGGGGCGACGGTCACGTTCTCGGCCACGACCCCGGTGAGCGCCGCGACGGGCCTGACGCTCGGGGCGAGCATGTCGGTCGCCGGCCTGACGTTCAGAGGCTCCAACAATGTGAGCATCGTCAACGACGGGAACGTGCTCACGGTCGGGGCGACCGGGATCACGACGGCGACCACCGCGGGCACCGTCTCGCTGTGGAACAACTTCGCCCTAGGGGCCGCCCAGACCTGGACGAACAACAACACCACCAACCCGCTCGCGGTGAGCGGGAACGTGAACACGAACGGCAACGTCCTCACCCTGACCGGGCCGGCGACCACGGCCATCAACGTCTCCGGGGTGATCGCCGGGACGGGCGGGGTCACCAAGACCGCGGCCGGGACCGCGACCCTGTCCGGGGTGAACAACTACAGCGGTGCCACCACGGTGAGCCAGGGCACGTTGGCGTTCGCCGCGGACCAGTTGCAACTGTCCGCCAGCGCCCTGACGATCGGCGGGACGGCCGTCTCGGGGGCGACTTCGACCGTCGCCACCACGACCGGGGCACTCGACCTCTCGACCACCCCGGCCTCCGCGACCTTCGCCAGCCTCACCGTGGCGTCGAACAGCGCCACGGCCAACACGATCACCGTCGGCAGCGGCAAGACCCTGACCGTCCTCGGCAACGTCACTCTCGGCGTTAACCTCGGGACGACGACCAACGCGGGCAACACCTCAACCAGCGACCTGACGGTGTCCGGGGCCGGCAACGTCGTGTTCGCCGGCGGGACGACGAACGTCGGCGTGGCCCAGGGCACCCAGCTCAACACGAACACACAGAGTACCCTCGACCTGACCGGCCTCAACGGCTCCTTCTCCTTCGCCGGCACCGCGTTCAACGTCGGGCTCGGCCAGACGGCTGCCGGTACCGTCATGCTGGCGAACACCGCCAACACCATCGTCACGACGACCCTGAGTGTCGGCGACTCGAGCAACTTGAACGGCGGCGGCGGCACCGTCACCCTGGGGACCGGCACGAACGTGCTCCAGGCCGACACCATCAACATCGGTGCCGGCAGGTCGGCCGGCACACTGGCCTTCGCCCTGACGACCGGCCCAGGGACCCTCACTATCGCCAACCGGGCCGGGACCGGCGGGGCGACGATCTCGGTGGGCAACACGAACGGGGCCGCCGTGGGCACCGCCATCGCCTCCCTCCTCGAACTCCGCGGGCACGCGTCGAGCGTGACGGCCGCGGCCGTGTCCGTCGGGACGACGAACAACGCGGGTGCCGGCACCGCGAGCGGCACGATCCGGTTCGACACCGGGACGTTTACGGCCACCTCCCTCCTCCTCGGCAACCGGGACGGCGTCCACACGGGGACCGGGGTGAACACCGCCGACCTCGTCCTCGGCGGCGGCACGTTCACCGTGAGCGGGGCGACGACCTTTGCCCAGTTCACCGCGACGGGCACCACGGCCGCCGGGGTGACCGGGACCATCACCCAGACGGCCGGGGCGTTCACGACCGGCAGCATCGTCGGGGCGGCGAAGTCGGGCAACGTCGCCACGGCTTCCACGGCGGCCGGGAACATCACCCTCTCGGGCGGTACGTTTGCGGTCAGCGGGTCGGCGACGATGGCCACCAACGCGGCCAACGTGGCCGGGGCGTACGGCTCGTCCACCGCGAGCTACGGGGTGACCGCCGGCACGTTCACCGTCGCGGGCACGCTCACCGGGGCGGTGAGCGGAACCACCGCGACGACGAACAGCACCGCTGGCGCGACGGCCGCGTTGAACGTCAGCGGCACGGGGGCCGCGACCATCGGGGCGATCCAGTTGGCCTCCAAGACGGGTAACGGCCTCGATTCCGCCACCGGCACGATCGTGGTGAGCGGCGGGTCGCTCGCGGTCACCGGGAGCACGTTCGTACTGGCCACCCAGACCGGTTCCGGCACGGCGGTCGGCAGCCTGAACATCAGCGGGACCGGCACGGTGACCACGGCCGCCGACATCACCGACGGCGGCGGGGCGACGACCACGACCCTCGCCCTGACAGGTGCCGGGGCGACGCTCAACATGGGCGGCCGGAACCTCGGGTCGGCGACCACCCCAATCGACACTGTGAGCTTCACAGGCGGCACGCTGAACAACGTCGGGATCGCCTACCAGGCCCTGACCCAGAACGGTGTGACGACCGTCCTGAACGTGTCCGCCAACAGCACGACGGTGAGCGGGGTGGCCTACGCCAACCAGACGGCCGGCGGCCGGGTTAACGTCGCCGACACACGGGCGTTGACGGCCGGCACCACCGCCACCTTGGCCGGCGGGACGACCCTGGGGGTTGGCGTCGGGGCGACCCTGACGACCACCACCGGGCGGGTTATTGGCACCACCGGGGTCAATCTCACTGGCCTGACCGCCGGCACCCCGCTGACGATCTCTCTGACTGGCGAACTCGGGTTGGTAGCGGACGGCAGCTACTCCCTCACGGTCATCAGCACACCTACCACGAACGGCTTGACCTACAGCGGGACTAATACCTTCGATGCTAGCTTCTTCAGCGTCACGTCGGACTTCGGGGCGAGCAACATCCTCGTCACCGGCAACAACAACGCGGTCGTCGTAAGCTTCACGGCGCCCGTTCCTGAGCCGGGGCTGGTCCTCGGGATGGCGGCCGGTTGGTTCGGGATCGTGAACTTCGTCCGCCGCCGGCGGGCCGCGGGGGCAGGCGTCTGAGCTTCGAGTCGGAGTATGACATGACGCGAACGCCCCGGCACTTGCCGGGGCGTTTTGTTCACCGAAGCGAATGAGTCGTACGGCTCCCAGGGATTGACTGCCGGCAGCGAACTTGGTGCACGGTTTGGTGATGTTCTCGCAGGAGCCAGCGATGCACGTCGAACCTCACCACACCGCCCGCCACCTCGCCCACCTGATCCGTGCCGAGCCTTCGGGGAGAGTCGCCCGCTGCTCGCCCGCCGCCCGGCTGGCCGTCCTCGGGCACACGGCGGCCGACGCTGCCGGCCGTGTCCTTTTGTCCGAGCGGCAGGTACGGACCTGAGTGGCCCGGTACAACGCCGGCGGCCCAATCCCCTGACTGACCGCCCCGGCCGCGCGGAAGGCTCCACTGACGGCCGATCAGGAGGAGCGGCTCCGGACCTGCTTGCGGGCCGGGCCGACCGCGGCCGACGGGGTCTGCACCCTCCGCGGCGAGGGCGTCCGCCGCATCCTCGCGGCCGAGATCGGGTTGCCCCGCGGCCTCCAGGCCACCTTCGATCGGCTCCAATGCCTCGGGTTCGAGCCCCTGCGGCCCCGGCCGCGGCACCCGAAGGCCGACCCGGCCGACGCCGACCGCTTCACAAAAGCCTCCCCGCCCGGGTCGCCGAGGTCGCCGCGACCCGCCCTGGGGAGCGGGTCGAGGTGTGGTTCGAGGACAAGGCCCGGTTCGGCCAGAACGGGTCGCAGACGACCGTGTGGGCCGACCGGGGGACCGGGCCGATCACCCCGAAGCAGACGGCCTACGCTAAACTCCACGTCCTGACCGCCGTCCATTCGGCGACCGGGCGGGCGGCAAGGCCGAAGGGCTGGTGGCCCCGAAGCTGAACGGCGGGTGGTGCAGACGTTCCTCGACGGGCGATCGGCCACCATCCCGACCGGGACGCACGGGGTCCGGGTGTGACACGGTGCCGGATACCACTTTGCCTGCAAGGCGGTCCGCCCGCCAGCCCCTATGACGCTGGTCATCCTGCCGCCGTACTCGCCCGAGCTGGAACCCGGTCAAGCGTCTATGGCTGCACCTTCAGCAGCACCACTTGTCGAACCGGGTGTACACGGATGTCGCAGCGGTCGAGGACGCGGCCGTGGCCGGGTGGCGAACGGTCTGTCATGCCCGACCGAGTTATGACCGTCTGTCGGCACGAGTCCCTGCTCGACAGTTTGTACTTGGGGACCGTTACAGACGGGGCAAGCTCGGTCTGATGTCGGAAAACAGAAAGGGCCGCAAGGTGTTACCCTTGCGGCCCTTGGCGGGAGTGGGCGTTACAGGATTCGAACCTGTGACCCCCAGTGTGTCATACTGGTGCTCTAACCAACTGAGCCAAACGCCCGCGATTCACTTTTTTATGCCTTCCGGCCGCCCCGTCAAGGGGATTCGGCTGCCCGCCTCCATCAGTTCGTCCCGCCTTTCACATTGAAGCAGAAGAGCCGGTCCTGGTCGCGGACGTAGAGCTTCCCGTTGGCGATCACCGGGTGGGCCCACGCCGCGTTCTTGGTCGGCTCCGGCGGCTTGAAGGACGACACCACGGTGAGCCCCTCGGGTTCGGCCTTCGCCAGCACCGTCACGTGATTCTGGTAGCGGATGTAGAACAACCCGTCGGCGTACAGGTACGCGGACGACCCCGACCCGCCGGCCAGTGCCTTGTCCGGCCCCCACTTGATGGCCCCGGTGGCGAACTCGACGCACACCGGCTGGCCCTGGTTCTGGTCGTGGCCGAAGTAGACGAGGTCGCCGACCTTGACCATGCCGCCGTGGTGGTTGTTGATCCCGCCTCCCTTTTTGGCGTAGTACTTGAGTTCTTTCGCCGTGAACTTGGCCCCGTCCTTCACGATTTGGACGAGGGCCGACCCGCCCTCGCCGTAGCTCGACGACGCCCACACCTTGTCGCCGTCCACGATCGGCGTCGGGATGGCCGCCGTCCCGTTCCCGACCTTCTCGTACTGCCACAGGAGCTTGCCCGTCTTGGCCTCGATCCCGACCACCCCGCCGGCCGTGTGCTCCTTGTCGCCGCCGAGCAGCACGACGTAGGTCGGCACGCCGTGGATGGTGGCCTTCACCGGCGTCGAGTAGCCGAACCCGCCACCCGGCTTCGGCACCTCGGCCTTCCAGATCACCTCGCCGGTGGCCGGCTTGAGGGCGACCACCGCCGCCTTCGGCACCGACGGGGCGCAGATGAGCATGTCGCCGTCGATCAGGACGGAGTCGTTGAAGCCCCAGGCCGGTACCTTGCTGCCGAAGTCCTTGAGGTAGTTCTTCGTCCACTCCACCTTGCCCGTTGCGGCGTCCAGGCAGGCCAGCGTCCCCTTGTTCGTTACGCCGTAGAGCTTGCCGGCGTGGTACGTCGGGGTGCTGCCGGGGCCGTTGTTCTGGTTCCCGTCCTTCGGGTCTTCGAGCGGGGTGAACCACACCTCCGACCCGTCCGCCTCCTTCAACGCCCACATGCCGTCCTTCTTGTCGCGGGTGCCCATGCCGAAGATGTGGCCGGCGGCGACCGACGGGGTGCCGTGCCCGGCCCCGAGGCCCTTGGCCGTCCACACGAGCGGCGGCCCCTTTTCGGGCCACTTGGCCAGCAGCCCGGTTTCCTTGCTGATCGCGTCCTGGTTCGGGCCGCGCCACTGGGGCCAGTCGAACGGGCCGGGGGCGGCGTCGCGGGGGGCGGGGGCGGCGGCCAACAGGGCGGCGGCCGCCAACGGCAGCAGGGGGAGGGTCATGGGGGGTCGGTACTCCGCGGAAGGGTGCGGCGGGCGGGGCCCCGGGCGGGGCGGTGGGATAACGGAAAGGGTATGCCGGCGGGGCACGCAGGACAAGCGGGCGAAAACGCCGCCGCCCCGCGAGTCGCTCGCGGGGTGGGCGAGGGTCGGTGCCGGCGGCCGGCTTACCAGTGGCGGTAGTACCCGTAGCCCCGCGGAGGGCCGTAGTAGTACCCCGGCCGCTCGATGATGACCGTCTGCGGCTCGGGGTACACCCGCCGCGGGGCCACCACCACCGGCCGCGGCTGGGCGTTCTGCATGGTGATGATGACCGAGTCGGCCACCCCGTTCTGCTTCAGGTATTCGAGGTCGGCCGTCGCCAGCTTGAACGTCGAGCCGGTGGCGTGAATCTGGTTGATGATCACGTCCGGGCTCTGCTGCTGCTGGGTCAGCCGCACCACGTCGATCATGCCGAGCTGGGCCTGCGCCTGGGCGTAGGTGGCGCTGGCGACCGCCTGCTGGACCTCGCGGCGTTCCTGCTTGTCGTCGTCGGACGCCTTCCCGGCCGCCGCCCCGACTCCGGCCCCGAGGAGGCCGCCGACCACCGCACCCGTTCGGGGGTTCCCCGTGGCCGCACCCAAGGCCAGACCGGCCCCGGTGCCGATGGCCCCGCCGATGCCGGCCCCCTTGGTCGTGTCCGACATGGTCGAACAGCCGGACGACAGGGCCGACCCCACCGCCAACAGCCCGAGCAGCTTGCGTCCCGTATTCATGGCTCCGTCTCACTCCCGGCTTTACCGCATTTTACCGCATCTGGCGGGGTGCCCTCGCCACAACTGCTCTTCGGAGAGCGACTTCCGAAATCGTTACCCAAGTATGCGGTAACGCGGGAGCGTCGCCCGAAACCGCGTCGCGTCGGTTGACAACGCCCCAAACAGTTCGCCAAGTCCATCGCTATGCCACGTCGGGCGGCGGGCGTCAACCCCGCTCGCCCTGGGCGAGATGCGTTGCCCTGCCGCCCCTTGCGCCGCCGGCGGGTTGACGAACCCGCCCCCGGCCCGCACCATGAACCCATTCCGACGGCACAACCTCTACGACCGTCACGGCAGGAGCGACACCCATGTCCGCACGCCACTTCGGCCCCGTCGTCCTGACGGCCGCCGCCCTCCTCGCCGGCGTCGGGTTCGCCCCCGGTCGGGCCGCCGCTCAAGGGTTGCCCGAGGGGCTGACGAAGGTCGGCAGCGTGGAGGGCATTACCGAATACCGGCTGCCCAACGGCCTGCAGCTGTTGCTG
>JANPKP010000714.1:0-13998 GCA_031426095.1 Gemmataceae bacterium
GACATGCTCGACGAGTTCAGCGACCCCGAGCTCTTTCCGCAGGGTGGCACGAACGAGATGTCCGTGAAGCGGTCGTGGCGCCTCGGCCGAAAGCTCTGGCGCCGCCCAAGTGCGTGGGACTGAAGAGGTAATCCCGAACCCCGACCGCGGAGCCGGCCTCCTTCGGCTGACAGCGCCACCGCGCCCCAACTCAGGACACGCCATGCTCGACGCCGGCTTCATCCGCGACAACCTCGACGCCGTCAAAGCCAACTGCGCGAACCGCAACGTCAAGGCGGACGTGGATCGGGTCGTCGTTCTCGACGACGAGCGCAAGAAGCTCGTCCAGTCGCGGAGCGAGACGGCGGCCCGGCAGAACGAGCTGTCGAAGAAGTTCCCGCAGGCCAAGACGCCCGAGGAGAAGGCCGCCCTCAAGGCCGAGAGCGGCACCCTCAAGGAGCAGGTCGTCGCCCTCGACGCCCGGGTGAAGCAGGTCGAAGCCGACCTCCGCGAAGTCCTCGTTACCCTTCCGAATATGACCCACCCGGACGCCCCCGTGGGCGTCGACTCGTCGGCGAACAAGGTCGTCACCGTCGCCGGCGAGCCGACGCGGTTCGCGTTCAAGGCGAAGGACCACGTCGCACTCTGCGAAGCGCTCGACCTCGCCGACTTCGAGGCGGGCACGAAGGTCGCCGGGCAGAAGTTCTACTTCCTCAAGAACGAGGGGGCGTTGCTGGAACTGGCCCTCGTCCAGTACGCCGTCCAGACCGCCCTCAAGGAAGGGTTCACCCCCGTCATCACGCCCGACCTGGCCCGCGTCGAGGTGATGGAGGGGACGGGGTACATGCCCCGCGACCCGAACCCGGCCAACCGCCAGTTCTACACCATTGCCGACACCGACCTGTGCCTCATCGCCACGGCCGAGATCACCATCGGGGGGATGCACAAGGACCAGATTTTCGACGAGGCCGACCTGCCGCGGAAGTACGTCGGGCTGTCGCACTGCTTCCGCACCGAGGCCGGGGCCGCCGGGCGGGACACGCGGGGGCTCTACCGCGTCCACCAGTTCACGAAGGTCGAGATGTTCGCCTTCTGCACGCCGGAGCAGAGCGAGGGCATCCACCGCGACATCCTGGCCCTCGAGGAGAAGATTTTCGGCGGGCTGGGGCTGCCGTACCACGTCATCGACACCTGCACCGGCGACCTGGGCGGGCCGGCGTACCGGAAGTACGACCTGGAGGCGTGGATGCCCGGCCGGGGCGACGGCGGCGACTACGGGGAGGTGACGAGCACGTCGAACTGCACCGACTACCAGGCCCGCCGGCTCGGCATCCGGTACAAGGGGCCGGGGTTCAAGGGGACGCGGTTCGTCCACACCCTCAACGGCACGGCCGTGGCCTGCACCCGGGCGCTGGTGGCGATTCTGGAGAACTACCAGCAGGCCGACGGCACGGTGGTGGTGCCCGAGCCGCTGCGGGCGTGGGTGGGCAAGGACGTGATTGTGGGACGGAAGAAGGGCTAGATCGGACCGGGCGAGCCCCGTCCCGTCAGGGCGGGGAGCCTTCGACGCTGGCAACGACTCCCCGCCCTGACGGGACGGGGCTCGCCCGGGCACGAGTTACGGCCGATACTCATTGCGGCTTCACGAAACGTCGGGTAAACTCACAGCAACACTCTGCCCGACCGGGTCGCGATACACACTGCGACCTTTCGACCGAATCGTTTCGCCCCCGACCGCCCTCCTAAACTACTATCGCCCACGCAGCCGGTTTCGCGTCGTCGGAGGTCTGAATGCGGGTGCGTGCCTTTCTCGCGTGCCTCGTCCTCACGCTGGCCGGCGTCTCCGCCGGCTGCGGCAAGGCGCGCCCCCAACCCGAAGCGTCTGTCGCTCCCGCCACGGCCGGCGATACTCTCACGGTCGAGGCCACCGCCACCGCCGAAATGCCGGTGTCCGCCGACGTGAAGCCGGCCGACCCGACGTTCAAGGACAAGATCAACCCGTTCCTCACCAAGTACTGCAACGGCTGCCACAACGCCGACAAGGCGGCCGGCGGCATCACGCTCGACAGCTACCAGAGCGAGGCCCACGCCCGCAAGGACCGCAAGGGCTGGCTGGAAGTCATGAAGGTGATGGCGGCCGGCGAGATGCCGCCCAAGAAGGCGAAGGCCCAGCCCTCCAAGGACGAGCGGCAGTTCGTCCTCGACTGGATCGACAACACGCTCACGAAGGTCGATTGCACGGCCCCGAAGGACCCCGGCCGCGTCACCCTCCGGCGGCTCAACCGGGCCGAGTACAACAACACCGTCCGCGACCTCCTCGGGGTCGACTTCACCCCGGCCGACGACTTCCCGGCCGACGACGTGGGGTACGGGTTCGACAACATCGGGGACGTGCTCTCGCTCCAGCCCGTGCTGCTCGAAAAGTACCTCGCGGCGGCCGACAAGGTGGTCGGGGCGGGCCTCACCCCCCCCGGCCCGGTCGCCTCGGCCCGCCAGCGGTACAACCCCCAGAACATTCCGGTCACGCCCCGCAGCGCCCGCAGCAAGGAGCCGGTTCGGATCGTCTTCACCACCGCCGGCGAGGCCTTCCTGCCGAAGTTCCACTTCCCGGTCGAGGGGGACTACACCGTCCGCGTCCGCGCCTGGGGGACGAAGGTCGGCGGCGAGGCCCCGAGGGTGACCCTCAGGGTCGACGGCAAGGAGCTGAAGACGGCGGCGGTGGACGCCGACGTGAAGAAGCCGGGTACTTACGAGGTGACGACGCGGGTCCAGGAGGGCGAACGGCGGGTGGCCGTCGCCTTCACCAACCCGTTCACCGACAAGGCCGCGAAGGACGACAACAAGGACCGCCGGCTCGGGGTCGTGGGCCTGGAGATCGAGGGGCCGACCAACCCGGTGGTGAAGCCGCCGTCCGCCTTCCTCAAAGCGTTCCAGGCCGTCAAGCCGGCGGGCAAGACGGGGGGCCGCGTCGCCGCCGAGAAGGTGGTGGCCGACTTCGCCCGCAAGGCCTACCGCCGGCCGGTGAGGGCCGACGAGGTGGCCCGGCTCATGAAGCTCTATGACGTGGCCGCCGGCCAGGGGGAACCGTTCGAGAAGGCCGTCGCCCTCCCCCTCAAGGCCGCCCTCGTGTCGCCGCACTTCCTCTTCCGCGTGGAAGAGGATCCCAAGTCCGGTGAGGCGGTGCGGACGATTAACGACTACGAGTTCGCCACGCGGCTGAGCTACTTCCTCTGGTCCACCATGCCGGACGAGGAGCTGTTCCGCCACGCCGCGGCCGGCGACCTCCGCAAGCCGGCGGTGCTGGAGGGCCAGGTCAAGCGGATGCTCAAGGACCCGAAGGTCCGCGGGCTGAGCGAGAACTTCGCCGGCCAGTGGCTGCAACTGCGGAACCTCAAGACGCTGACCCCGGACAAGGGGTACTTCCCGAGCTGGGACGAGTCGCTGAAGGCGGCGATGGTCCGCGAGGCCGAGCTGTTCTTCGAGCACGTCGTACAGGACGACCGGAGCGTGCTGGAGTTCCTCGACGCCGACTACACGTACCTGAACGAGCGGTTGGCGACGCACTACGGCGTCTCTGGCGTGAGCGGCCCCGAGTTCCGCAAGGTGAAGCTGCCGGACGCCCGCCGGGGTGGCGTCATAACGATGGGCAGCACGCTCGTGGTCACGTCGAATCCGACCCGCACGTCGCTCGTGAAGCGGGGCAAGTGGGTGCTCGAGAACATCCTCGGCACGCCGCCCCCGCCGCCGTCGCCCGACGCCGGCGAATTGCCGCCGACGGCCGAACTCAAGGGGACCGTCCGTCAGCAGCTCGAACAGCACCGCTCGAACGCGGCCTGCGCGAGCTGCCACGCCAAGCTCGACCCGCTCGGCTTCGGGCTGGAGAACTTCGACGCCGTCGGCGGCTGGCGGACGACCGACAACAAGCAGCCGATCGACTCCTCGGGGGTCATGCCCGACGGGGCCTCGTTCAGCGGGCCGGCGGCGATGAAGAAGGTGCTGCTCAAGAAGGCCGACCCGTTCCGCCGCTGCCTGGCCGAGAAGCTGATGACGTTCGCCCTCGGCCGGGGGCTCGAATACTACGACCTGTGCGCCCTCGACGACGTGACGGCCAAGCTCGTCAAAGGCCAGGACCGATTTTCCGCCCTCGTGCTGGCCGTGGTCCAGTCCGACCCGTTCCAGAAGCGCAAGGGCAAGCGGAGCGACTGAGCCATGACCACCCCGATCACCCGCCGCGCCGTCCTCCGGGGCTTCGGCACGGCCGTCGCCCTCCCGTGGCTCGAAACCCTCGCGCACGCCGCCGCCCCGGCCGTGGGCAAGGCGGCGTCCGCCGCGGCCGGCCCGCCCCGCCGGGCGGCCTTCGTGTACGTCCCCAACGGCGTCCACATGCCCGACTGGAAGCCGGCCGCGGCCGGCAAGCTGGGGGCGCTGCCGGACATCCTCAAGTCGCTGGAGCCGTACAAGGAGAGCCTGAACGTCCTCACCGGGCTGACCCTCGACAAGGCCCGTGCCAACGGCGACGGCGGCGGCGACCACGCCCGGGCGATGTCCGCCTTCCTCACCGGCCGGCAGCCCCGCAAGACGCACGGGGCCGACCTCCGCGTCGGCATGTCGGCCGACCAGCACCTCGCCAACGCCGTCGGCGGCGACACCAAGTTTGCGTCGCTCGAACTCGGCATCGAGGGCGGGCAGAACGCCGGCAACTGCGACTCGGGTTACAGTTGTGCCTACTCGGCCAACCTCTCCTGGCGGGGCGAGAGCACGCCGAACGCCAAGGAGCGCGACCCGAAGGCGGTGTTCGACCGCCTCTTCGGCGACGGCGGTCCCGCCAACAAGGAACAGGCGGCCGCGAGGGCCAAGCGCGACCTGTACAACAAGAGCGTCCTCGACTTCGTGATGGAGGACGCCAAAGGGCTGAGCAAGACGCTCGGGCAAGGGGACCAGCGGAAGCTCGACGAGTACCTGTCGGCCGTCCGCGAAGTCGAGCAGCGGATCGAAAAGGCCCGCCGCGCGAGCCTGGACCGGAAGCCGTCCGCGAAGCCGGACCTGCCCGCCCCGGCCGGCGTCCCGGCCGAGCTGAAGGACCACATCCACCTGATGTGCGACCTGCTGGTGCTCTCCTTCCAGACCGACCTGACGCGGGTGGTGACGTTGCCGTTCGCCAACGACGGGAGCAACCTGGCGTACAAGATGATCGACGTGCCGGACGGCCACCACTCCCTGTCGCACCACCAAGGGGACGCGGCCAAGCAGGCGAAGATCAAGAAGATCAACACCTTCCACGTCGAGCAGTTCGCCTACCTCGTAGGCAAGCTCAAGGCCGCGAAGGACGCGAACGGGGCGAGCCTGCTCGACAGCACGATGGTGGTCTACGGCTCGGGCATCGGCGACGGCAACCGCCACAACCACGACGACCTGCCGATCCTCCTCGCCGGCAAGGGCGGCGGCACCGTGGCCGGCGGCCGCCACCTCGTCTTCCCGAAGGAGACGCCGCTGATGAACCTTTACCTGGCGATGTTCGACCGGATGGGGGCCCCCGCCGCGACGTTCGGCGACAGCACGGGCAAGCTGGCGATTTGAGCCTTCGCAAGTAGTCGGCTGTCGCGGCCCGCAGGTGATCCTGCGGGCCGCATTCGTTAAATGAGCCGCCGCTTCCGGCAGGTTTCCATGTACGCCGACTCGAAATCGACGGGGAGCGTGAGGTCGTGGGAGATTCGGAGCGGCATGGTCGGCAGTTCGTCACCAACCCGCAGTGGGGAAAACCACAGGTCGATCTCGGAAACCCCGGCCCGGATGACGGGCTGGTATGCGGCCGCGTACAAGCCGTTCGTCGCCGTCTGTTCGTACTCGTCGCCGGTTTCCATCAGTCGCACGATTGCGTTGTGGAGGTTGGCCCGCCGGGTGGTGACGACGTCGAGAACGACCACCGCGACGCCGGCGTTCAAGTAACTCGCAACCTTCGTGGCGAACGCCCGCCGCTCCTCCACCCGGTCCTTGTTTGCCGGGCTGACGAGTTCGACGGCGGCGACCAACTTCCGCCCGCCCGACATGTCGAAGACCAGCACCTCGAACGTCATCGGGAAAACGGCCGGCATGGTCGCCATCGCGGCCGGGGGTGACCAAGCGGGGGCCGATTGTACGGCGGTCGCCGCCCCGCCCGCGGCGTCGCCCCCGGCCGACACCTCCCCCGCCGACGCAGCGATGTCGATTTCGATGCCCCCGGCGAGGCGGATCGTCTCTTCAACGGTGTACTCGGGTGGAACGAGCACCGTGAGTCGGTCGGCGATCCGGGTCGCCAGGTTCGCGTGCAGCGACGACCACCCGAGGCGGTGCTTCAGCGGCGGCCGGAAGTGGTCGAGCAGCGGCATCGTGGTCCCTCCCAACTCCGATCATACCCGGCCCCCCGCCGCCCGTTACCCCCCTGTTACGCCCTTCCCGGCATAATCCCATCACCCGCCGGCACGCGGTCGGCCCCGTCCCCCGTTCGGAGCATCCTCCCATGCGACTTGCCGCCTTCTCCCTCGCCGCCGTGGTCGCGGCGGGGGCCCACGCCCGCCCCCTCGCGGCGGCCGACAACCCGCACGTCTGGGAGCCGCAGGTCAAGTCGGTGGCCGTGTTCAAGAACGGGTACGGGTTCTTCACCCGGGCCGGCGAGGTCACGCCCCGCGACGGCTGGGCCGTCAGCGCCCACCTGCCGCCGGCCGCGTTCAGCACCCTCGCCGTGTACGCCCACGACGAGGCCGACACCGTCGACATGATCGGCACCGGCCCCGGCGAGGTGGTCGAATTCGACGGCAAGGACGCCGGCAAGGACGTGCCTACGAAACGCGCCCGATTGACCGCGAGCAAGGGGCTGAAGGTGACGCTCACCTACGGGCACAAGGGGGCCGACAAGACGGCGTCCGGCGAGGTCGCGTCCGTCGGCCCCGACTTCGTCGTCCTCGAACACGACGGGGCCAACGCCGCCGTACCCCTCGACGGGCTCAAGAAGATGCAAATCCTCGAACTCCCGCTCCGGGTCCACGTCGCCCGCGGGGCCGCCGGGAAGGCCGGCCCGGTCACGCTCGGCATGGCCTACCTCCGCAAGGGAATCATCTGGATTCCCGAGTACGGCGTCCGCGTCCTCGACGACGCCACGGCCGAGATCACTCTCCGCGGCACACTGGTGAATGAGGCCGAGGACTTGGTCCACACCGACGTGCAGTTCGTCGTCGGGGTGCCGCACTTCCTCCACGGCGACTACCTGGAGCCGGTCAGCATCGGCCAGGTCATCCGCACCATCGGCTCGGCGGTCGGCCCCGAAGGGCTGCACGGCCAGATCATGAACCGCGGCATGATCGCCAACAACACGATCTCGGCCGACCAGTTCAACCCCCGGCCGGGCCTCATGGAGAAGCCCGCGGGCGGGGCCGGCGGGGACGCCAAGGCCGCGGCCGGCAACCTCCCGCCGCTCGACGGGCCGGGGGCGGGGAGCGACTTCACCGTCTACTCGAAGCCGGACGTGACCCTCCGCCGGGGCGAGAAGGCGGTCGTCACGCTCTTCAAGAAGAAGGTGCGGTACGTCCACCGCTACCGCTGGGAGCCGCCGGCCCAGCTCGCCCACAACCTCGTCCTGCTCAACGACACCGACGCCCCGTTCACCACCGGCCCGTTCGTGGCCGTGAGCGGCAGCCAGCCGCTCTCGCAAGACCTGCTCAAGTACACCCCGAAGGGCGGCCAGTGCGAGCTGCCGATCACCACAGCCGTGAACGTCGCCACCGACCGCACGGAGGGGGAGGTGGACCGCAAAATTCAGGCGCTCGCCGACCGCGACCGGGCGAGGTTCGACCTCGTCACACTCGGCGGCGAGTTGAAGGTCCGCAACTTCGAGAAGAGGCCGGCCGACGTGGTGATCGAGCTGAAGGTGTCCGGCAAGCCGCTGTCGGTGTCCGACGGCGGGGCGCTGACGACGAACGCGGAAAAGCTGGTGCTGACGCAACGCGAGGGGACGATCCGCTGGACGGTGCAGGTGCCACCGGGGGAGACGAAAAAGCTGGAGTACAAGTACGAGAGGTACGTGGCGACGCCGTGAGGCGGGCGGCCTAATCCAGGTCGTCGCGGAAGCGAAAGCGCTCGACCGCCGACGGGTCGAGCGTGGGAGCGCCCGCCACGTCGGGGGTGATCCCGATCGAATTGATGACGCGGCGGGCGGCCGGGTCGGGCGCGAGGATCGTGGCTTTGTGAAACACGCCCGACGGCCGCAGCTGGTGGTCGGCCGGGTAAAGTGAGTTGTTGACCACGAGGACGACAGGCTCCCTGTTCGGCACGGCGAACTCGGTCGTGAAAGGCCGGAGCCGTGCTTCCCCAACCGGAAACATCGGGTTGTAGGACGCGAGGAACCCGTCCACCGAAAGCGCCCCGGCACGGGCCGCCCGGGGGATGTCGGCTGCCGCGAAAAGGCTCTGGACGGTTGTCGACTCGTACCCCAGGAGGATGATCGAACCCGGCGGTGCCCCGTCGCGGTGGAAGCGGGAAGTCACTTGCTGGTCGAACCGGCCGAGTCGCTCGATGACGAACCCGCTTCCGCCCGCAGCCCTGTACGCCCGGTCCAGACCGGCCACCAGTGCGAGCATTTCTCCTCGCAATCCTGGCCCGCCAGGCGGGGCGGTGAAGCGGACCAGCGCGAACCCTGGGCGGTTCAAATCCTGCCGCCAAACGAGGTCACAGACGGCGTCAGCCACATCCGCCACTGACGCCGTCAGCACTTCGTAGCTGGCCGAATGCCAAGGCGGTCCCGTAACACCTTCCATCACCGGATCACCCGCCGGCGGCTCGTCCGCACGTCGCATCCCACCACCTGGTTGCCGAGCCACTCGTCCCAGGAGCCGTGGTCGGTCACGTCCACGGCCTCCTCCTGGGCCTCTCGCTGCAACACCCGCTGGAGGTCGTGGAGCAGTTCCGAGTCCATCAGGTCCGGGTGTTCGGCCAAGTGCTTGTGGAGGACGCGGTAGAGGAGTTTCCGTTCGGCCTGGGGGTAGTGGTCGAGCATGGGTGGCCTCGGGAACGGGAGGGGCGGCACCCCTTATCGTAGCGCGACGGGGCGGGCGTGTCACCCGATTTGTTCCGGGGGCGGTGTCGTGCCTAAAATCAGAGATAGACGCACGCACACGCCGACAGCCCCGAAGGAGCCTCCGTGACCGCACCCCGGCCGACCACCCTCAAACAACTCCGCGAAAGCGGCTGGCAGTCGAAGACGGTGAAGGACGAGATTCGCACCAACTTCCTCGCCGCCCTCAAGGCCGGCGGCGAACTCTACCCCGGCATCATCGGGTACGAGAACACCGTCATCCCCGAGATCAACATCGCGCTGCTCGCCGGGCACGACTTGCTCTTCCTGGGCGAGAAGGGGCAGGCCAAGAGCCGACTCATGCGCTCCCTCGTCCGCTTCCTCGACGAGGCCGTGCCGTACCTCGACCTGCCCGGCAGCCCGGTCCACGAGGACCCGTACAAGCCGATCACCCGGGTCGGCAAGGAGGTGGTGGCGAACACGCCTGAGGACCAAATCCCCATCGCGTGGTGGCCCCGCAAGGAGCGGTACGCCGAGCGGCTGGCCCCGGGGACGAAGTTCGCCGACATCATCGGCGAGATCGACCCGGCCAAGCTCGCCGCCGGCACCAGCATGGGGGCCGAGGACGCCCTCCACTTCGGCCTCATCCCCCGGATGCACCGCGGCATCTTCGCCATGAACGAGGTGCCCGAACTCGACGAGCTGATCCAGGTCGGCCTCTTCAACATCCTCGAAGAGCGGGACGTACAAATCCGCGGCTACCCAATCCAGTTCGACCTCGACGTGCTGGTGCTCTTCTCGGCCAACCCGGCCACGTACAACCGCTCGGGCAAGGTCATCCCGCAACTCAAAGACCGCATCGGCTCGCTCATCCAGACGCACTACCCGACCGAACGGGCCCTCGGCATCGAGATCACCGAGCAGGAAGCCGGCATCGACCTGGGCGGCGAGTTCCCAGTGTTCGTCCCGTACTTCATGAAGGAGATCATCGAGCAGGTGAGCGTGGCCGCCCGCAAGTCGAAGTACGTGGACCACGCCAGCGGGGTGAGCGCCCGCTTCAGCCTGGCCAACTACCGGACGATGGTGGCCAGCGCCCGGCACCGCTCGGTCCGCCTCGGGGAGACGCCGGCGGTGCCGCGGATCAGCGACCTGGGGCACCTCCCCACGTCGTCGCTCGGCAAGCTCGAACTCGACCTGATGGGCAGCCACCAGATGTCCGAGAAGCAGGTGTTGGAGGCGATCGTGGCCGAGGCCATCCGCGTGGTGTTCGAGGAGTACGTCGATAAGCACGGGCTCGACGACGTGGCGGACGTCTTCTCGAAGGGGGTGAAGATCGAGGTCGGCGACATGCTCCCGGCGGCCGAGTACGCGAAGCGGCTCAAGCGGGTGCCGAAGGCGTGGGAGAAGGCGTTCGAGGTGAACGCGGCCGAGAGCGACACGGTGCGGGCGTCGTGCGTGGAGTTCGTCCTCGCCGGGCTGTATGCTAGCGACCGGATCAGCCGCCAGACGAAGTACGGGCGGATCACCTACGAGACGTGACGATGACCCCGGCCGTAACGAGCTACGAAGCCAGATTGAACGCGGACCGCCGGTGGGCCTTGCGGGAGGGGAGCATGCACTTCGAGAGGGAAAGCTCGGTGCATCTGACGCTGCAACGGCTGACTCGGCGGCTCGACGAGTTGGGCGTCTCGTACGCGGTCGTGGGCGGGATGGCGATGTTCCTTCACGGCTACCGACGGTTCACCGAAGATGTTGACTTGCTGGTCACGCCCGAGTCGTTGAGGCTAATTCACGAAAAGCTCGTGGGTCTCGGCTACCTGCCGCCCTTCTCCGCCAGTAAGAACCTGCGGGACACCGACACCGGCGTGAAGATCGAGTTTCTGCTTACTGGTGGCTATCCCGGGGACGGGTTGCCCAAGCCCGTTTCGTTCCCGGACCCCGCCGGCGTATCGGAAGTGATCGATGGGATAAGGTGCCTGAACCTTAGGACGCTGGTCGAACTCAAGCTCGCGTCCGGGCTAACGAACCCCCGGCGAGGTAAGGACATCGTTGACGTCCAGGAGTTGATCGCCGTGCTGGGATTGTCCGACGATTTCGCGGGCGATCTCGATCCGTTCGTCCGCGACAAGTTCCTCGAACTCGTTCGGATCATCCGCGACTACCCCGACCAGCCGGCGTGACCTACGCCTTGCTCGCTTTCTTCCGTGCCGTCTTCGCCTTCGGGGTGTTCGCCACGAACTGCTGGCCGGCCTTCGAGCCGGCTTTCTTCTTGGCGTTCGTCGCCTTTGTCTCGGCGGGGGTGAGGGCGTCCCACGCTTTTTTCGGGAGGTAGCGTGTCGTGCCGCCCTTGCGGGCGGCCGGTTTGCCGTCGGAGGTCGTCCACTCCTCCTTCGTCCAGCCGCTCAGGTGCTTTTGGGCGTCGGTCTTCTTGCCGGCGTAACCGCCGCCGGCCTTTTCGTACTCGGCCTTCAGGAGCTGGGCCTTGCGGGCGCTCCACTGGCCGGCCCCGCCCCCCTTCGTGCCCTCGAGCACCTTCGCCTTGAGCCGGTCGCGGAGGGCCGGGTCGGTGTAGGTCTTCGCCGACGACTTGGTCGCCATCACTCACCCCTTCTCGGCGTTCGACTTCTTCCGGGCCGGGGCCTTCGTCTTCGCCGCCGGCTTGTCGTCGGATTTCGACGCCTCGTACTGTGCGAGCAGTTTCGTGCCCGTCGCCGCGAGCCTCTTCGCGTCGGCGGCCGTCTTCGGCACCTTCTCGCCCCAGGCGTGGGCCGAGAGGGCGAGGCGGGTGGGTTCGCCGTCGTCGTCGGTCATCGGGCCGCGGGGGTTGGCGAAGTGCCGGCGGAGGAACGACCCCTTCCGCCGCATCTTCTCGGGCGTGTCGGCCGGCCCCTTCACCCCGGGCCTGAGGTTCGCCCCGTCGGCCTTCTTGAACTTCGCCCGGCCGGCCGCGGTCAGCCCGCCCTTCGGGTTTTTGGTCGCGGCAGCTTTCTTCTGGGTCGGAGTCGCCATCGCTCGCCCTCGCTGTGACGGGAGTTGCTGCGAGGAGAATCTGAGCAACGTTCGTGCCGCCGGCCCCCTATGATGGGGTATTCACCCCCCTCGATCTCGGACGGACGACCTCATGGCCTCCCGCGACGACCTCGGCGGCATCATCCACACCTACCAGCGGTACGACCCGACGCAGTTCCCGAGCCCGTCCGCCCCGCCCCCGGACATGGTGTCGCCGGCGTTCGAGCACCTGCTCAAGTTCGGCGACACCGACGAGTTCAGCGAGGAGCAGTTGGCGAACGCCATCAAGCTCGACATCAGCCAGATTGCCGGCCTCGGGCCGAGCCTCGACCAGCTCAGGCAGATGCTCCTCGAACGCAAACGCAAAATCCTCGAAACCTACGAGACGAAGGCCGTCGTGAAGGCCGCCGCGAGCGCCTTCCGCGAGGCCTCGCAGAAGCTCGAACCGCCGAAGAAGCTGGCCGACGCCTACCGCCGGGCGGTCAAGGACGAGCAGCTCGCCGACCTCGAACAGCTCTACTTCCGGGCCGGCGACGACCGCTCGCCGTTCGCCCGCGGCCTCGTCCCGCTCGTCGAGACGCTCGGCGAGAAGTACCAGGTGGACGAACTCGCCGGGAAGTACGAGTTCACCGGCCGCGAAAAGATGGACGTGCCGAAGGCGCTCGAGGTGAAGGAGGAGTTGGAGACGATCGA
Organism: Gemmataceae bacterium; assembly: GCA_031426095.1. GTDB lineage: Bacteria > Planctomycetota > Planctomycetia > Gemmatales > Gemmataceae > JANPKP01. The sequence goes on from JANPKP010000714.1 coordinate 12,725, forward strand.
CAAGCTCCTCAAGCAGTTGGAGGAGGCCAAGAAGACGGCCAAGCTCGGCATCATCGACATGGAGGAGTTGTCGCAGTTCGCCGACGAGGCGACGTTGGATCAGCTCAAGTCGATGATGCAGCAGATGGAGGACTACATCAAGGAGCAGGCCGAGAAGCAGGGGCTCGAAGGGGACGGCAAGGGGAAGTACAAGCTCACCCCGAAGGCCATGCGGCTGTTCCAGTCGAAGGTGCTGACCCGCATCTTCGGCCAGTTGCAGGCGAGCCGCACGGGCCGGCACCCGGACGCGGTGGCCGGCGAGGGGGCGGTCGAGTCGCCCAAGACGAAGGACTACGAGTTCGGCGACTCGGTCGCCCAGATGGACATCCCGGCGAGCATGGTCAACGCCCTCCTCCGGGCCGGGCCGGGGCTGCCGGTGCGGATGAAGCCGGACGACATCGTGATCCACCGGACGCGGGTGACGCCGAAGGCGGCCACGTGCGTCCTGCTCGACATGAGCGGGTCGATGCGGTACGACTCGATGTACGTGAACGTCAAGCGGATGGGCCTGGCCCTCGACGCCCTCATCCGCTCCGAGTACCCCGGCGACTTCCTCCAGTTCGTGGAGATGTACACCTTCGCCAAGCCGCGGCCCCTGTCCGAGGTGGCGGCCCTGCTGCCCAAGCCGGTGACGATCTACAACCCGGTGGTCCGGCTCAAGGCCGACCTGAGCAACCCGGACGTGAGCGAGTTCGCCATCCCGCCGCACTTCACGAACATCCAGCACGCGCTGCAAACGGCCCGCCGCTTCCTGGGCAACACCGACACGCCGAACAAGCAGGTGGTGCTCATCACCGACGGGCTGCCGACGGCCCACTTCGAGGGGAGCATGCTGTACCTCCTCTACCCGCCCGACCCGCGGACGGAGGAGGCGACGATGCGGGAGGCGATGCTCTGCGCCCGCGAGGGGATCACGATCAACATCTTCCTCCTCTCGACGTGGAACCAGTCGCGGGAGGACGTGAAGTTCGCGTACAAGATGGCCGAATCGACCAAGGGGCGGGTGGTCTTCACGGCCGGCCGCGACCTGGACCGGTACGTGATCTGGGACTACATCCAGCGGCGGAAGTCGATCGTGTCGGGGTGAACGAGGCCGGACGGGACGACAACGGCTCTGGTCTTCCAACCCCAACGGGGTGTCCGTTAATAGCCAGGGGTGTCAACCCCTGGTCGGCGGCCCACCCCAATCGGCAGAACCCCGAAGGGGTGGCAGTCACGTATCCCCAACGTGACTG
>JANPKP010000715.1:0-7890 GCA_031426095.1 Gemmataceae bacterium
CCAGCCCGGGCAAGGATGCCCGGGCCACAAGACATTCGCCCCGGGTTCGCCCCGACACGGGCGGGCGAGCCGCCCGGGCCACACGCCCCGACGCCCCGCGACCCCGGCCCGCGCCGGGGTTCGTTCGTTCACCCCGTCACCTTCCCGCCCCCGGCGGCCGTCCGTACACCGATACGGAATCCCGCCCCGCCCCCGCCGCCACCCGGAGACGCACATGGCCGCCGCGACCGCCGCCCCGCCCGCGACCACCGCCCCGCCGCCGTTCCGGCCGTCCAAGCTCGACCACCTGTGCGTGGACACCATCCGCTGCCTCTCGATGGACGCGGTGCAGGCCGCGAACTCGGGCCACCCCGGCACCCCGATGGCCCTCGCCCCCGTGGCCTACACCCTCTGGCAGTTCTTCCTCGACTACGACCCGCAAGACCCCCTCTGGCCCAACCGCGACCGCTTCGTCCTGTCCGTCGGCCACGCCTCCATGCTCCTGTACTCGATGCTCCACCTGAACCAGGTGCCGCAGCTCGACCCGCACGGCAAGCCGACGGGCGAGCTGGCCGTGCCGATGGAGCACGTCAAGAAGTTCCGGCAGATGAACAGCCGCACGCCGGGGCACCCCGAGAGCCACATGACGACCGGGGTCGAGACGACCACCGGGCCGCTCGGCCAGGGGCTCGGCAACAGCGTCGGCATGGCGATGGCCGGGAAGTGGCTCGGGGCGACGTACAACAAGCCCGGCTTCGAGGACCTGTTCGACTTCGACGTGTACGCCCTCTGCGGCGACGGCTGCATGATGGAGGGCATCAGCAGCGAGGCGGCGTCGCTCGCCGGGCACCTCAAGCTCTCGAATCTCTGCTGGATCTACGACAACAACCGCATCACCATCGAGGGGCACACCGACCTCGCGTACAGCGACGACGCGGCCGTGCGGTTCCTCGGGTACGGGTGGCACGTCCTCCGGGTGGCCGACGCCAACGACATGGAGCGGGTCGCCCTCGCCCTCAAGGAGGCGAAGAAGGTCAAGGACCGGCCGACGCTCATCATCGTGGACAGCATCATCGGCTGGGGGGCCCCGAACAAGCAGGACACCCACGGGGCCCACGGCGAACCGCTCGGCGACAAGGAGATCGAACTCACCAAGACGTTCTACGGGTGGCCGGCGGACAAGAAGTTCTACGTCCCCGACGGCGTGTACGACCGCTTCAAGGCCACCCTCGGCGACCGCGGCAAGGCGAGCCGGGACGCCTGGTACGCCAAGTTCGGGGCGTACAAGGCCCAGTTCCCCGAGCTGGCCGCCCAGATCGACCACATGCACAACCGGACCCTGCCCGACGGGTGGGACAAGGACCTGCCGGTGTTCCCGGCCGACCCCAAGGGCGTCGCCTCGCGGGACTCGTCCGGCAAGGTGCTCAACGCCGTCGCCAAGGCCGTGCCGTGGCTCATCGGCGGGTCGGCCGACCTGGCCCCGAGCACCAAGACGCTCCTGACCTTCGAGGGGGCCGGGCACTTCGAGGCCCACAGCTACGGCGGGCGGAACTTCCACTTCGGCATCCGCGAGCACGGGATGGCGTCGGCCCTCAACGGCATGGCGCTCACGAAGGTGCGGCCGTACGGGGCGGGCTTCCTCATCTTCAGCGACTACGCCCGCCCGGCCCTGCGGCTCTCGGCCATCATGGAGATGCCGACCATCCACGTCTTCACCCACGACTCGATCGGGGTCGGCGAGGACGGGCCGACGCACCAGCCGATCGAGCAGCTGATGTCGCTCCGGGCCATCCCCGGCATGTACGTCCTCCGCCCCGGCGACGCCAACGAGGTCACGGAGGCGTGGCGGGTGGCCATGAACCTCACCAACCACCCGGTGTCGTTCGCCATGAGCCGCCAGCCGCTGCCGACCCTCGACCGGACGAAGTACGCCCCGGCGAGCGGGGCGGCGAAGGGGGCGTACACCCTCGCCGACGCCGACGGCGGCAAGCCCGACGTGCTGATCCTGGCGACGGGCAGCGAGCTGGCGATGGCCGTGGACGCCTACGAGAAGCTGAAGGCCGACGGGGTGAAGGCCCGGGTCGTGAGCATGCCGTGCTGGGAGCTGTTCGAGAAGCAGCCGAAGGAGTACCGCGAGTCGGTCATCCCGCCGGCGGTGACGGCCCGGGTGTCGGTCGAGGCCGGGACGACGTTCGGGTGGGAGAAGTACGTCGGCAACACCGGGGCGAAGATCGGCATGAGCGGGTTCGGGGCGTCGGCCCCGCTCAAGGATTTGCTGAAACATTTCGGGTTCACCGTCGACCACGTCGTCGAGGCCGCCAAGGCCCAGCTCGCGGGCATCAAGAAGGGCGACAACTGATTGACAGCCCACGTGATGGGCGCGGGCGGGGGCTTCGGCCCCCGCCTTTCTTTTCGCGCGAACCAAGTGACATTCTAATGCAATAACAAACCCCATTCTGCACCGTGGTCCTTGTATCCCTCCATCTTTGGGTCGATAATCGTGCTTTCTCGGTCCGCGCCGCGCGTGGGCCGGGGTAGCCCGTACACGCCGCATCGCGGCGGACCGGCACCCGTCTCAGTCCTCCGGCCACGACGACGCCCGCGCCGCCGACGCCGAACGACTCCACCGTGTACGTGGAGGCCCCGCCCATGCTCTCACCATTCTCCTGGCTGTTCGATACGTCCGGCTTCGTCCCGCGGTGGGACTGCGGCGACTGGTCGCCGGCCCTCGGGTGGCTGCACATCGCCGCGGACCTGCTCATCTGGCTGGCGTACCTCGCCATCCCGGTCGTCCTCGTCGGGTTCGTCCGCCGCCGGCGGGACGTGCCGTTCCCCCGCCTGTTCTGGCTCTTCGGCCTGTTCATCGTCACCTGCGGCACCACCCACCTGCTCGAAGCCGTCATCTTCTACGACCCCCAGTACCGGCTCGCGGCGGTGGTGAAGGTGCTGACGGCGGCGGCGTCGTGGGCGACCGTGATCGCCCTGATCCCCGCCGTCCCGAAGGCCCTGGCCCTGCGGACGCCGGCCGACCTGGAGCGGGAGGTGGCGGCCCGCACGGCCGAGTTGCGGGCGAGCGAGGGGCGGTTCCACGACCTGGCCGACGCCATGCCGCAGATCGTGTGGACGGCCGACCCGACCGGCCGCATCGACTACTACAACCGCCGGTGGTACGAGCGGACCGGGGCGGCCCCGGGCGAGGGGGACGAGAGCTGGCTGCCGGTCCTGCACCCGGACGACCGCGACCGGTGCACGCGCGAGTGGTACGACGCGGTTCGCAAGGGGGTAGGGTTCGAGCTGCAACTCCGATTCATGTTCCCGGCCTCCGGCGAGTACCGGTGGCACCTGGGGCGGGCCCTGCCGGCCCGGGACGCGGGCGGGAAGGTGACCCGGTGGTACGGCACCTGCACCGACATCCACGACCAGAAGACGGCCGCCGACGCCCTGGAGGCCGCCCGGGCCGACGCCCACCGGGCCCTGGGGCGGATGCGGGCGGTGGTCAACACCATCGCCGACGGGGTGATCGTCACCGACCAGGCCGGGAACCTCGTCGACTGGAACGCGGCGGCCCTGCGGACGTTCGGGTTCGCCCCCGGGGACGAGGTCGGGCGGAACCTGGCGGCGATCGCCGGGGCGTTCACCATGTCCCCGCCCGGCGGCCCGCCCCTGGCCTTCGACCGCTGGCCGCTCACCCGCGTGCTGGCGGGGGAGGCCGTGGCCGACGAGGAACTCGTCGTCCGCCGGCTCGAAACGGGGCGGGAGCGGGTCATCACCTTCAGCGGGGCCGGGGTGGCGGGGCCGGACGGGGGGGTCGAGTTGGCCGTCCTCACCCTGCACGACGTGACCGCCCGGCGGCGGGCCGAGGCCGAGGTGCGGCGGACGGGCGGGCTGCTCGGGGCGGTGGCCGACGGCACCACCGACGCGGTGTTCGTCAAGGACCGGGACGGGAAGTACCTCCTGTTCAACCCGGCCGCCGCCCGGTTCGTCGGCCGGCCGGCCGACGAGGTACTGGGGAAGGACGACACCGAGCTGTTCGACCCGGCCGAGGCCGCCGTGATCATGAGCCGGGACCGGGGGGTGATGGAGTCCGGGCGGGTGGAGACGGAGGAGGAGACGCTGACGGCGGCCGGCGTCACCCGCGTCTACCAGGCCACGAAGGGGCCGTACCGGGACGGGGCGGGGGCCGTCGTCGGGGTGATCGGCATTTCCCGCGACATCACCGACCGGCGGCGGGCCGAGGACGCCCTGCGGGCCAGCGAGGAGCGGTTCCGGGCGTTCATGGACCACAACCCGGCGACCGCCTTCATCAAGGACGAGGGCGGCCACTACCTGTACGCCAACCCGAGCTGGCGGCGGCAGTTCGACCCCGAGCCGGCCGCGTGGCAGGGGAAGTCCGACTTCGACCTCTGGCCGGCCGACACGGCCGCCCTGTTCCGGGCCAGCGACCTCGACTGCCTGGCCCGGGGCGAGGCGATCCAGGTGGAGGAGGCCGAGGGGCCGGGCGGCCGCGGGCGGACCTGGCTGGTCATGAAGTTCCCCCTCGCCGACGGCGGCCGGCGGCTGATCGGCGGGAACGCGTGGGACATCACCCCCCGGGTGCGGGCCGAGGCCGCCCTGCGGGAGAGCCGGGTCCGGCTGGCCGAGGCCGTCCGGATCGCCCGCATGGGGTACTGGAGCCGCGACCTGGCCACCGGGGCCGTCCAGTGGTCGGCCGAGTTGTACGACATCTTCGGCCTGGAGCCGGGCGGGTTCGCCGAGACCTACGAGGCGTTCCTCGCGGCCGTCCACCCGGACGACCGGGCCGCGGTCCGCGAGCGGATCGAGCGGGCGGTGGCCGCCGGCGGGGCGTTCGAGCACGGCTACCGCATCCTCGTCGGCGGGGACGTCCGGGCGATCTACGAGGTCGGCCACGTCCTCCCGGGGGCCGGCGGGGCGGCCGGGCGGATCGCCGGGACGGCCCAGGACGTGACCGACCGTTACCAGGCCGAGCAGGGCCTGCGGCTCCGCGACCGGGCCATCCGGGCCGCCTCCCAGGGCATCGTCATCACCGACTCGAAACACCCGGACGACCCGATCGTGTACGCCAGCCCGGCCTACGAGAAGATGACCGGGTACGACGCCGGCGAAATCCTCGGCCGCAACAGCCGCTTCCTCCAGGGAGCGGGCACCGACCGGGCGGCCGTCGCCGCCGTCCGCGAGGCCGTCGCCGCCGGGGCCGAGTGCAGGGTCGAGCTGCTCAACTACCGGAAGGACGGGACGACGTTCTGGAACGAGCTGGCGGTCTCCCCGGTGCGGGACGACGGCGGCCACCTCACCCACTTCGTCGGCGTCCAGACGGACGTCACCGAGCGGCGGCGGCTGGCGGCCGAGCGGGACGAGCTGCTCGCCCGCCTCCAGCTCCAGATCGAGCGGATGCCGCTGGCCTACCTGCTGAGCGGGCCGGACCTCCGGTACGTCGGGTGGAACCCGGCGGCCGAGCGGATCTTCGGGTTCGCCGAGGCCGACGTGCTGGGCAAGCACCCGTTCGACCTCATTGTCCCGCCGGCCTCCCGGCCGCTCGTGCAGGGGGTGTTCGACCGGCTCACGGCCGGCGACATGGGGGCCCACGGGGAGTGCGAGAACGTGACGAAGGACGGGCGGACGATCACCTGCCGGTGGCACAACACCCCGCTCATGGACGCCGACGGGCGGTTCACCGGCCTCCTGTCGATGGCCGAGGACATTTCCGACCGGCGGCTCTTGGAGGAGCAGTTCCGACAGGCCCAGAAGATGGAGGCCGTCGGCCAGCTCGCCGGCGGGGTGGCCCACGACTTCAACAACCTGCTGACCGTGATCAACGGGTACAGCGAGATGGTCCTCGACGCCATGCCCTCGGGCAACCCCCTCCGCAAGTCGGTGGCGGCCGTCCGCGAGGCCGGCGACCGGGCCGTCGGGCTGACCGCCCAGCTCCTCATGTTCAGCCGCAAGGCCGTCCTCGAACCGCGGGTCATCGACCCGAACGCGGTCGTGGTCGAGACCGGCAACATGCTCCGCCGGCTGATCGGCGACGACATCCGGCTGACGACCGTCCCCGGCCCGGGCGTGAGCCGGGTGAAGGTCGACCCCGGGCAGTTCGGCCAGGTGCTCATGAACCTGGCGGTGAACGCCCGGGACGCCATGCCGACGGGCGGCACGATCACCATCGAGACGCGGGACGTGGAGCTGGACGCCGAGTACGCCCGCACCCACGCCGCCGTGACGCCCGGGCGGTACGTCCTGACGGCCGTGTCGGACACCGGCACCGGCATGACGACGAAGGTCGTGGCCCGGGCGTTCGAGCCGTTCTTCACCACCAAGGAGGCCGGCCACGGGACCGGGCTGGGGCTGGCGACCGTGTACGGCATCGTCAAGCAGAGCGGCGGGCACGTGGCGGTCTACAGCGAGGTCGGGATCGGGACGACGTTCAAGGTCTACCTGCCGGCCGTCGAAGGCGCGGCCGAGGCCGGGCCGGCCGAGCGGCCGTGGGTCCGCGGGGGGACCGAGTCGGTGCTGGTAGTGGAGGACCAGCACGACGTGCGGGAACTGGCCCGGTCGGCCTTGGAAACCTACGGGTACGCTGTCCGGGCGGCGTCCGACGGGGCCGAAGCCCTCCGCCGGGTGGCGGCCGACGGGGCGGCCGTGGACATCCTGGTGACGGACGTGGTCATGCCCGGGATGAGCGGCCGCGAGGTGGCCGAGGCCCTGCGGGCCCGGTTCCCGAAGGTGAAGGTCCTGTACCTGAGCGGGTACACCGACGACGCCGTGGTGCGGCACGGCATCCTGCAGGCGCAGGTGGCCTTCTTGCAGAAGCCGTACACCCCCCTGTCGCTGGCGCGGAAGGTGCGGGAGGTGCTCGACGGGGGCGGGTGAGGGGCGGGCCGCCGGCCGAAGGCGGTCACGCCGTGGCGGCGGTCAGCCGGGCGACGACCCGCAGGAGGGTTTGGATGTCGATCGGCTTGGGCAGGGCCTCGACCGCCCCGAGGGCCCGGGCGGCGGCCAGGTAGTCGCCGCCGCGGGGCGACCCGCCGCTCATGGCCACCACCGGCAGGGCCGGCACCGCCCGCCGCAGTTCGCGGATCGTCTCCAGCCCCTCCTTGTTGGGCATGACGAGGTCACACAGGACCACGTCCGGCTCCACGTCCAGGGCCAGCCGCAACCCTTCGGCCCCGTCGGCCGCCTCCCACACCTCGTGCCCGGCCGCCCGGAGCATGTGCGCCAGGACGTCGCGGACGGCCGGTTCGTCGTCGACGATGAGGACGTGGGCCACGGGAGCACCGATCGGTCGGGCGTTGGGCGGGACAAGCGACCCTTTTGTTGTACCACACTCCGGCGGTCGGCACCAATGTTACCGGTCGGCCCGGCCGGTGAATGGCGGCACAACAAGCCCGAACGCCCCGGCCGGAGGAGGGCCGGGCGGGAGAACGACGCGGCCCGGGCTACCCGGCCCGGGCCGTATGGTATAATGTACCCGCACGCCCGCCGCCGGCGGGCGTCGTCGCGCGCCGGCCGCCACCGGCACCCGGGGGAGGGGTTGATGGCCGACCTCGTCATTCCCGACTTCGAATCCCCGCCGGTCGTCGAACTCGTCCTGGGGGCGCAGTTCTCCCCGCTCACGAAGTTGACCGCCGGGCACTTCGGCCTGTTCTGGAGGGAACTCGGCGACGAGTGGGCGGAGCCGGGCGACGGTCCGCCGATCGCGGACCAGTTCGAGTTGTTCGACCGCCCGCGGTGGGACCAGCCCGGGTCGGTCGAGTTGCGGCTCGCTCCGATGCGGTTGCCCGGTCGGTTCACGATCGGGCACCGGGACGAGGACCGGCTCATCCAGGTTCAGGCGACGCGGTTCCACCACAACTGGCGGCGACGGCAGGGCTTCTACCCGAGTTACCGCAAGCTGAT
>JANPKP010000716.1:0-7405 GCA_031426095.1 Gemmataceae bacterium
GCACCCCGGCGGTCGTCACGGCCGTGGCCAGCCTGCCCGAAGTGGTGGCCGACGGGGTCACCGGGTTCGTCGTCCCGCCGAACGACCCGGCCGCCCTGCGGGGGCGGCTCGAATGGGTCCGCGACCACCCGGCCGCGGCGGCCGCGATGGGCGGGGCCGGCCGCCGCCGGGTGCTCGAGCGGTTCACCTGGCCGGCCGTCGTCGCCCGGTGCCTCGCCGCCTACACCGGCGGGGCCGCGCCCCCGGAGCCCACCCGCCCGTGACCCGCCGGCCCCGCATCCTGTTCTGCTGCCCGGTGCCCCCGGACCCCCGGCTCGGGGCGGCGAAGGTGTACCTCGAGGTTGCCGCCGGGCTCGGCCGGCTGGGGTGGGAGACGACCCTCGCCGGGCCGGACGAGTGGGCGACCGGGGCGGGCGGCCGGGCCGACAGCCTGCGGGCGTACCTCCGGACCCGGGCGGCCGGGTTCGACGTGGTCGAGTACGAACACACCGACCTCCCGTTCCCCCGGTCCGACTTCCCGCCCGGCCCCCTGTTCGTCGCGCGGGTGATCCTCCTCGCCCACCACGGGCTGACCGCCGCGGTCCCCCCCCGGCCCGGGCTGCGGCGGGTCGTCGGGCGGCTGGTGTACGGCCGGGCCCGCCGCCGCGCCCTCGCGTGGGAGGTCGCGGCCGCCACCCGGACCTGCCGCGAGGCCGACGCGGTCAGCGTCGCCAACCGGGACGACCGGGCCGTGCTGGTCGCCCACGGGGTCGCCCCGGACCGGGTGGTTGTCCTGCCATACGCCCTGTCGGCCGCCCGGCGGGCCGCCCTGGGGGCGGCCGACCTCGCCCCGCCGGCCGTGCCGCGGGTGGCGTTCGTCGGGATGTTCGACCCGCGAAAGGGGATGCGGGACTTCCCCCGGATCGTGGCCGGCGTCGCCCACGCCGTACCCGGGGTCCGGTTCCGGCTGGTCGGGACGGCCGGGATGCTGCCGACCGCGGCCGAGGTGTCCGCGGAATTCCCCCGCCGCCTCCGGCCGCTCGTCGAGGTCGTCCCCCGGTTCGCCCCGGACGCCCTCCCGGGGTTGCTCGCCGACTGCTCGGCCGGGGTCTTCCCGTCCGCCTTCGAGGCGTTCGGGTTCGGGGTCCTGGAGATGCTGGCGGCCGGCCTCCCGGTGGTCGCGTACCGGGTGCCCGGGCCGCCGGAAATGCTCCCCGACGAGTACCTCGTTCGGCGTGGGGACGCGGCCGGGTTGGCGGCGGCCGTGGCCGCCCTGCTCACCGACCCGGGGCGGCTCCGGGCGGCCCGGGCGTGGGCCCGGGCCCGGGCCGGCGACTTCGACTGGGACGACATCGCCCGGCGGACGGCCGCCGAGTACGCCCGCCGGGCGGCCACTGGACCGGCCGCCGCCGGCGGGGTATCCTAGTCGCACACACCCGCCACACCCCCGCCCGCCCCGGACCCCCGGCGTCGCCCGCAAGGACTCTCCGATGACCCGCCCGCTCGCCCGCCGTGTCGCCCGGGTCGCCGCCCTCGCCGCCCTCATCGCGGCGGCGGCGGGGGCGAAGGGCGACCCCGAGGCCGACAAGGCGAAGGCGGCCGCCGACGTCGTCTTCCGTGAGGTGTACGGCAAGGAGTACGACCGGGTGAGGGGCCGGGGCACCCCGGCCGAGAAGGCCGCCCTGGCCAAGAAGCTCTGGGCCGCCGCCCGCGAGACGACCGGCGATCCGGCCCTCTTCGGCGTGCTAGCCGACAAGGCCCTGGCGGCGGCCGCGGCCGACCCGGCCGGGTTCCCGGTCGCCGTCGAGATCCGCCGGGCCCGGCTGACGGACGGGAAGGACCGGCCGGAGCAACTCGCCGGGCTGGCCGGGGTCGTGGAGAAGATGGCCCGGGTCGAGAAGCCGGACCGCCGGGCCAAGCTCGGGGCCGACGCCGTCGAGCTGTACCGGGAGGCGGCCGAGGTGTGCCACGACCAGGGGCGGGACGCCGACCAGGCGGCGCACCTGGCCCGGGCCGCGCAGGCGGCCAAGGCCCTCCTCCCCCCCGCCCTGGCGGCGGCAGCCGCCAAGGACTTGGCGGCCGACGCCGGCGACTTCGAGGCCGACCGGCGGATGGCGGCCGAGTTCAAGCGGCTGGCCGCCCAGCTCCAGGCCAGGGCCGACGACCCGAAAGCCAACCAGGCGATGGCGACGGCCCTCCTCCGGGCAGGCCGGCCGGCCGCCGCCGTCCCCCACCTGCGGGCGTCCGGGGTGGACCGCCTCAAGCAGCTCGGCGACGCCCTCGCCGCCCCCGCGGTGGCCGACCGGCTCCGGGCGGCCGAGCTGTTCCGGGCGGCGGCGGCCGACTCCCCGGCCGACAAGGCCACGCTGCTCGGGCTCGCCCGCCAGCAGTACGAGGCCGCCCTCGCGGCCGAGCCGAACGTCCCCGACGGCAACCGCCTCCGGCTGCTCGTCAAGGAGCTGCCCCCGTTCAAGGCGGTCGGGGTGCGCCCCCCGGCCCCCGGGGCGGTCCACGAACTCTTCGACGAGAACAAGGAGTTGCTCGACACCCTGGTTAAGGGGGGCGGGGCCGTGAAGTCGTTCGGCTGGTCGACGGCCGACCGGTACTCGGGGTTCGGGTCGTTGCGGGTCGTCGAGGGCACCCGGGGCGGCAACGCCTTCGCCGTGTTCCTCGCCGAGAGTCCGCCGGCCGGGCAGTACCGCTACGTCCGGTTCGCCGTCAAACAGGTCAAGGGCACCCGCCTCCGGGTCGGGTTCGTCGCCGACACGGTCCCGGTCGCCAACTACGTGTTCGGGGCGGCCGCCGCCGGGGAGAAGTGCGTCCGCCTGGCCGACGCCCCGCCGGCCGAGTGGACGGTGGTCACCCGCGATTTGATCGCCGACGCCGGGGTGGCGGGGGTCGGCGTGAGCGGCCTATGGGTGGAGACCGACGGTGAGGCGTTCGTGGATTACGTCCTGTTCGGGCGGTCGGCCCGGGACTTGAATCGGACTGCCCTGCGGCCCGGCCCGGCGGGCGACCCCAAGTGAGCGGCCCGGTCCGCTGGGCGGTGCTCACCGGCGAGTACCCGCCCCAGCCCGGGGGGGTCGGCGACTACGCCCGGCTCGTCGCCGCCCGGCTGGCGGCGGCCGGCGACCGGGTCGCCGTGTACGCCCCGCCGGCCGCCGGCCCGCCCCCCGCCGACCCCGGAGTCGAGGTTCGCCGGCTGCCGGACCACTTCGGCCCCCGCGGACTGGCCGCCCTCGACCGGGCCCTGCGGGCGGCCCCCCGGGCCGACCGCCTGCTGGTCCAGTACGTCCCCCACGCCTTCGGCCGCAAGGCCATGAACCTGCCGTTCGCGGCCTGGCTCGCGGCGTCGGCCCGCCGCCTCCCGCCGGCCTCCGTGATGTTCCACGAGGTCGCCTTCCCGTGGGTCCGGCGGCCGCGGCGGCACAACCTCGTGGCCGCCGCCACCCGGGTCATGGCCCGCCTCGCGGCGGCCGCCGCCGACCGGGTGTTCGTCTCCATCCCGGCCTGGGGCGGCCTGCTCCGCCGCTTGGCCCCGGCCGCCCCGCCGGCCGAGTGGCTGCCGGTCCCGAGCACCGTCCGGGCGGAGCCGCCGGCCGGGGCCGTCGAGCGGGTCCGGGAGCGGTACGGGCGAGCCGGGGGGCTCCTGGTCGGCCACTTCGGGACCTACGGCGGGCTGATCACCCCCCTGCTCGGAGCCACCCTGCCCGCCCTCCTGGCCGCCGACCCGGGGCGGGCCGTCCTCCTCCTGGGGCGGGGGGCCGAGGGGTTCGCGGCCGACCTGGGCCGCCGCCACCCGGCCCTGGCCGCCCGCGTCCACGGCGTCGGCGGCCTCCCGCCCGATGAACTGGTCGCCCACCTGCGGGCGTGCGACTGGCTCTACCAGCCGTTCCCCGACGGGGCGAGCGGGCGGCGGACGAGCCTGATGGCCGGGCTCGGCGAGGGGCGGCCGATCGTGACCAACGCCGGCCCGCTGTCCGAGCCGATCTGGCGGGACACGAGGTGCGTCGCCCTGGCCCCGTCGGCCGACCCGGCGGGGCTGGCGGCCGCCGCCGACGCGGCCTTCCGGTCGCCGCCGGCCGCCCGGGACGCCCTCGCCGGCCGGGCGGCCGCCGTTTACGCGGCCACGTTCGCCGTCGAGCGGACGGTCGCCGCCCTCCGCGGCCCGCCCGGCCGCCGGGAACGATACCGGGAACGGGAAACGGCGGCGGGATCGGCCGACGCCCCCGGTTTCCCACACGACCCGGGAGTGGAGGCGGCAAGTGATTGACGCGGCCGGGGGGCGGGAGAAGGTGATCGACCCGAAGCGGGAGAATCCGGGCGACCCGGGCCGGGCCGCCGACGGCGGCCGTCGGCTGCGGATCGCCCTGGTCGTTCACGACTACAACCGGCACGGCGGCCACGACCGGTACACGGCCGAGCTGGCCGCCCGGCTCCGCCGCGACCACGAGGTCCACGTCTACGCCAACACGTTCGACGAGCCCGACCCGGCCGGGATCACGTACCACCACATCCCGGCGTGGCGGGCGTCGGCCCTGACGAGCATCCTGTCGTTCGTCGTCCCGGCCACCGTGCTCGTCGGCCGCGGGTACGACGTGGTCCACGCCCAGGGGCTGTGCGGCCTGCGGCACGACCTGGCGACCGCCCACTTCTGCCTGGCCGCCTGGCACGCCGCCCTGGCCGACCGGGCGGGGGGCCGCCTGTCGTGGCGGCACCGGATCGCCAAGTGGCTCGTCACCCCGCTCGAACGCCGGGCCCTGTGCCGCCCCCGGACGCGGCGGGTGATCGCCATTTCCGAGCGGAACCGGGAGGACTTGGCCCGCTTCTACGGCCGTACGGCCGGGGTGCCGGTCATTTACCACGGGATCGACCTGGAGGCGTTCCACCCCCGCAACCGGGCCGAACTCCGGGCCGCCGTGCGGGCCGAGCTGGGGGTGCCGGACGACGCCCCGCTGGCCCTGTTCGTGGGCAACCTCCAGAAGGGGGCGGCGGCCGCGATCAAGGCCGTGGCCCGGGTGCCGGGCGTGTGGCTGGCCCTCGTGTCCGGGTCGGACGCCCGGGCCGACCGGGCGGTGGCGGCCGCCGAGGGGGTGGCCGGACGGACGGTCTTCGCCCCCCGCTCCCGGCAGGTCGCCCGGTACTTCGCGGCCGCCGACCTGTTCGTCTTCCCGACCGTGTACGAGCCGTTCGGGCTGGTCATCACCGAGGCGATGGCGTCCGGCCTGCCGGTCGTCACGGCGCGGACGGCCGGGGCGGCGGAACTCCTCACCCACGGCGAGTCCGGGTGGCTGACCGACGAGCCGTGGGACGTGGCCACCATCGCCGACGGGGTGCGGGCGCTGGCCGCCGACCCCGGCCTGCGGGCGCGGATGGGGGCGGCCGCCCGGGCGGTGGCCGAGGCGTACACCTGGGACCGGACGGCCGAGGAGACGGTGGCCGTCTACCGGCAGGTGGTGGCCGGGCGGGGGAAACGGCCGTGACCCGCCCCCGCCGCCTGCTCACGGTCGGCCACTCGTACGTCGTGGCCCTGAACCGGCGGCTGGCCCACGAGCTGGCCCGGGTCGGGGCCGGGGCGTGGGAGGTGACGGCCGTCGCCCCGGCGTTCATGCACGGCGACCTGCGGCCGATCCCGTTCGAGCCGGCGGGCGACGAGCCGTGCCCGGTCGAGGTGGTCAACGCGTACGGTACCCGCCGCGTCCACGTGATGGCCTACGGGCGGCGGCTGCGGACCCTCCTGCGGGCCGGGTGGGACCTCGTCCACGCCTGGGAGGAGCCGTACATCCTGCCCGGGTTCCAGATCGCCCGGTGGACGCCGCGGGGGGTGCCGTACGTGTTCTGGACGGCCCAGAACCTGGCCAAGCGGTACCCGCCCCCGTTCGGGTGGTTCGAGCGGTACGGCCTAAGGCGGGCGGCCGGGTGGATGGCCTGCGGGGAGACGACGGCCGAGGTCCAACTGGCCCGCGGCTACGCCGCCCGCCCGCACCGGGTCATGCCCCTGGGCGTGGACGTGGGAGCCTTCCGCCCCGACCCGGCGGCGGGGGCGGTTGTCCGGCGGGAGCTGGGCTGGGCCCCGGGCGGCCCCCCGGTGGTCGGCTACCTCGGGCGGTTCGTCCCGGAAAAGGGGGTGGACCGGCTCACCGCCGCCCTCGACGCCCAGCGGTCGCCGTGGCGGGCCCTGTTCGTCGGCGGCGGGCCGGGGGAGGCGGACCTGAAGGCGTGGGCGGCCCGGCACGGCGACCGGGTGCGGGTGGTCACGGGGGTGCCCCACGACCGCGTCCCGGCCCACCTGAACGCGATGGACGTGCTGGCCGCCCCGAGCCAGACGACCCCCCGGTGGCGGGAGCAGTTCGGCCGCATGCTCGTGGAGGCGATGGCCTGCGGGGTGGCCGTGGCCGGCAGCGACTCGGCCGAAATCCCGCACGTGATCGGCGACGCCGGCCGGCTCGTTCCCGAGGCCGACGGCCCGGCCTGGGCCGCCGCCGTGGGCGAGCTGGTCGAGAACCCGGGCGTCCGGGCCGCCCTGGCCGCCCGCGGCCGGGAGCGGGTGGGCGAGCGGTTCGCCTGGCCGGTCGTCGCCCGCCGCCACCTCGACTTCTTCGACGAGTTGGCCTCGAAATGACGGCCCCCCTCCGCCTCGGCGTGGTCCGCGACTTCCGGGCCGAGGGCTGGGCGAGCATGGACCTGTGCGCCGACCAGCTCCTCGCCCGCCTCCCGGCCGCGGTGCCGGGGGTGGCCGCCGCCGACCTCGCCCCGCCCTTCCGCCGCCGCCTCGGCCGCCTCCCCGTCGTCGGCCGCAAGCCCGCCGCCTTCAACGCCGACCGCCTGCTCAACCGGCAAGTCGACCTCCCGCGTTACCTGAAGCGGGTGCGGGGCGGGTTCGACGCCTTCCACGTCGTCGACCACAGCTACGCGGCGGCCGTCCACGCCCTCCCGGCGGCCCGGACCGGCGTCTACTGCCACGACCTCGACGCCTTCCGCTGCCTCCTCGACCCGGCCGCCGAGCCCCGGCCGGCGTGGTTCCGCCGCATGGCCGCCCGCATCCTGGGCGGGTTGAAGGCGGCGGCCGTGGTGTTCCACAGCACGCACGAGGTCCGCGACGCCATCCTCCGGCACGGGCTCGTTCCCGCCGGGAAGCTGGTCCACGCCCCCTACGGGGTGGCCGACGAGTTCACGCCCGAGGCCGCCGCCCCGGTCCCGCCCCCGGCGGGCGTCGGCGGCCGGTTCCTCCTCCACGTCGGGAGCAACATCCCCCGCAAGCGGCTCGACGTGCTGCTCGACGTGTACGCCGCCGTCCGCGCCCGCCTGCCGGACGTGCGGCTGGTGCAGGTCGGCGGACCGTGGCCGGCCGCGCTGGCCGGGCGGATCGCCGAGCGGGGCATCGGGCCGGGCGTCGCACAAGTCCGCGGCCTGAGCCGGGGCGAGC
>JANPKP010000717.1:0-7054 GCA_031426095.1 Gemmataceae bacterium
GATGACCATCGACCCGCCGTACCTCGCGGCGTGGTGCTGGGCCCTGGTGTTCGCCCGCCGGGCCGTCGAGGGCGACCGCCTCCGCGACTGGGCGGCGGCCGGGGCGTGCTGCGCCGTCGGCGTGCTGGCGAAGTTCCCCATCCTCCTCCTCCCCGCGGCCGTGGGCGGCTACCTGCTGTTCACCCCGGCCCTGCGTCCGAAGTTGAAGCGGGCCGGCTTCTGGCTCATGTGCGGGCTCATGGGCGTCGGCTGCCTGCCGATCGTGATTTGGAACGCCGCCCACGACTGGGTGAGCGTCCGCCACGTCCTCGGACTGGTCGGCGCGAGCGGGCCGGCGACGGGGGCGGCCGCGAAGGCGCTCGGGCCGCTCGCCTTCCTCGGCGGGCAGGCCGCGTTCCTGCTCGGCGTGTGGCTCGTGGCGTTCCTTGCGGCGGCGTGGGTGTACCGGCCTTGGAGGAATGCGGAATGCGGAACGCAGAGTGCTTCCATTCCGCAATCCGCAATTCGAAATCCGCAATCGAATGGCCTCGCGTTCCTGTGGTGGACCTCGGTCCCCGTCTGGGGCGTCTTCTTCGTCACGAGCGTGCGGTCGGTCGGCGAAATGAACTGGCCGGCGGCCGCCTACGTGGCCGGGCTGCCGCTGTGCGTGGCGTGGCTCCGCCGGCAACTCGACGGGCCGGACGGCTGGTACCGGCGGGCCGTCGTCCGCAGCGTGGTCGGCGTCGCCGTCCTGGGCGTCGTGGTGTCGGTCGTGCTGCACTACTTCTCGCTCGTCCGCCCGCTGGCCGCCCGGCTGGCCGGCCCGCCGTCGGCGACCAACCCGGCCGTGGTGCGGCGGTACGACCCGACGAGCCGGCTGCTCGGCTGGCGGACGCTGGCGGCCGAGGTGGACCGCCTCCGCGACAAGGTGAAGGCCGAAACGGGCGAGGAGCCCGTGGTGGCGGCCGCCGGGTGGAACCAGCCGGGCGAACTGAGCTTCTACTGCAAGGGGCACCCGGAGACGTACTCGCTCGGGTACGGGCTGGGGGAGCGGCGGAGCCAGTACGACGTGTGGCACCCGAACCCCCTGGTCGACGCGCAAGCCTTCAAGGGGAAGACGTTCGTGTTCGTCGGCGTGGACATCCCCGCGGTGCGGGCGCTGTTCGAATCGACCGACCCGCCGGGGGTCGTGGTCCACACGGTCGACGGGTACGCGACCGGGACGTGGATGGTGGTGGTGGGCCGCAACTTCCGGGGGGTGCCCCCGGTGCGGGTCGCCCCCGACAGGCCGGCGTACTAGCGACGGGCCGCCCCAACCGGGGGCGGCGTTCCTCCAGGGTGGTGTTCCGTGGAAAGTTGGCAGGTCGGGTGCGACTCGTGTCGGATGACGTGGTTCCGGGTCGGCACCTGTTCGGAGTACGAGCGGCAGGCGATCGAGTCGCGGCCGTGCCCCGGGTGCGGGGCATACACGCTCGCCTGCTCGCCGCCGCGACCCGCCGGCCGGCGGCGGGGCAAGCCGCTGAGCATCGGCGTGCCGGCGACGGGCCGCCGGCGGGCGGGCTGACTCAACACACAGGGACCCCGAATGCCCAGGGATAGCCATCCCAGGGCTTTGCCCCAAAAATCAGCGCACGGATGCGGTAAAATACCGACGGGCGGCCCCCGGGCTGCCCGTCCCGCATTCGGAGCCGACCCCATGCCGCATTCCCGCTGGCCGCTCACGGC
Source organism: Gemmataceae bacterium (assembly GCA_031426095.1). Classification (GTDB taxonomy): domain Bacteria; phylum Planctomycetota; class Planctomycetia; order Gemmatales; family Gemmataceae; genus JANPKP01. The sequence continues at coordinate 1,705 of JANPKP010000717.1, forward strand.
GGCGTCCCTCGCCCTCCTCGGCGGCCCCCTGTTCGGGCAAGCCCCGCCGCCACTGCCGCAGTTCCCGCCCCCCATCGACGTGGCCGCCCCGGCCCCGGTCGTGGCCCCGGTGCCGGCGCCCCAGCGCGACCCGCTCAGCTTCGCCCCCGTGGTGAAGCGGGTGGTCCCCGCCGTGGTGAGTATCGAGGGGAAGCTGCGGCCGCAGCCGAACGCCCCCCGCGGCCGCCGCACCGAACTCCCGCCGGGCGACGGCCCGCGGCCGGGGGTGGCGGCCGAGCCGCAGCCGGGCATCGACCCCGGGCCCGGCTTCGGGTCCGGCTTCCTCATCGACCCGTCGGGCGTCGTCCTCACGAACAACCACGTCGTCGAGGACGTGGACTCGGTCGAAGTCACCCTCACCGACGGCCGCAAGTTCACCACGAAGGACATCCGCCGCGACCCCAAGACCGACCTCGCCGTCATCAAGTTCGACGCCGGCGGCCCGGTGCCGTTCGTGGAGTTCGGCGACAGCGACGCGGGCGAAGTGGGCGACCGCGTGCTGGCCGTAGGGGCCCCGTTCGGGCTGACCGGGTCGGTGACGCACGGGATCGTGTCGGCCAAGAGCCGGACCAACCTGCGGCTCAACCAGTACGAGGACTTCCTGCAGACGGACGCGGCCATCAACCCCGGGAACAGCGGCGGCCCGCTCGTGAACCTCGACGGCAAGGTGATCGGCATCACGTCGGCGATCAAGACCCGCAGCGGCGGCTTCCAGGGCGTCGGGCTGGCGATTTCGAGCAACCTCGCCAAGTCGGTCGCCGCCCAACTCCTGAAGGACGGGGTCGTCCACCGCGGCTACCTCGGCGTGGCCGTCCGCGACCTCGACGCCGACGGGTCCGCGAAGTCGGGCGTGGCGGTCGGCAGCGGCGCCCTCGTGTCGCGGCTCTACGACGGCTCGCCGGGGGTGAAGGCCGGGCTCCAGGTCGGCGACGTGATCGTGGCCGTGGCCGGCAAGACGATCAAGGACTCGCGGGAACTCCTCCGGGTCGTCGGCACGTTACCGCTGGGCGAGGTGGCCGACGTTGCGGTGGTGCGGGCCGGCAAGGTGGTCGCCCTCCGGCTCACGGTCGAGGAGCAAGCCCCGGCGGTGGGTGCGAACAAGGTGCCCGTGGCCCCCGCGGCCGGCGTCCCGGCACCGGCGGCGGTCGGCCCGGCGGCGGTGGCGGCCCAGTTCCCCGACCTCGGGTTGGTGCTGGCCGAGCTGACGCCGGCAGTCGCGGCCCAGCTCCAGTTCCCGGCCAGGGTGAAGGGCCTGGTGATCCTCCGCGTGATGCCGCAGAGCGTGGCCGCGAAGGCCGGCATCGTCCGCGGGGCGGCGGTGGTGCGGGTCGATCGGGCGGCGGTGGCCACCGTGAAGACATTCCAGGACGCCCTCGCCGCCGCCGACCGCGACAAGGGGGCGGTGCTGGAAATGGTGCGGCCGAACGGCGACGTGGACTTCGTTATTTTGCCGCTGCGGTGATCGCGTCACCCGGCGAGCGGGGGGCGTGGGCCCCCCCAGGCTTTACGGCACGCAAAAACTCCCACAGACTCCGGGGGTTCACGCCCCCCGCTCGCCGGGCGTCGGTGATCACGTCCCGCACCAACTCCAGCTTGTCGCCCCACCCGAACTCGCGTCCGACCCGCTCACGGCCCGCCTCGCCGAGCCGGCGACGCAATGCCGCGTCCCCAGCGAGCCGCTTGAGCTGCCGGGTCAGCTCGTCCACGTCGCCGCACGCCGCCTGCAAGCCGTCGACGCCGTCGCGGATGAGTTCGGCCGGCCCGCCCGCCCGGTAGACGAGGTTCGGCAGCCCGTTGGCCCACGCTTCGAGTATCACCAGGCCGAACGAGTCGGTCCGCGACGGCAGGACGAAGGCGTCCAGCCCCGCGAAGAAGTCGCGCTTCCCGCCGTCCGTCAGCACGCCCAGGCGGGTGACAAGTTCCTTCGGGCCGAAGCCGTCCCAGAACGCACGGAAGTTCGGCATCTCCGGCCCGGCGAGGACGACGCGGAATCGCATCCCGTTCGCCCACGCCCGTTCGGCGGCCCGCAGGAGATCGACGGTTCCCTTCTCGACGCTGGCGTTTGCCAGGTGGCCGACCACGGCCTCGCCCGCCGGCACGCCCCACGCCCGCCGGGCCGCGTCGCGGCCGCCGCCGGTGCAGTCCGCGGGGTCCACGCCCAGGCCCTGAAGCGCCACGCGGCCGGCCGGAACGCCGAGTTCGACCACGGCCCGGCGTTCGGCGTCGGTCTGCACGAACACGCGGTCGGCCTGCCGCAGCAGCCAGCGGAGCGGGGGCGAGGTGTACTGCCGGCGGGTGCGGTCGGCGGGGTCGGCCGGGTCGCCGAGGTGGAGGAACGGCGTGAGCAGGAACGGCACCCCCCGCCGGCGGGCGAGCCGCAGCCCGCACAGGATCGGGAACGAGTACGGGAACGCGGCGGCGTGGACCGCGTCGAGCGGCCCGGCGTACCGGCCGGCGTCCCGCCACATCAGGGGGGCGATCGGGTTGCACGGGAGCGTGAGGCACTGCCACGGGCGGACGGGGACGAGCGAGGCGGCCTTGAGGGTGTAGCGGCGGGCGGGCCACCGGAGCGGGGGGAAGCGGCGGACGTGGACGGAACCTCTCCCCCCAACCCCCTCCCCTAAGAAGGGAGGGGGAGTTTGAAAGCCCCCTCCCTTCTTAGGGGAGGGGGTTGGGGGAGGGGTTCCGGGGGCTTCCCCCACTTCGCCACGCCCCCGCTGCCAGAACGCCTCCAACTCCACCGCCGTCGTCGTCCACACCGTGACCGCGTCGCCGCACGCCGCGAGATACTCTCCGAGCCTGGCGAAGTACGCCTCCGAACCTCCCACGGCCGGCGGGTATCGGTGGACGAAGTGGGCGACGTGCATGGGGGCCGTCCCTGGCCGGTGGAGAGGGCTGGGGGCTTCCTCCCCGGGCCGGTTCGCGTAGGATGGTCCTTCAGCCGCCGCGTGCCGCCGACCTTCCGCAGGGGCCGACCCGCCATGATCCGCATCTCGAAGCTGGCCGACTCCATCCAGCCGTCCGCCACGATAGCCGCCGGGGCGAAGGCCCGTCAACTCCGGGCGGCCGGGGTCAAGGTGTTCGACTTCAGCCTCGGCGAGCCCGACTTCGACACGCCGAAGCACATCCGCGAGGCCGCCCACGCGGCCGCCGCCGCCGGGCAGACGCACTACACCCCGACGGCCGGCACCCCCGAGGTGAAGGCGGCGATCGTCCGGTGGTACAAGAAGTACCACGGGTACGACATCGGCCCGGAGAACGTGATCGTCTCGAACGGGGCCAAGCACTCGATCCACAACGCCCTCGCGGCCACCGTCGGCCCCGGCGACGAGGTCATCATCCCGACGCCGTACTGGGTGAGCTACAGCGACCTCGTGGCCATGACCGGGGCGACCCCGGTGCTGGTGAACACGACCTTCGAGAGCGGCTTCAAGCTCACCCCGGCCCAGCTCAAGGCCGCGATCTCGCCCCGCACGCGGGTGCTCATGCTCAACAGCCCGTCGAACCCGACGGGGGTGGTCTACACCCGGGCCGAACTCGTCGCCCTGACGGACGTGGTGCTCCCCACCGACGCCGTCATCCTGAGCGACGAGATTTACGAGCAGCTCACCTACGGCGACGCGAAGCCGACGTGCGTAGCGACCCTCCGGCCGGACCTGAGGGACTGCACGATCACGGTCAGCGGGGCGAGCAAGAGTTATGCCATGACCGGGTGGCGGATGGGCTGGGCGGTCGCCCCGCCGGCGGTGGTGAAGGCGATGGACACGATCCAGAGCCAGGAGACGAGCTGCCCGAGCAGCGTCAGCCAGGCCGCCCTCGTCGCGGCCCTCGACGGCCCCCAGGAGTGCGTGGCCGAGATGCGGGCCGAGTTCGCCGCCCGCAAGGAGATCGTCCTGAATCGGCTGGCCGACATCCCGGGCCTGAGGCTCGCCCCGTTCGACGGGGCGTTCTACGCCTTCATCGACGTGTCGAGCTACTTCGGCAAGACCTTCGGCGGCAAGCCGGTGGCGGACTCGCTCGGGTTCTGTGCGGCGCTCCTGGAGCAGGCCCACGTCAACCTCGTGCCGGGGGCGGCGTTCGGGGCCGAGGGGTTCGCCCGCATGTCGTTCGCCACCAACCGCGAGACGATCGAAGGCGGCCTGGCGCGGCTCAAGGAGTGGCTGGCCGGCGGGGTGTAAAGAGAAGAGAGTTCACCACGAAGGCACGAAGATCGCACAAAGGGCCACGAAGGACGCGGGAGAAGATTTGTTCGGAACGGTGCTCTCTGTCTTCCTTCGTGGCCCTTTGTGCGGCCTTCGTGGTGAACTCTTTCCGAGGCCAGCCATGCCCGTTCTCTACCTGACCGAGGCCGAGGTCGAGTCGCTGGTCACGATGGACCTGGCGCTCGACGCGGGCGAGGCGGCGTTCCGCAAGCTGGCCCTGGACGAGGCCGAGAACGTCCCCCGCCAGCGGTGCCGGACCGACCAGGTCGTCCTCCACGTCCTCCCGGCCGCCGCCAAGACGCTCGGCGTGATCGGCTTCAAGGCGTACACGGCCACCAAGGACGGGGCCAGGTTCCACGTCACGCTCTACGACGCCCGCACCGGCGAGATGACCGCGATCCTGGAAGCCGATGTGCTCGGCCAGTTCCGCACCGGGGCCGCCGGCGGGGTGGCCGCCCGCAAGCTCGCCCGCCCGGACGCCGCCACGGTGGGCCTCTACGGCACCGGCAAGCAAGCCCGTACGCAACTCCTCGCCGCGTGCAAGGTGCGGCCCGTTACGAAAGCCCACGTCTACGGCCGGGACCGCGAGAAGTGCAAGGCGTTCGCCGCGACGATGGCGGCCGAGACGGGCGTGGAGGTGGTGCCCGTCGAGAAGCCCGAGGACGCCGCCCGGGGGCTCGACATCGTCATCACGGCCACCACGTCGCGGGAGCCGGTGCTGCTCGGGGCGTGGGTGGCCGAGGGGGCCCACCTGAACCTCGTCGGGTCGAACTTCCTGGCCAAGACCGAGACCGACGTGGACGTGTTCCGCAAGGCCACGCTCGTGACCGTGGACAGCAAGGACCAGGCGAAGCTCGAAGCCGGCGACTTCGTGGCCCCGCTCGACGCCGGGGTGCTGCACTGGTCGGAGGTCCGCGACTTCGCCCCGGTCCTCGTCGGCCGCTACCCCGGCCGGGAGAGCGCCGCCGACGTGACCGTGTTCAAGTCGCTCGGCCTCGGCGTGCAGGACGTGGCCCTGGCCGCCCGCGTGGTGAAGTTGGCCCGCGAGCGGGGCGTGGGCACAACCCTCCCGATTTGATTGATGGGTTCTGCGTCACACCGCATCGGGG
>JANPKP010000718.1:0-2889 GCA_031426095.1 Gemmataceae bacterium
TCGCCGCCGCGGTCGTCGCGCGGCGGGCGGTCGCCGCCCCCGCCCATGTCGCCGCCGCCGCCGCCTTCCGTCTCGCCGCCCGGCAGCAGGGCCTTGCGGGAGAGCTTCACGCGGCCCTGGTCGTCGATGGCGATCACCTTCACCGTGACCTTGTCGCCGACCTGCACCACGTCGTCCACCCGGCCGACATAGCCGACATCGAGTTCCGAGATGTGGCACAGCCCGTCGCGGCCCGGGGACAGCTCCACGAACGCCCCGAACTCCTTGATCGAGATCACCTTGCCGTCGTAGATCGTGCCCACCTTGATCTCGGCGCACAGGGCCTCGACCCGCTTCTTCGCCTCCTCGGCCCCGTGCCCGTCGCTGTGGGCGATCTGCACCGTGCCGTCGTCCGACACGTCGAGCTTGGCCCCCGTCTCCTCCTGGATGGCCCGGATCATCTTGCCGCCCGGCCCGATCAGCAGGCCGATCTTCTCCGGGTTGATCTTCACCTGCAGCAGCCGCGGGGCGTTCGGGCTGATCTCGCGGCGGGGGGCCCGGAGGGTGCCGAGCATCGTCCGCAGGATTTCCCGGCGGGCGTCCCGGGCCTGGTCGAGCGCCCCGCGGACGACCTCCTCGCTGATCCCGTCGAGCTTGATGTCGAGCTGGATGCCCGTCACCCCGTTCTGGGTGCCGGCCACCTTGAAGTCCATGTCGCCGTAGTGGTCCTCGTCCCCCTGGATGTCGGTCAGCAGGGTGAACTTGTCCCCCTCGCTCACCAGCCCGATGGAGATGCCGGCGACCGGCTGCTTGATCGGCACCCCGGCGTCCATGAGCGCGAGCGTGCCGCCGCACACCGAGGCCATCGAGGACGAGCCGTTCGACTCCAGGATTTCGGACACGAGGCGGATCGTGTACGGGAATTTCGACGGGGGCGGCAGCACGGCCTTGAGCGACCGCTCGGCCAGCATCCCGTGGCCGATCTCCCGGCGGCCCGGCCCGCGGATCGGCTTACACTCGCCGACGCTGAACGGCGGGAAGTTGTAGTCGAGCATGAACTTCTTCGAGTACTCCTCGCCGAGCCCGTCCACCTTCTGCTCGTCGCCCGACGTGCCGAGGGTGGTGACGACGAGCGCCTGCGTCTCGCCCCGCTGGAACACGGCCGACCCGTGGACGCGGGGGAGCGTCGAGACCTCGGCCGAGATCGCCCGCAGGTCCTTCGGCCCGCGGCCGTCGATCCGGGTGCCGCCCAGGGTGATCTCGCGGAAGACCCGCTCCCGCAGGGCCTCGATGGCCCCGCTCACCTGCGACGGCGTGTACTTCGGCTCCTTCTCGCCCTCGGGCAGGTACGCCTTCTTGATCTGGTCCTTGAGGGCGGACAGCGAGGCGTACATTTCGAGCTTGCCCTTGGTGGCGTACCGCTCGCGGACTTCCTTGCCGTACTTGCCGTAAAACTCCTCGACGAGCGGGTTGGCGGCCGCCGCGGCGGGGTAGACCTTGGCCCCGAGCCCGAGCTTCTCGCGGAGTTCCTCGATCGCCCCGATGACCGTCACGCACTGCCGGTGGGCCTCCATGATGGCCTCGGCCGCCTCGCTCTCGACCATCTCGCGGGCGAACCCCTCGATCATGCAGATGGCGTCCGTCGTGCCGGCCACGATCAGGTCGAGGTCGCTCCCCTCCATGTCGGTGGCGGTCGGGTTGACCGTCAGCTTGCCGTCGATCCGGCCGAGGCGGACGCCGCCGATCGGCTTGAGGAACGGGATCGGCGAGATGTGCAGGGCGGCGCTCGCCCCGATCAGGGCGAGCACGTCGGCGTCGTTCTCGCGGTCGGAGGACATGACCTGGGCCATGACCTGGACTTCGTTGATGTAGCCGACCGGGAAGAGCGGCCGCAGGGGGCGGTCGATGAGGCGGGAGGTGAGCGTCTCCTTGGTGCTCGGGCGGGTCTCCCGCTTGATGAAGCCGCCGGGGAACTTGCCGGCCGCGTAGGTCCGCTCCCGGTACTCGACCTGGAGGGGGAAGAAGTCGCGGCCGGGGATCGGGTTGCCGGACGTGGCGGCGACGAGGACGACGGTCCCCTCGTAGCGGACCAAGACGGACCCGTGGGCCTGCTTGGCGAGCTTGCCGGATTCGAGGACGAGGGTACGGCCGCCGAAGGGGAGTTCAACAGTTGCTACCGGCACGGAAAAGCCCTTTCTGGGGTTTCCGGCGGGAGGCGGGGCGGCGGTCGGCACTGGTCGGTGCCGGGTGTGGGACAGGGGGTTCGGGGCGGAACGTGGGGTCGGTTTGGGCGGCCCGCTCCGCGGACTCGACCGGACCCGACGGGAACGCCCAGGGGGGCCGTTCACGTGGGCCCCCGGCGGCCCCGGACCGACCGGGCACCGCGTTAGAGTGGGAAGACGACGGGACCGAAATCGCGGCGAGCCGGGCGTGCGGATTTACTTCCGCAGGCCGAGCTTGCCGATCACCGCCAGGTACCGCTCGCGCTCCGTCTGCCGGAGGAACTTCAGCAGGTCCGACCGCTGGCTGACGAGCTTGAGCAGCCCGCGTCGGCTGGCGAAGTCCTTCTTGTGCGTCCGCATGTGGTCCGTCAGATACACGATCCGACTCGTCAGCAGCGCGATCTGCACCTCGGACGACCCCGTGTCGGAGTCGCCCCGGCGGAACTGGCCAATGATCTCGGTCTTCTGTTCCTTCGTGGTCGCCATCTTCCCGCTCCCCGCTGTCCCTAGCCGCGTCGCACTCCTGCCGCGTTACGAGACACGTTAACGTGACACACGATTCAGGATTCCCAGAGTTTATCGCCGTGCGGGGGGTTGGCAAGTGTGCGGGGCAAAAAGTGACAAGGTGACACGGTGGGGGGGTGACGCGGTGACGGACGACGCGGCGGCGCTTTTCCGTCACCGCGTC
>JANPKP010000719.1:0-2885 GCA_031426095.1 Gemmataceae bacterium
TGAAACTCAAAGGAATTGACGGGGGCTCACACAAGCGGTGGAGCATGTGGCTTAATTCGAGGCTACGCGAAGAACCTTATCCCGGACTTGACATGTGCGAAAGCGCCAGCAGGTAGGACCCGGAAACGGGGACGAACGGTACCCAACCCGGAAGCTGGTACAGGTGCTGCATGGCTGTCGTCAGCTCGTGTCGTGAGATGTCGGGTTAAGTCCCATAACGAGCGAAACCCTTACCCCCAGTTGCCAACGCGTCATGGCGGGGACTCTGGGGGGACTGCCGGTGTCAAACCGGAGGAAGGTGGGGATGACGTCAAGTCCTCATGGCCTTTATGTCCGGGGCTGCACACGTGCTACAATGGCGTGGACAGAGGGACGCGAACGCGCGAGCGGGAGCCGACCCCCGAAAGCACGCCCCAGTTCAGATCGCAGGCTGCAACTCGCCTGCGTGAAGCCGGAATCGCTAGTAATCGCGGGTCAGCAACACCGCGGTGAATGTGTTCCTGAGCCTTGTACACACCGCCCGTCAAGCCACGAAAGGGCGGGGCCGCCGAAGTCGCCTTGACCGGCGCCGAAGCGGAAACGCCTGATTGGGACTAAGTCGTAACAAGGTAACCGTAGGGGAACCTGCGGTTGGATCACCTCCTTTCTAAGGATGACAGAACTAGGCCCGCCTTACGGCGGGGCCGCATGTCACCGCCGCACCCTCGGAATCCTCTCGCCCCACCCACCACCTGGGCCACAACGCCCGGCCCCGCCAGTCACAACTGGCGGGGCCGCGGCGTTTGTATATGTCGCCTGTCGATACCACCTTTTCCACTTACGTCTGGCGTCTTACGCGCGTTTACATAACACGGCTTCGACCATACCTGCACTTGCTCTACGTCGCCGATTTGTCCCTCAACTCCACGTTTTGCACGCCTTCGATTTGGTTCAGCTCCGTCACAAATCGGTACGATGCCTTCGCGTCTTTGAGGACGGCTGTGTATGCCACTTCCATTGCCGCACCTTGGCGGGCGGTACACGACGCCGTGAGTCGTCGGTGTGAGAAATAGCGGTCGAACACCGCACCGAGTAGTGTGTCCGGGTCGTGACCCAACCCGATCCGGACGCTAAGAGCCACTGCCTTGCTACCGTCGTCCGCACGCGGGCCGTCGAGAATTCTCATTACGTTCACAGCGAAGGCCACGACCGGTATGCCGATCACGGCCAGCACCGCACAACCCGCCCCCGCTGTCATGCCCACGACCACGGCGAAGATGACGAACGCCGTGTCGCGTGTGTCTTCTACCACCGTGCGGAACCGCACGATTGATAGCGCACCGACCAGGCCGAATGCCCGGGCTTGGTTGTCGCCGATCACGAGTGTGACCATTGCCACCAGGATCGAGAGCAGCACGAGGGTGGTGGGGAGAGTGCCCGCATCCGTCCGCCGCCGGCCGAGGCTCACGGCGTATATCGCAGCGACCACGAAGCCCATCACCATCGCGACCACGATCCGGCCGATGAAGACTTCGGTCGGGGGGAGCGGTGACCCGCCGTCGAAGGTTTGTCGAATCCAGTCAAGCACGGTCGCCCCTTTCCGCCATCAGCCCGGCGGCCTGGGCACAGCGGCGGTACTTCGACACGCCTCCCGGGGTGAGCTTGAGGGCCGCCACCACGCCCTTGAAAAGTGCCGGCATTGCCGCCAGGAATTTGAACTCCACGATCACCTCGTCCGTCAGTAGCGGCAGGCCGTCCGCGAAGGGCTCGGCCACGGGGTCGGCGGACAGCAGCCCGCGGGCGGCCCGGTCCATCGTCACGCGGATGTTCCCGCCGTCGCCGTCCCGCCCGCAGTAGGCCACCCGTTCGTAAGTCACGCGGCAGACGGGGCCGAGTTGCTGCTCGGCCAGTTCGCGGACGAACCAGTCGCCGGGCCGACCCACGGCGGGCTCCGCGGACAGGACGGTCGCCACTTCGCCGAGCGGTACTTCCGCCCGCTGCTTCCAGACCCGCTTGCCGCGTTTGGACTTCCGCTCCAGGAACACCATCGGGGCGTCGCCGTAACGGCGGAGGCGGTACTTCTGGTTCCGGAACCCCTCGGTCCGACAGTAGACGTCGAACCGGGGGGTGTCGTAGTAGACGCTGGTGACGAGGTACGAGTTGCCGCGGGCCGGGTCGGCGTGGGGGTCGAGGGCGAGGTGGTCCCGCAAGCGGGCCTCGACCTCGGCGGCCTGCTCCTCCGCGAGGAGGAACTTGACCTCGTAGGCCGGAGTGCTGGCGTCCGCGGAGCCCGACAGGGACGGGGATACGTGGGGGGCGGCGGCAGGCCGGGGGGGGGCAGCGACCGGCCGGTCGCCGGCGGGGGGGGAATCCTCGGGCATCAAGGTGTCGGTCCTTCGGGAACGAGGCGGTCAGGGCCTGGCGGTCTTGGCCTCGGAATAGTTTAGCAGGTAGGCCCGCCGCTGGTCGGCGAAGGCCCGCAAACTCATCCCCTCCGGCCGCCGACCGCCGCCCGCTTCCCCGGCCGGTGGGGCCTCGTCGGCCGTCAATTTGAGGAAGTCGGCGGTCGGCGTCAGCTTGCGGGTGTCGGCTCCCACTTCCTTTTCGATCAGGGCACGGTAGCCGCCGACCACAGGGCCGAGGGCCTTCCAGTCGAGCGATTCGGCGGCGATGGTGCGGACGTGCTGGAGGTACTTCTCCCGCCACGCCGGCACGGCCAGAATCTTACTCCGGAGCGGCTTGCGGGCGTCGTCGAGCCCCACCAGCGGGTCGAGCGTCACCCCCTGCGGCCGACCGCCACCGGGGCCGAACCCGCCGGGCCCACCGGGCCGCCCGCCGGGGCCGCCGGCCGGGGGTTGGCCGCCGGCCCCGGGGGGGCCACCCTGGGGCGTGCCCGGCGGGCCGTT
>JANPKP010000720.1:0-30547 GCA_031426095.1 Gemmataceae bacterium
GACCTGATCCAGGCCGGGCTCCTGCCGAACCCCGAGTTCCTGTACACCTTCCCGGCCCCCAACAAGCCGTTCAAGTACCTCGTGGAATTTTCGCTGGAGTCGATCTTCTTTCGCCCGGTCCGGGTGAAGGCGGCCGACGAGGAGAACAAGCGGGTCTGCGACCGGCTCACGCAACTCGCCCTCGACCTGATCCGCGACACCCGGCAGGCCTACGCCGACCTCGTGCTGGCGAAGGACCGGGTGCGGGTGGCCGGCGTCGCCGTCCGGGTCCGGGGCAAGGTGGCCGAGTTGGTCGACGTGCGGCGGCGGGCCGGCGACGCGAGCGAGCAGGAGGCCGCGACCGCCCGCATCGACGCCCTGCTCGCCGGCCAGGACGCCACCCGCGTCGGGTACGAGGTGACGCTCGCCGAGGAACGCCTCCGCTTCCTCCTGGGCCTGAGCGGCGTCGCCGGCCCGCTCGCGGTGGAAGACGGCCCCGAGCCGCCGTCGCTCGACCTCGACGCCGACGCCCTGGTGGCCGACGCGGTGAAGACGCGGCCCGACTCGCGGGCGGCCGTCCACGCCGAGGCCGCCGCCGCCGCCCGGGCCCGCTTCGCCCGGTTCAGCTTCATCCGTCTCTTCGGCATTCTGGACGCCACCAGCGGCCGGGTGACGGGCCACGAGTTCAGCCCGGCCCTCCGCTTCACGGTCCCGATCTTCAACCGCAACCAGGGCGGGATCGCCCGGGCCGACGGCGAGCTGGAGCGGGCCGCCCGTAACCGCGTCACGGTGCAGAACCAGATCGCCCTCGACGTGAAGCTGGCCCACGCCCGCTACCGCCAGGCCCGCGCCGAGTGGGACGTGCTCAGGCTCAAGGTGCGGCCGGAGGTCGATTCCTCGATCCGCCGGGCCGAGGCGGCGTACAACGAGGGGAACGTCACCTACCTGATCGTGCTGGAGGCCACCCGCCAGCTGATCGACACCCTCGGCCGGGAGGCGACGCTGAAGGCCGACTTCCGCCGGGCGTGGGCCGACCTCGAACGCGGCGTCGGCCGCAAGCTCGCCCCGGCCGCGGTGGTTCCGCCCCCGGCCCCTCTACCGCCGCCCGGCCCGATCATGCCGACCGTCCCCACGAGTCCGCCGCCATGAGTTATCGCCAGGGGGTGCTGTCCGGGGTCGCCGCCACGCTCGTCGTGGGCGGGGCGGCCGCCGGCGGGTGGTGGCTCGTCGCCGGCAAGTCGGCCGACAAGCCGGCCGCCGACAAGCCGCCCGGCCCGGCCAGCGTGGCGAAGGTGGCGAAGGAAGACCAGTTCAACACCCTCACGCTCACCCCCGAGGCCGAAGCCCGGCTCGGCCTCCGCGTCGGCAGCGTGGAGAAGATGACGGTCTCCCGCGGCCGGTTCTACGGCGGCGAAGTCACCGTGCCGGCCGGGCACACGATCCTCGTCGCGGCCCCTCTCACCGGCCAACTCCGGGCCGCGTCCGGCGGCGGCGTGCCCGTCCCCGGCGTGACCGTGAAGAAGGGCCAGCCGCTCTTCCTCCTGCAACCGCTGCTCACCCCCGAAGCCCGGGCCACGCTCACCGCCACGGAGGTGGAGGCCGACGGCCAGGTGAAGAGCGCCCAGAGCCAGCTCGCCGCCGCCGGCATCGCCCTCGACCGGGCCAGGCGCGTGTTGAGGGAGGGGGCCGGCAGCCAGCGGATCGTGGACGAGGCCCAGGCCCTGTCCGACCTCGCCCGCAAGTCGTTGGAAGCCGCGAGCGCCCGCCGCGACCTGCTGTTGAAAGTGGTGGGCGAAGTCGATCAAGGCTCCGTCGCCCCCGTCGCCATCGACTGCCCCGCGGACGGCATCCTCTGGAACGTCTCCGCCGCCCCCGGCCAGACGGTGCCCTCGGGGGCCGCCCTCTTTGAAATCGTGGACACGAGCACGGCGTGGGTCCGCGTCCCCGTTTACGTCGGCAACCTCGCGTACCTCGATCCCGCCGCCGCCGCGGCCGTCGGCGACCTGTCCGGCCGCCCCGGCGACCCGTCCGTGCCGGCGAAAGCGGTATCCGCCCCGCCGTCCGCGAACGCCCTCAGCGGCACCGCCGACCTGTTCTTCGAACTCGACAACCACGACGCCCGCTTCCGCCCCGGCCAGCGGGTCGGCGTTACGCTCACCCTGACCGGCGGGGCGGCCGGCCCGGTGGCCCCGTGGGCGGCCGTCGTCCACGACATCTTCGGCGGCACCTGGGTCTACGAGAGGGTCGGCGAGCGGACCTACTCGCGTCGGCGGGTGACGGTCCGCTTCGTGGCCGCCGGCGTGCCCGCGGCCGCGCTCGCCGAGGCCGCCGCGGTCGGCCCCGCCGCGGCCGTCCGCCCGCTCGCCGTCCTGGACGAAGGCCCGAAGGCCGGTACGGCGGTCGTCACCGCGGGGGCCGCCGAGCTGTTCGGCACCGAGACCGGGTACGCGAAATAACCGCACCAACCCCCGCGGACCACACCCATGCTTTCCTGGCTCATCGCCACGTCGGTCCGCCTCCGGGTTGTCGTCGTCGCCCTCTGCGTTGTCCTCCTCGTGGTCGGCACCCGGTCGGCCGAGCGGGCCCCGTTGGACGTGTTCCCCGAGTTCGCCCCGCCCATCGTCGAGGTGCAGACGGAAGCCCCCGGCCTCTCGACGGAGTTGGTCGAGAGCCTCGTCACGATGCCGCTCGAAAACGCCCTCAACGGGCTGCCGCAGGTCATGACGCTCCGCTCGAAGTCGGTCCTCGGGCTGTCGCAGGTCGTCCTCGTCCTCGAGGACGGGGCCGACCCCATGCGGGTCCGCCAGATCGTGCAGGAGCGGACCGCCGCCGAGGCCGCCCGTCTGCCGTCGGTCGCCCGCCAGCCGGTCATCCTCCCGCCGCTGTCGTCCACGAGCCGGGTGATGAAGGTCGGCGTCTGGTCGAACACGCTCTCCCAGCGCGACCTCACGCAACTCGCCCTCTGGACGATCCGCCCGAAGCTGAAGTCCGTGCCCGGGGTGGCGAACGTCGCCATCTGGGGCCAGCGGGACCGCCAGTTTCAGGTGCTGGTCGACCCCGACCGCCTGCGGGCGAACGACGTCACACTCGACGGCGTGGTGAAGGCCAGCGGCGACGCGGCCGTGCTGGAGTCGGGCGGCTGGGTCGAGACGCCGAACACCCGCCTCCCCGTCCGCCACACCTCGCCGCTGCGGGAGCCGGAAGACCTCGCCCGCCTCGTCCTCGACTTCCGAGGGGGGGCACCCGTCCGCATCGGCGACGTGGCCGAAGTGGTGGAAGGGTCGCCGCCGCCCATCGGCGACGCCGTCATCAACGACGGCCCCGGCCTGCTCCTGATCGTGGAGAAGCAGCCCGAGGCCAACACGCTCGAACTCACGAAGAACGTCGAGGCCGCCATCGAAGCCCTGCGGCCGGGCTTGAAGGGCGTGGAGATCGACCCCACCATCTTCCGTCCGGCGACGTTCATCGAGCGGGCCATCGACAACCTCACCCGGGCGCTCGTCGTCGGCTGCGGGCTGGTGGTCGTCATCCTCCTCGCCTTCCTGTTCGACTGGCGGACGGCACTCATCAGCCTCTCGGCCATCCCGCTCTCGCTCACCGCCGCCGTCCTCGTCATCAGTTACTCGGGGGCGACGATCAACACGATGGTCGTCGCCGGGCTTGTCATCGCCCTCGGGGAGGTGGTGGACGACGCCATCATCGACGTGGAGAACATCGCCCGCCGGCTGCGGCTCAACCGGGCGGCCGGCAACCCCGAGTCGGACTTCCGCGTCGTGCTGGGGGCGAGCCTCGAAGTCCGCAGTGCGGTCGTGTACGCGAGCCTGATCGTGGTCCTCGTCTTCCTCCCGGTCTTCTTCCTCGACGGGCTTTCGGGGGCCTTCTTCCGCCCGCTCGCCTTGTCCTACGTCCTCGCCATCATGGCCTCACTGTTCGTCGCCCTCACCGTCACACCGGCCCTGTCGTACCTGCTCCTCACGGGTCGGAAGCACGACCGCCCGGAAGCCCCGCTCGCCCGCGTCCTGAAACGGGCTTACGCGGCCGTACTGCCGGCGTTCGTGGCCCGGCCGTACCTCGCACTGCTGACGCTCGTGGCCGCATTCGGCCTGAGTGCGGCGGCGGCCACGCGGCTCGGGCAGGAGTTCCTCCCGAACTTCCAGGAGACCGACTTCCTGATGCACTTCGTGGAGAAGCCCGGCACCTCGCTCGACGCCATGACGCGGGTCACGGTGCGTGCCAGCAAGGACCTGCGGGCCATCCCCGGGGTGCGGAACTTCGGCTCCCACATCGGCCGGGCCGAGGCCGCCGACGAGGTGGTGGGGCCGAACTTCACCGAGCTGTGGATCAGCATTGACCAGGGGGCCGACTACAAGGCGACCATCGACCGGATTCAGGCCACCGTGGACAACTACCCCGGCCTCTACCGCGACGTGCTGACCTTTCTCCGCGAGCGAATCAAGGAGGTGCTGACGGGCACGAGTGCGACCGTCGTCGTCCGCCTGTACGGCCCCGACCTGGCCGTGCTGCGGGCGAAAGCGAAGGAGGTGGAGGCGGCGATGAACTCCGTGCCGGGGGTGACGAACCTCAAGGTCGAGCCGCAGGTGTTGGTCCCGCAAATCGAGGTGCGGCTGCGGCCCGATATGGCCGAGCGCTACGGGCTGACCCCGGGGCACGTCCGCCGGGCGTCCACGGCGTTACTGCGGGGGGCGAAGGTCGGCGAGGTGTACGACGGGCAGAAGAAGTTCGACGTGGTGGTGTGGGGCGTGCCGGCCGTGCGGGCAGACCTGTCGGCCGTGCGGGCGCTGCCGATCGACACGCCGCTCGGGCAGCAGGTGCGGCTCGGGGACGTGGCCGACGTGGAGGTGGTGCCGGCCCCGAACGAGATCAAGCGGGAGAACGCCTCCCGCCGGCTCGACGTGACGTGCAACGTCGCCGACCGTGACCTCGGGGCCGTCGCGCGGGAGGTCGAGGAGAAGGTGCGGGCGGTCCCGTTCGACCGCGAGTACCACCCCGAGTTCCTGGGCGAGTACGCCGCCCGGCAGGCGAGTACCCGCCGGCTATACGCCCTCGCGGCCCTCGCCCTCGTCGGCATCGTGCTCCTGCTCTACGTCGACTTCCAGGCGTGGCGGCCGACGCTCTTCGTGGCCCTGACGATCCCGTTCGCCCTCGTCGGCGGCGTGGTCGGCGTGCTGTTGAGCGGCGGCGTCCTGTCGCTCGGCTCGCTCGTCGGGTTCGTCACGGTCCTCGGCATCGCGGCCCGCAACGGCATCATGATGGTGAGCCACTTCCGCCAGCTGGAAACCGATGAGGGCGAACCGTTCGGCGTCGCCCTCATCCTCCGCGGGGCGTCCGAACGTCTCTCGCCAATCCTCATGACGGCCCTGGCGACGGGGCTGGCCCTGCTGCCGCTGGTGGTGGCCGGGAACAAGCCGGGGCACGAGATCGAGTACCCGCTGGCCGTGGTGATCCTCGGCGGGCTGGTCACGTCCACGGTGTTGAACCTGTTCTTGCTGCCACCCCTATACGCGGCGTTCGGCCGCCCGGCGGGGCCGAAGATCGCCGAGTGAGGCGACGCCCCGGACGTTCTCCGCACTTTCTTGGGCCGCCGCCGCACGTCCTGGAGGGCTTAGGCCCGCCATGCCCGCACGACGTGGTAGGTCCAACCCCGCCGCGACGGCCCCCGAAGTGATCCCGCCCGGGCTCGTCCTTCGGGTCGTAGTCACGGTCTTCCGCCCACCACCGGCGCTCGGCCGCAGCCCGGCGGCGGGCGGACAGGCCCGAGGGCGTCGGCGGCGATGGCTTCGAGGGTCGACTCGATGCCCACACGGCAGGTCCGGCCGCCCGTCGCTCCCGGCGGGGCGGCCGCGGCCCCGAACAGGCCGTCGGCCCGCACGCTTCCGGTCGGGCCGTCGGCGGCCGCCCACCGCACCAGGGCCCGGGCCATTGACCCCCTCGGCCGGTAATCGGCCGCGCCCTGCCCGACCCCGGCCCCTTCCACAGCCCGGAGCGGGAGGTCCATCGAGTACGCCCACATGCGGTGCCCTCCTGACACCGCAACAGGTTACGAAAAACCGTGGGAGCCCGCGACGCCGTTACCGGACCGTCATTAACCTCCGACAGGCGGCTCAGGCCTTCTTCACGTTGATCGACTTAAGCGCGTCCTTCGCTGCCCTGCCGAGTCGGCTCTTCTTGTCCTCGGCTTGAGTGATTTCCCTCAGGGCCGAGGTCGCCGGCTTGGCGCTGCTGCCCAGCGAGCCCAGCCCGTGGGCCGCCCCGATTTTGACCGACTCGTCCTTGTCGTTCTTGAGCAGGTCGATCAGCGTCTCCACAACCGGCCCTGCCGGCTCGGGGTCGCACTTGCCGACGGCGGCCGCGGCCGACGCGCGGACCCCCGCGTCCTTGTCTTTGAGCGACTCGATCATCGTCGGCATGGCGTCCGTTACCAGCGACTTCATGACACGGCCGAGGTCGCCGAGTTCCTCCAGCGCCTTGGCCCGGGCTTTCGGGTCTTTGCTCGTCTTGAGGACTTCGGTGTTCTTCTTGGCTTCCGTTACCTTGTTCGCGGCCAGGAGGGAGTCGGACACCGTGAGGGCGAGAAGCCCGTTGAACAGGCTGACGGCGGCGAGGGCTTTGGCGAAGCGTGTGACCGGCATAATGACACCGTGGGTGAGGGACGGGCGGCCCGCAGGAGCGGGGCGTGCGTAATTTGAACCCCGCCGCCGGCCAGGAATACCGATTGGACGCCCGGACGTGGTTTTTCGTTCCCCCGGGCGGGCGGTTGTGTTCCAATATGACACCTACCTGCCTGAAAAGCACGTCTCAAGTGTCGGAGTCTTTCTCATGCCAGCGCGATCCGTCCTCGCATTTCTGACTCTGACCGCTGCGACAGGGCCGGCTCACGCGGAGGATTGGGCGGGCTGGCGCGGCCCGCGTGCCGACGGGACCGTCGCCGATGCCGGGTACCCACTAACCTGGAACGGCGGGCCGGACCCCAAGAACGTCCGCTGGAAAACGCCCCTCACGGGCACCGGCCATTCTTCGGCGGTGGTCAGCAAGGGGCGGGTGTTCGTCACCGGGTGTGTGGAGGCGGACCGCAAGCGCGTCCTCTCCTGCTACGATCGCACCGACGGCAAACTCCTTTGGGAGCGGGCCGTCCTCGTCAGCGACTTGGAGAAGAAGCACGTCGAGAACAGCTTCGCCAGTTCGACCCCGGCGGCCGACGGCGAGCGGGTTTACGTCACCTTCTTCGACAACCCCCGGATGCGGGTCTACTGCTACGACCACGGCGGGAACAAGCTCTGGGAGCAGTCCCCCGGCGAGTTCCGTTCCCAGCACGGGTTCTGCAGCCCGCCCACGCTCTACGGCGACAGCGTGATCGTGAACGGCGACCAGGACGCGCTCGCCTTCCTCGTCGCGCTCGACAAGAAAACGGGGGCCGAAAAGTGGCGGGCCGACCGGCCGAACCGCACCCGCAGCTACTGCCCGCCGGTGGTGATCGAGGCGGCCGGGAAGAAGCAACTCGTCCTCACCGGGAGCAAGTGCGTGGCCAGCTACGACCCCGACACGGGGGCCCGAAACTGGATCGTCGACGGTCCGACGGAGCAGTTCGTGTCGAGCGTCGTCTTCCACGACGGGTTGTTTCTCCTCACGGCCGGCTTCCCCCAGCACTGGGTGATGGCCATCAAGCCGGGCGGGACCGGGAACGTCACGAAAACGCACGTGGCCTGGGCCAAGAACAAGGAGGGCGGGTACGTCCCGTCCCCGGTCGCCCACGCCGGCAAGCTCTACCTCGTGGACGACAAGGGGGTGGCGAGTTGCTGGGACGCGAAGACCGGAGAGCGGCACTGGAAGGAGCGGCTCAGCGGGGCCGGGCACCACGCTTCCGCCGTGTGCGCCGACGGCCGCGTGTACCTCACCGCCGACGACGGGGTGACGCACGTCGTGAAGGCCTCGACCGAGTACGAGTTGCTGTCCAGGAACCCCCTCGGCGAGCGGGTCTTCTCGTCCCCGGCCTTCTCGGACGGCGAGGTGTTCATCCGCGGCTCGAAGCACCTGTTCTGCCTCGCGGCCGTCAAGTGACTTGGGCTGTGACGTGCGAGCGTTACCGGATTCTCCCGCTTTTTGCGTGTGGGGTCGCCCCAATCGACGAACCGTGAGCCGGTTGCGCTTCCCCTACCAAATTTTGCGGTAACGCGGGAGCGGGGGCGAATACTGCCCTGTTCCGCCACCCCGACCTTGACACGATTCCGCCGGCAACCCCTCCTTGTACGCCCTCGCCCCCGCGCCCTATCATGCCCCCGACCCACGGACCGGAGGCGCGGCATGTCGCTGGACACCCAGTTCCCCGAAATCACGAAACGGCGGGAGCCGCTCGGGCCCTATACCAGCCTCCGGACCGGGGGGGCGGCCGACTACTTCATCCAGCCGCGGGACGTGGACGAACTCAAGCGCGTCCTCGCCGCCTGCGACACGGCGAACGTGCCGGTCCGGATGCTCGGCGGCGGGAACAACCTACTCGTCCGCGACGCCCCCGTGCCCGGGGCCGTCGTCCGCCTCGCGGCCCCCGCCTTCACGTCGCTGGAGCGGGACGGTCGGGTCGTCCGGGCGGCCGGCGGCGGGCAACTGTTCGACCTCATCGCCTTCGCCGTCCGCCACGGGCTCGGCGGACTCGAACCCCTCGTCGGCATCCGCGGCACCGTCGGCGGGAGCGTCCGCTGCAACGTCGGCGACCGGACGGGGGAGATCGGCCAGGCCGTCCGCCGGGTCACAGTGCTGACCGAGGCCGGCGAGGTTCAGACCCGCGACCGGGACGAACTCTCGTTCACCGAGCACGCCAGCGACCTGGACGAGCCGGTCATCCTGTCGGTCGAGTTCGACCTCGACCTCGACTCCCCGGCCGCCCTGCTCAAGAGGCTGCGGAAGGCGTGGATCCTCCGCAAGACGACCGAGCCGTACTCCTTCCAGGCGGCCGTCCGGCTGTTCCGAAACCCGCCGGGCCAGCAGGCCACGACGCTGATCGACCGGTCCGGTCTCGCCCGCCACCGGGTCGGCGGGGCGGAACTGAGCGACCGAAATCCGAATTACGTGGTGGCCCACCCGGGCACGACCGCGGCCGACGTGTTGGCCCTCCTCGATCAGGTCCGGGGGCGGGTCAAGGAGCGGACGGGGGTGAACCTCGAACAAGAGCTGCACGTCTGGTGAGCCGTCCGCGGAAGAAGGTGAAGGCCGCCCCGGTGAAGGCCGCCCCGGCGAAGGCCCCGAAGGCGGGGCCGCGGGTCCGGCGCGAGCGGCGGTCGCTCCGCCCCTTCTTCGCCGCGGTCGGCACTCTGACGGTCGCCGCAGCGGCTCTCCTCGGACTGAGCCACCTCGGCCAGGAGGCTCGCCTCCGGGTCGGCGAGCGCGCACGGTACGAGGCGAAGTTCGCCGACATCGAATGCCCTTCGCCGCCGGCCGTCGAGCGTTCGAGGTTTCTGGTCGAAGTCCGCACCGCCGCCGGATTGGCCGAGACGTTTCAACTCCTCGACTCCGAGTTACATCTGAAGCTCCGAGCGGCGTTCGCGGCCCACCCGTGGGTCGCGTCGGTCGACGCGGTTGCGGTCGAACCGCCGGCCCGCGTGCGGCTTGGGCTCTCGTTCCGAACGCCGGCGCTCGTGGTGCGGCTAGCGGGTCTGCCGGGCGGCAAGCGGGTCGTGGACGCGAACGGCGTGCTTCTCCCACCGTCAGCGGTGCCGGCCGATCTCCCCGAATTAGTCAACCGCGTCGCGTCGCCTACGATGCCGGACGGGAGCGTCTGGGCGGACCCGCTGATCGGGCGGGCGGTCGAGTTGGTCCGGGCGTATCGCCCCGGTTCGTTGGAGAAAACGGCGGCCGGCTGGCAGTTGAAGCGATCGAATTGGCCGAAGCCCTTAAAGGTCAATTGACCCCCAGCGTCCAGCAGTGCAACCCGCGTCCACACCCGCGCCCGACTCAACGGACCGCGTCACCCATGCTCACCTCGCAGGCCGAAACCACGCTCGTCGTCGTCGCCGTGGCGGTCGCCTGCGCCCCGCCGGGGGTGTTCCTGCTGCTTCGCCGGATGTCGCTCGTCAGCGACGCGATCAGCCACGTCATGCTCTTCGGTATCGTCACCGCCTACTTCATCACCCGCGACCTCGACTCGCCGTGGCTACTGATCGGGGCGGCCCTCACCGGCGTCCTCACGGTGGCGCTGGTGGAGGCGTTGCAGCGCACGAACCTGGTGAAGGCGGACGCGGCCATCGGGCTCGTCTTCCCGGCCCTGTTCGCCCTCGGGGCGCTGCTCGTTTCGATGTTCGTCCGCAACACCCATCTCGACATCGACAGCGTCCTCCTCGGGTCGGCCGAGTGGTCGTTCCGCCCCCGCTGGGTCGTGGCGGGCCGGCCTGTCAAGCCGCTCGCGGTGCTGGCGGCGGTGGCCGCCCTGAACGCCGCTCTGATCGCGGCTTTCTACAAGGAATTGAAGCTCGCTACGTTCGACGCCGGGCTCGCGGCCGCCCTCGGCTTCCTCCCCGGGGTGCTGCACTACGCTCTCATGGGGGTGGTGTCGCTCACCGCCGTGGCGGCGTTCGACGCGGTCGGCCCGGTGCTCGTGGTCGCGTTCTTCATCGTGCCGGCCGCGACCGCGTACCTGCTCACCGACCGGCTCTGGGTGTTGCTGATGATGAGCGCAGCCATTGGAGCCGGGGGGGCCGTCGCCGGCACGCGCCTCGCACTGGCTCAAGACTTGAACATCGCCGGCACGGTGGGCACCGTCCTCGGGTTCGTTTTCGCCGTCGTGTTCGTGTTCGTTCCCGGCCGCGGACTCGTGGCCCAGGCGACTCGGACGTGGAACCAGCGGCGTCGCTTCCACGAAACGGTGCTGACGATCCACCTCCTCCAACATGAGGGGACGCCGGCCGAGGCGGACGAGGCCCGGCTCGACGGCCTCTACCGGCACCTCGAATGGTTGCCGGCCCAGGTGAGTGCGGTCGTGCGCCGGGCCGAGCGGCGGGGGCTGGTAAGGCGTGAGGGAGGACTGATGAAGTTGACCGAGGGCGGGCGGGCGGCGGCGCGGGGGGTGCTCAACCCGTGAGGTCACGGCACCGCCGGCGGGATCGCGTCCGGCACCGTCTTGACCACCGGCGGCGTGGCCGGGGTGGCCGCCAGGAACTTCTCCACCTTCCACGGCAAGAGATTCCCGTCGCGGTCGCCGGAGAGCGTCTGCGTGCCGTTGTCGAGGAACGCGGCGGCCACCACCGGCACCGCGTGTTTGCGGAAGGCGGCCACTTCCGCCCCCGCCGCGACCTGCCACAGCCGCACGGTTCGGTCGGCCCCGGCCGACAACGCCCACCGGCCGTCGGGCGACAGTGCCGCTCCCCGCACGTTCCCTTCGTGGCCGTTCAGAACGACCGCGGGCTTGCTCCCTGACATGTCCCAGACACGAACCGTCTTGTCGTCCCCGCCGCTCACAGCCGTTTTGCCGTCGGCCGCAATGGCGACACAGGCGATCGCCCCGGCGTGGCCGTCGAACCGCCTGGTGATGCGACCGTCGGCGAGGTCCACGGCCAGCAGTCCCGTGCCGGTGCCGACGAGGGCGAACGTGCCGGCGGGGTCGACGGCCAACGACGTGACGAAGCCGAGCTTCTCGGCCCGGGCCAACTCCTTCCCCGTACCCGCGTCCCACACGGCGAGCAGTCCGTCGAAGCCGCCGCTGACGACCCGCCGGCCGTCCGGCGTGAAGGCGACGGCAGACACCAGCCCGGCGTGGGCGTCGAAGCGGACGCGCTCCTGCCCGCTCGCCACGTCCCAGACGCGGGCCGTGGCGTCCATGCCGCCGGACGCGGCCTTCGAGCCGTCGGTATTGAAGGCGACAGCCCACACCGACGCCGTGTGGCCGACGAACAACTTCACGTCGCGCCGGCCCTCCACGTCGCGGAGACGCACGCTCCGGTCGCCGGCCGCGATCAAGGCCCGCCGGCCGTCGGGGGCGAGGGCGACCCCGTTCGCGGTCCCGTCGCGGGTTTCGAGCGGGTCGGCCTCGCCGGCGTTGTCGGCCGCCGTCGGGCCGTTCAGGTTCGCCTGGTAGAGCGACCCGAGCCGGAGTTCGCGGGCCACGTCGCCGAACGCCCCGACCCAGACCGCCCGCGTGAGCGTGCCGCCGGCCGCCCGCAGTGCCCCGACGTTCTGCACCAACGCCGGCGACTCGCTGACCCGCTTGCGGAACTCGTCCGGTGTCAGCCCCACCTCGGACGCGGCGGCGACGAGGTCCACGTCCGCCTCGTACCGGGTCGTGATGGCGTTCACGGCCTCGGTGCGGCTCACCTTCGCCCCGGTCTTCGCCACCGCCTCGGCGTACCGCCTGGCGTCGGCCTCCATGGCGGCGAGCGACACCTCCTTCGGCGGGTAGAGTGCCCGAATCTTCTCGGCGTCGCCGCGGCTGAAGGCGTGCGGGTTCTTGTCGAGGTGGTCCCGAATCTGGTCGGCCTTCGGGTTGATGCCGGTGACGTGACAGCCCATGCACGACACCCCCGGCTCCACCGCCCGGTCCGGCCGACGGGGGTCGCTGACGATGGCGACCGGGGCCTTGTCGATCCGCGTGTTGTCGGCCTTCACCACGACGAAGGCGTGCAGCCCGTTGGGCAGGGCGAAGATGGCCTCCCCGCCGGCGTGCTGGAACGGGGCGTCGGCGTTCGCCGGGCCGAGGGGGAAGGCGAAGACGTTCCGCCGGTCGGGCGGGAGCGGCCCGCCGGCCCGCTCCGCGAGGTTCGCCGGCGGCTCGTCGAAGTCGTAGGTCCGCCAGTACATGCCGTTCACGCCGTCGTGCCGCTCGAGCACGCGGTTGAACCGCGACACGCCCGACCCGTTGAACCCGACCCGCACCACCCGCTCTTGCTGAACATTGGCGTTGGCGTCGATCCGCAACTGCTTCTCCAACTCGCCGAGCGAGGTGGGGATTTGAAGCACGTCGTAATAGAGGGGTGCCCGCGAGGCGGCGGCCACGAACCAGTCGGCCCGCACGACCGGCAGCCGCGCGGCCGTGGCGGCGACGACCGCCCGCGACGCGGCCCCGTCGTCGAG
Organism: Gemmataceae bacterium; assembly: GCA_031426095.1. Lineage (GTDB taxonomy): Bacteria > Planctomycetota > Planctomycetia > Gemmatales > Gemmataceae > JANPKP01. Next base: position 13,051 of record JANPKP010000720.1, read on the forward strand.
TACGCCGTAGGGGTAGTCGTTGAGGACGCGGTTCCACGTCGCCGCGTCCCACAAGTACCAGCGGAGATCGACCCGGAGGACGGCCTTCGCCGGGTCGATCGCCTCGGGCGCGCGGACCGTGGGGTGCCACGAGAGGCTGTTGACGAGCTTCGACAGTGCGTTGCGGTAGGTCTGTAACTCGTCCGCGGAGACGCCCGCGTTGTGCAGGTGGGCGAGAGAGAAGTACCGCTGGAAGCGCCGCGCCCGGCGGTCGAACCGGTCGAGGTCTGCGAGGATCAGGGCTTGCACGTCGGCGGCCGTGATCGGCTTGCGGGGCGTTACGGCGATCGCCCCCGGGGCACCCGCGTCGATCCACTCGCGGACGGCGGCGAGGTCGGCGGCGGAGGGGCGGGGGTGTTCGTCCGGCGGCGGCATGGAGCCGTCGGCCATGCGGCGGAACAGCCGCGAGCCGGCCGCGTTCCCGGCCACGACTTTCTTGCGGTCGGCGAGTTTGCCGAGGTCGAGGACGAAGTTCATCGCCCCTTCCACGGAGCCGTCTTGCCCGTGGCAGCGGTGGCAACTCGCCTTCAGAACGGCGTGCGCCTTCGCCGCGAGCGCCGCGTCGTCGGCCGCCGCTGGCAGTGCGTACACGAGGAGCAGGCCGGCGGCGAGTGCGAACGTCTTCGCGGGCATGAGGCATCCCCCGGGAGCGGGTCCACACCCATCCGACGGGTTCGGGGCGGGGGCGGATTGCCCGTCACTCCCACTCGACCCGCATCCGCACCGTCTCGCCGGCCGAGTAATCGACGGAAACGGCGTCGCCGATGAGCGTCAGGTCGGACCCCGGGCGGTCCATGCCGTCCACGGTCAGCGCACGGGATGGGTTGCGGGCGAACCGAACCTCGGCCGCCCCGCCGAAGCCCGCACACTCGGCGAACTGGGCGACCACCGCCCGCCCGCTGGCGGCCTCCGCCGGCCGCAGCGACGTGAGGACGAGGCTCGGCATGTCCACGTGGGCGAGCCAGCTCGCGGGTCCGACCGAAGGGGGGCCTTTGTCGGTCACGACCACGGGGGTCGGCGACACCCACCCCATGGCCGTCTGCATCGGCTGGTCGCGGTCGGTGGCCAGCAACAGGTCAAAGGTGCCGGCCGTCTCGCCCTCGGGGACGAGGACCACGTCGGCCATCCGCCCGCCGTGCCGCTGGACGAACGGCAGCCCGCCGGTGAACAGGAACGACCGCTCGCTCCCGAGCCGCACTTCGAGGTAGTCGGGCGACACCGGGCGGGTGTACCCCGTCAGCGTGTTGGCCCCGTTCACGCCGCGGAACAGGACCGCCCGCTCGTCCCGCCAGCCGAACCGGGCGGCGTAGTAGGCGTGCCACGGGTAGCCGGTCGGCTTGTGCGTCACGTCGAGTTCGATGCGGACTTCGAGCACGGGCCGCCCGAGCCAGGCCCGGAACCGCTGGCGGAATCCGGCGAGCGGCTCGCCGTGGTCGTCCACGATCGTGCCCTCGGTCGTGATCTCGCCGAGGGCCGCCCCGCTGTTCGTGACCGCCACCGACGTAACCCGCAGCTTGCTCCCGGGGTTGAACACGAGCTGCTGGCCGAAGCGGTTGGTGCGGGAACGGAGGTCGCGGAACGCCCGAAGGCCGCCGGTCGTGGGGTCGATCTCGGCCTCGAAGAACTCGTTGCGGACGGTCGTCCCCTCGGCCAGCTTGATCCGCGGCTTCGGGTGCGGGGTGCCGGCCGGGCCGACCCGCGGCACCCACGCGAAGCCGAGCGGCGGCACCTCCACGACGAGCTTCGCCTTGTCGCCGCCGAACTCGGCCGCCTTCACGGGGCCGTCGACGGGGATGGGGCCGCGGAAGCCGTCGAGTTCGAGGGCGGCCCGGCGGGTGAAGCTGCACGGGTTGAATACCAGCAGCCCCGGCCGGCCGTCGGGCGAACCCACTTGCACGCGGTCGGCGAGTCGCTTGGCCACGTCGGCTTCGAGGACGGTGAGGCGGGCCGCGAGGGGGTCCGGGGCGTCCGCCGGGCCGACGTTCACGCCGCGGACTTCTACCTCGTCTTCGACGGCCGCGAGCTTCTGGAGCGTGGCCGATTCATCGGGGGAGGGCGGTCCGGCAGTCAGACTGCGGTACAGGGCGGCGAGGGCGTACGCGGAATCGATCCGCCTTCGCAAACGCGCGTGGCGGGGGAACCCGCTCACCGGGTCGGGGCGGTGTTCCTTCGTCACGCGGTCGTCGAGGTAGTCGGCGAAGAAGTCGTCGGCCTGTTGGGGGCCGATGTACTCGCCGGAGAGGGCGTCGGCGAAGTACCGGCCGAGGCCGACCCATTCGCCGAACACGGGGGCGAGGTCGGCGAGGGCGAGGAGGTCGCGGTACGGGTCGGCCGGGGGGCGGCCCTTGTGGGCGAGGGCCACCGTCGGGGCGGCGTCCTGGCTGGTGGACTGGTGCAGGTGGTAGACGAGGTTGAAGAAGGTGTGCGGGTCGTGGGCCGGGAGCGGCTCGCGGGTGAAGGCGTCGACCGCCTTGCCGTCCGGGGCCGGCCAGTTCACGGCCGTCCCCCGCAGGCTCGGCATGAGCGCCCCGTCGAAGCTCACGAGGACGGCGTGCCGGTAGCCCATCTGCTGCAGCCACGCCGGCAACTGCGGGTGGTACGCGCTCTTCGTCCGCCCGTAGGTCGCCGGTTCGCTGCCGAGCAACTCGCGAGACACCTCGCGGGCCTTGCGGAGGTTCCACCACTGCGATTCGAGTGGGAAAAGGGCGTCCTCGCGCTCGCGGTAGGCCCCGCAGCAGAGATCGACGTGGGAGGGCAGGTCGGCCGGCATCTTCTCCCTGAGTTCGGCGAAGCGGTCGGGGGCCTCGTGCGCCATCCGTTCGAGCAATTCGGCCGAGCAGAGGAGGGTAAGCGGTAGCCCGGCGGCGAGCGACGCGGGCCACTCGGCGGCGAGGTTTAAGAGGTCGGGGATGCACCAGTCGAGCCAGTAGAACGCGCCGGAATAAAGCTGTTCGCGGGCGTACCGCAGCGTTTCGGCCGCGGCCTTCAAATGTGTCCGCACGTCTTCGCCACCATCGGGCCGGGCGACGGCCGCGACCGCCGCCTGCACGTCCGTCCAGAATGCCGGCACGTCCAGCAGGTGGTCGTGATCCATCGCGTCGAACAGACCTTCGACCAGGAGGAAGCCCAGCCCTAACCCGGCGAAAGGCCGCACGGCTTCTTCCGGCAGGTCGATGAGAGGCCCAACGCGATCCTTCTCGCGGAGGGCGTCGAGGAGGTTCCCAAACGTTTCGGCCCGGTCGGCGGTCGCGGGGAAGGTTACGGCGTTCGCCTCGACGACGCGGTTCGGCCAGTCGTCCGGCTGGTAGAGGGTCGGCCCTTGCGGGATGCCGTAGACGTTCCCAGGGCCGGGGGTGTCGTGGTCGTAGGTGTTGGCGGGGAGGGGCGGGCCGGCCGCCCCGGCGAGGGCGGCCGGGTGCCAGAGGGAGGCGTACCCGTTGAGCCACGCGGCCACCTCGTCCGTTGTCAATTGCAGCGGGTACGAGGTCGGGAGGCGGTAGGGCGAGAGGAGGTGAAGTTGGTGTTCGCTCATGGTCACTTCGGGAAGGCCGCCCGGGGCGTCGGTGTTGCGGGGGCGGGTTTCGGATATAGTACACAAACCGCCGCGTCCGACCGTCCCGGAGCCCACCCGTGGCCCGCAAGCGAGCCGCCCCCACGCCCGCCGCGCCAACCCCCGCCCGGGTCGAAGCCGCCCTCCGCGCGGCCGACCTCCCCGGGGCCGTCCGGGCCGCCCGCGACCTCCACGAGTCCGCCCCCACGGCCGACAACCTCGCCCTCCGCAAGCGTGTTTTGCGGGAAGCCGCCGACGCCCTGATCGACGCAGGCCGGTCGTTCAACGTCGTCCTCACGGAGGCCGACGCCGTCACTCCCGACGACCCCGCGTGGCTCTCTGAGCGTGCCGCCTGGCTCGCGAAAGCCGGGAAGTTGGCCGACGCCCTCGCTCGGGTCGAACCACTCGCCGACCCCGCCGCCCGCACGAAGCTTCTCGGGCACGCCGCCGACCGGGCGGTCCGCACCAAGTCGCTCGACGGCCTGCCGGTCGAGTTTCACCCGGCCGCGGCGGCCGTTCAGGCGGCGCTCAGCCACCACGCCGCGGGCGACGACGAGGCCGCCCGCGAGTCTATTCAGGGGGTCGGCCTCCAGTCGCCGTTCCTCGACTGGAAGCTCTTCGTCCGCGGGCTGGCGGGGTACGCGGCGGGCGACGACGGCCGCGCCCGGGAGAATTGGCAGCGGCTCGACCCGGCCCGCCTCGCGACCCGCCTTGCGGCCCCGCTGCGGGCCGTCATCGACCCGGAGTACAAGGTCGCCCAAGTGTCGGACGCGGCCGCGATGTTGGCGAAGCGGTACGAACTGTTGACCGCCGGCCCCGTCCTCGACGGGCTGCGGGCGGTCCGCCAGGAACTCGGGCGGGACAAGCCGCTGGTGGCCGCGTTCCGCTACGCCGGCGTCGTGCTGCCCGACCTGAAGCGGTCGGCCTCGCACCTCGTCCCGCGGCTGGCGAACTGCTTCTACCACGCCATCGTCCACCACGGCGAGCCGGGCGACCTCCCGCGTTACCGCTCGCTGTTCGGCGAGCCGCCCGACGACCCGAAGTTCCACCGCCTTGAAGCGCTCGTGTGCGAGCAGACCGGCGACCTCCCGGCCGCCCACAAGCACTGGCAGGACTACGAACGCTGGCTGGCAGCCGGTCCGGCCGGGTGGCCGCCCGCGACCGCCGAACGGGCCAGGGCGATCGTGTGGGCGCGGATGGCCGAGAACGCCGCCCGTCACGCGGCCCGGGGCGGGGTGACGGCCCGTGCGCTCGCCGGCTTCCCGCAGGCCCGCCGCTTGGGTAAGGCGGCCCCGCTGGCACCACCGCCGGCCGACTGCCTTGCACGGGCGGCGGCACTCGCCCCCGATTGGGCCGAGCCGGCACTCCAGCTTTTCGCCGCATACCGCGGGCAAAACCGGGCCGCGGACGCGGAACGCATCGCTCGCGGTCTCCTGGCCCGCACGCCGGACGACCTCGCCGCCCTCACCGCGCTGGCGGACCTCCTCGGCGACGAGGGCCGGGCCGGTGACGCGGCCGACGTTTGGCTCCGGGCGTCGGCCGTCAACCCGCTCGACCGCGGGCTCCGCTTCCGGGCCGCCTCCGCCCTCCTGAATGCGGCCCGCGCCCGCCTCGTCGCGGGGGAAGTCGCGGACGCCGAAACCTTACTGACACGGCACCGGCCGCTCCTCGCGGGAGAGGCCGCCGGCCACCTGTTCGCCCTCGCGTCCGTGCTCGCTCTTAAGTCGGGGGTGGCCGAAAATGCCGAGGAACTCCGGGCCTCCGCCGTCGCCGTCCCAGGGCAGCGGCTCGCATGCGTTTATCGCATCGCAGTCGATTCGCAGCTCGCCAAGCTCAAGCCGGCGCAGAAGACCGCCGCCACGAAGCGGTTCAAGGACGCGCTCGCCGTGCCCCCGACGCCGCTAGAAGTGAACCAGTTCCTCGCCGCCGCGGACGCCTACCGGCTCGCCAAGGTCGCCTACCGTGGCCAGAAGGCGCACGAGAAATTGGCCCTCGACGCGGTCGAGGTGTGTCTGCCGGCCGACTCCCCGGCGGTCGATTTCGAGCGGCTCGGCGAAGTCCTCCTCGGCAAACACGAGTGGCGACACCTCCTCAAGCTCGCCACCGGGTGTGCCCGCCGCTTCCCGGCCGAGCCGTTCTTCGTGTACGCCAAGGCGGTCGCCCTATACGAACGGCGCGAGCGGGCGTTCTACGTCGAGGCCCGCCTGGAGAAGGCGAAGGAGTTGGTACGGAAGTCGGCCGACGCCCGGCACAAAGCGTTGCTGCCGCGAATCGAGGAGTTGATGAAGCAACTCGACGCCCCGTTCGACCTGCTCGGCAACCTGTTCGGGGACTTCAATGCCTGACCCGTATGCCGCCCTTGGGGTGACGCCCGACGCGGACGACGCGGCCGTGCGGGCCGCCTATCTCGCCCTCGCCCGCCGTTACCCGCCAGAGCAGCACCCGGCGGCGTTCGCCGCCGCCCGGAAGGCCTACGAGGCCGTGCGAACACTCGAGCGGCGGGCCCGCCACCGCCTCTTCGAGGCCGGGACGGACGACACCATCGACGCCATTCTGGAGGACGCCGCATGTCGGACGCCCCGCCGCCGCCCGACTCTGGATTCCCTCCTGGCGACGCTCCGTCCGGCCCGCTGACGCCCGCCGCCATCGAAGCCGTCCTGGCCGACTTCCGAACGTGGCTCGGGGAACTCGCGGCCGCCCCGCCGGAGCCGCCCCGCCCGGCAGTCCCGGCGGTCGATCTGCACACGCTGGTCGCCCAGTTCACCGCTCTGCGGCACGAAGTGAACATGCAGACGAAGGCCGCCCGTGCCGCGGTCGAGTCGAACGCCGAGACTCTGAAGCAACTGGCGGCCCGCACCGAGGCCGGGGAGCCGGAGGACGACGGCGAGGAGGTCCGCCCACTGTTGAAGGCCGTCCTCGACGTGGCCGACGCCCTCGCGGTGTCGCTCGACCGGATGGCTCGCCTCAACGACGTGGCCGAGCCTCTGCTGGACGAACTCGAAGGACCTGCGGACGACGAGGACGATCCGCCCGCCACCAGCCGCCCCGGCTTTATGGCCCGGCTGTTCGGAGGCGCGAAGACGGATGCGGAGCACGACGCCCGCCGCAAGCGTGACGGGTTGCGGGCCGTGAAGGCGTCGGAGGCGGCCGACACGCTCCGCCAACTCATCGCGGCGGCGGCCGACGGTTACGCCATGAGTCTGCGGCGGGTCGAGCGGGCGCTGCCGGCTTTTGGGCTGGATCGGATCGACTGCGTCGGTATGTTGTTCGACCCGGACGAGATGGAAGTGGTGGACGTGGCGGCCGACGCCGAGGGGCCGCCGGGCACGGTGGTGGACGAGGTGCGGGCCGGGTACCGGTGGCGGGGCCGCGTGTTCCGGTTCGCCCAGGTGCGGGTGGCCCGGTGAGGGGAGACGACCGGATGACGCGGCGCGAGTGGGCGGGGCGGGCGGCGGCCGGACTCGGGCTCGTGGCCGGGTGCCGGCGGACGCCCGCCGACAAGATCGGCGACCCGGACAACACCCTCGTGGCCGCCTCGGCGGTCAGCTACGCCACCGCCCGACGCGGCTTCCGCACCAGGCTCACCCGGCAGGGGCCGGCCCCCGAGAACGGACCGCCGGTGCCGGCCGCCGTACCGGGTGCGGTGCCTATTCCTTACGAATCGAGTGGGCTGCGCCTCGTCGGCTGGGCGAATCCGGAGGTCCACGACCGGCGGACGAGGCTGCCGGCCGTCCTCTTCCTCCACGGCGGCTTCTCGTTCGAGGCCGGCCACTGGGAATATGCCCGGCCGTTCCTCAAAGCCCGCACCGCGTTCCACGTCCTCCTCCCGGTCCTCCGGGCCGAGAGCGGCCAGCCGGGGGCGTTCTCGCTCTTTTACGACGAGGTGGACGACGTTCTGGCCGCGGCCGACGCCCTCTCCCGCCTGCCGGGGGTGGACGCGGGCCGGCTCTTCGTGGCCGGGCACGGGGCGGGTGGCACCCTGGCCCTCCTGTCCGTCCTGGCCAGCGACCGCTTCCGGGCGTGCTCGGCGCTCGCCCCGGTGGCCGACCTCCGGTGGGCCGTCCGCCGCGGCATCTGGGACCGGGACTTGCCGTTCGACCCGGGGGCCGAAGAGGAGTACACCATGCGGTCCCCGCTCGCCTTCGCCGCCCACTTCACCCGCCCCGTGCGGGCATTCCACGGCGACCGCGGGGGGGAGCCGGCCGTACTCGCGCTTAGTAACGCCATGGGCGATCACGCCCGCCGCAACGAGAAGGACGTGGGCGAGTTGACGGTACCGGGCGACCACGCCGAGATGGTCGCACCGGCGGCCGGGCTGACCGTCGGCTTCTTCGAGGCGAACGGGGCCAAGTAACGCCGGACGACTGCCTCACCGCAAAGCCGCGCGGAACGGGAAGGGGAGGGCGACAACGGGCATAGAATTCCATTCCCGGTTTCGGCTCTGCTCCTTGTTGGCCACCGTGTCCCACCGCACCAGAGATCAGCACCATGTCGGACGTGATCGTCGGGATCGACCTGGGGACGACGAACAGCGAGGTCGCGGTCGTCGAGAACGGGGTGCCTCGGGTGCTGACCGACGGCGGTGACCCGATCCTGCCGTCGGTCGTCGGGGTGGCCGAGGACGGCCGGTTGCTCGTCGGGGCGGCCGCCCGCAACCAGTGGGTGTTGGCCCCCGAGCGAACGGTGCGCTCTATCAAGCGAAAGATGGGCGATGACGTTAAGGTCGAGTTGGGGGCCGAGCGGCTGACCCCGCAGGAGGTGTCGGCCGTCATCCTCCGGGCGCTCAAAGCCCGGGCCGAGCGCGAACTGGGCCACGAGGTCCGAAAGGCGGTCGTCACCGTCCCGGCCTACTTCAACGACGGCCAGCGGCAGGCGACGCGGGAGGCGGGGGCGCTCGCCGGGCTGGACGTCGTCCGCATCCTGAACGAGCCGACCGCCGCCGCCCTGACGTACGACCCCGAGGCCGGCCGTGGGGTGGGCGAGGCGGCCGCGGCCGAACACATCCTCGTCTACGACCTCGGCGGCGGCACGTTCGACGTTTCGGTGGTCCACACCGAGGGCGGCGTGGTCGAAGTCCTGGCCAGCCACGGCGACACCCACCTCGGCGGCGACGACTTCGACGACCTGCTCCTCGACCATATCGCCCGGCAATTCCAGGAGATGTACGAGGTCGATCTGCGGACCCACCGGGTGAGCAAGGCCCGCCTCCTGCGGGCGGTCGAGGACGCCAAGAAGAAGCTGTCCGACCATGCCTTCGCCCGGATCGAGGAGGAGTTCATCGCCGACCGCGACGGCATCCCCCTGCACCTGAGCACGGAGGTCGGCCGCGACGAGTACGAGGGGCTGATCCGCCCGCTCGTGGACCGGACGATGGAGTGTGTGCAGCGGGCGCTCGACGACGCCCGGCTGACGGCCTCGCGGTTGGCCCGGGTCGTTCTCGTCGGCGGCAGCACCCGCACCCCGCTCATCGGCCGGCTGCTCGAAGAGCGGCTCGGCCAGCCGGCCCACCGCGAGGTCGACCCCGACCTGTGCGTAGCGTTGGGGGCGGCCGTGCAGGGGGCGATCATAGCCGGGCAGAGCGTCGGGGCGGTGCTTGTGGACATCACCCCGCACTCGATCGGCATCAAGTGCATGGACTACGGCGACTCGTTCTCGTTCCGCCCGAACGAACACAAGTTCGCCCCCATCGTCCGCCGCAACGCCCCGCTCCCGGCGTCCCGCAGCGAAGTCTTCTGCACCGTCGCGGACGGCCAGCCGACGGTCGAGATCGACGTTTACCAGGGTGAAGACGCCGACGTGCGGCGGAACCACCGGGTGGGCAAGTTCCTCATCGAGGGGCTCGCGAAGGTGGCGGCCGGCAACCAACTCGTCGTCCAGCTCGACCTGACGCTCGACGGCGTGTTGAAGGTGTCGGCCCGGGAGAAGGCGACCGGGCTGCAGAAGCAGATCACCATCGACAACGTCCTGGCCCGGTACGCGGTGGCCGAGCGGGCGAGCGCCCAGGCCCGGCTCAACCGCATGTGGACGGCCTTCGAGACCGGCGACATGCCCGAACGAACCGGCGACTCTGACGCCGAGGCGCCAGCCACCCCGACAACGCCGACGGGCCTCGGCGTGCCGCAACTCGACCCCGGCCCGCGGGAGGGTCAGCGCGAGGCGGAGCAGGCCCGGAGCGTTCTGGAGAAGGCCGAACGCCTCCAGGCCGGCGCTACGCCCGAAGACGGTGCCGAACTCGGCCGCCTCATGGAGCGGGTGCGGACGGCCCTGACCGACCGCCGCTGGGGCGACCTCCAGGCCGCCTGCGGCGAACTCGGGGACGTGTTGTTCTACCTGGAAGACGCCTGATGCCCCAACCCGTCGCCTGCCCCTGCTGCCGAGCCGCCAACGACGCCGGCCCCGCGTGTCGGCGGTGCAAGGCCGATCTGTCGCTGCTGTTCCGACTCGAAGCGGAGCGGGCCGCGGCCGTCGCGGACGCTCGAGTCGCGGCGGCCGAAGGGCGATTCACCGACGCCGTTGCGGCCCTCGAACGGGCCGCGCAACTCCGCGGGGGTGACGACGTTCGTCGGCTGCGGGGGGCCGTCGCGCTGCTCGCCCGCGATTTCCCGTCGGCACTCGCGGAACACAACCACCTCGCGGCCGGGGCGGGCCACCCATGAGCGAAACCGTCCTCATTGTGGACGACGAAGACCCGGTCCGCCGCACATTTCAGGAGTGGCTCGCGGCCGGCGTGCCCGACGCGACCGTGTTCGCCGTCGCCGACGCCGAATCGGCCCTCCTGGTCGCGAACGAGCACCCGGTCGATCTCGCCATCCTCGACTGGAACCTCGGCTCGGGGAGCGACGGCCTGCGGTTGCTCGTTGACCTCGTCGAGTTCCGGCCCGACGTGGTCGCCATCCTCGTCACCGGGTTCGCCCACCAGGCCACGCCGCTGGACGCCCTCCGCATGGGCGTCCGCGACTACCTCGACAAGAACCAGGACCTGAACCGGGAGACGTTCCTCGCGGCCGTCCGCAAGCAACTCGACCGCATCCGCCCCGCCAAGCGGCAGCGGCAACTGAACGACACGCTCGCCGCCTTCCGCGAGGCCGTCGAGAAGGTCTTGCCCATCGTCCGGGCGTCGGCCGCCCTGAACGACCCGGTCCCGCTGCCAGAGGCGGTTCAGTCGCTCCTCCGCTTCGTCGCTCGCTCCGTAGGGGCGACCGACGGGGCGCTGGTCGTCCGCCACCTCCGGGACGATGGTACGGAATCGGTCGCCGTCCACGGCCGCGACGGCAAGCTGCACCCGCCGTTCGCGGCGGCGTTCAGCCGGTCGCTGGCCGCGAGCGCCCTCAGTCAGCAGGGGCCATGCGTCCTCAACGACCCCGACCCGTCCTCTCTCGACGGCGTCGAGTTGCTGCCCGTCGAAACCGGCCGGAAGTCGCTGCTGGTGGCCCCGCTGCCGGTCGGGTCCGGTTTGCAGGTGGTCCTCGAACTCTTCGACAAGGGCGAGCCGGGCGGGTTCACCGAGGCCGACCGGCGGACCGTGGCGGCGGCGACGCAGGTCGGGGCCGACCTGATCCGCCAGGCGCTGGCCGAGCGGCAGACCCACCGCCTCCTATTCGACGCGGTCGACGCCGCCCTCCGGGCCAGTGCCCGCGTGTCCGAGGCGCTGGCCGGGGCTGGCGACGCCCCCGACCTCGCGGTCGCCCCCCCCCAGGCCGTCATGGACCGCCTCCGACAGGGGCTCGACGCAGACGCCAACGCGGTGATCGACGCCGACACGACGCTCAAACTGGTCGAGGCGGTCCGCGAACTGGCCGTCCGCCACGGGCCGCCGGCCGTCCAACACTGCGTGCGGATGGTGAACGAGGTCCGCCACCTGCTCGACGCCGCGACGGGTACGAATGAACGCGGGTGACGCGGAACGGACGCCATCCATGACCGTGTTCGACGAGATGTTCGCCCTCCTCACCCCGGACCGCGTCCTGCGAGACCCGCGGGCGACCGGCGAGGGGGTGTCCGTCGCGGTCATCGATTCGGGCGTCGAGCGGGCCGTCCTCGAAGATCGCTTCCGCAGCGCCGGGACTGACATCCTGCCCATCGAGGGGGCCGTCTTCCACGCCGGCGGCGGGCCGCTCCCCTACGACGGCCGCCAGTCGTCGCCGCACGGCACCACGGTCGCCGACATCGTCCTGACCGTCGCCCCGCGGGTGAAGCTCTACTCCGCGGACGTGTTCGGCCCGACGGGGGCGTGCGAGGTCGAGGCGGTCATCGCCGCCCTCCGGCACGCGGTCGAGGTGTGGAAGGTGAAGGTGGTGAACCTGTCGCTCGGGGTGCCCGAACACAAGCTCCAGCAGTTGCCCCGCCGCCTCCAGTTGCAGCGGGCCGTCGAGGAGGCGTACTACCGCGACGTGCTGGTGTTCGCCGCCGCCCACAACGACCACCCGCTCACCCGCAGCTACCCGGCCGCGTTCGCGCCGCCGCTCATCTCCGTCGACAAGGGCGTGTTCGACGACCCCCTCGGGTTCGCCTACCGCCTCCGCGACCACGTCGAGTTCCAGGCCCACGGCCGGGGCTACCTCGGGCCGTTCGCCCGGGAGCCGGCCCCGAGCTGGGCCACCCCCCACTTGGCCGGCATCGCGGCCCGCGTCCTGTCGCTCAAGCCGGACCTCAAGCCGTTCGAGATCAAGACGATCCTTTATTGGATGTTCCGGGCGGCCGGCCCGAAGTGAAGCCGCCGACTCTCGCGGGCGGGTTTCTCACTCGTCCGATTGGACTTCGACCCGGACGTGAATTAAGTTTCCACCGGCACCCTTCTCGCCGACACGGCCGCGTCGCCGCCGACGTGCCCCGACCGCCCGCGGTGACTCGCACCCGCCCGGGCGTCGGCCGGCCCGCAACGCAGCCAAGGTTGACCGCACCATGAGCTGGCTCCGCGAGCCCGATAGCGAACCGTTCCCGGGATACACGCTGGTCGAACCCCTCGGCACTGGGGGGTTTGGCGAGGTGTGGAAGTGCGTCGCCCCCGGCGGCATCCACAAGGCCATCAAGTTCGTCTACGGCAACCTCAACTCCCTCGACGGCGACGACGTTCGGGCCCTCCAAGAGAAGAAGGCCCTCGAACGCGTCAAAGAGGTCCGCCACCCGTTCGTCGTCACCATCGAGCAGATCCAGGAGGTCGCCGGCGAACTCTGCATCGTCATGGAGTTGTGCGACCGCAACCTCCACGAGTTGCTCGTCGAGTACCAGCAGGCCGGCCGCCCGGGCATCCCGCGGGACGTACTACTCGGGCTGCTCGACGACGCGGCCGTGGGGCTCGACCACCTGATCGAGAAGCACAACCTGCAGCACCTCGACGTGAAGCCCCGCAACCTGTTCATGGTCGCCGACCGGGTGAAGGTGGCCGACTTCGGGCTGGTCAAGCACCTGGAGCGGTCGAGCGCGTCCGGGCTGATGGGCGGCGTCACCCCCATCTACGCCGCCCCGGAGACGTTCTCGAACAAGATCAGCAAGCACTCGGACCAGTACAGCCTGGCCGTGGTGTACGTCGAGTTGCTCACCGGCAAGCGGCCGTTCGGCGGCAAGAACATCCGCCAACTCGCCCTCCAACACATGACCGAAGCCCCCGACCTCACGATGCTCTCGGAGGGCGACCGGGCGGCGGTGGCGAAGGCCCTGGCGAAAGACCCGGACGAGCGCTTTTCGAGCTGCACCGCGTTCATCCGGTCCATTTCCGGCGGCACCCAGCGGGCCGGCGAGGGGAGCGGGTCGGGCCAGGGGATGGAGCCGGCGGCGTGGGCCCGGGCGTCCAAGACGGTTCACGACGTGGACCTGACACCCCCGGCCTACCCCAGCGGCCGCGGCGGGAGTGGCGGCGTGGCGACGGCCGCGGCTCCGAGCCGCAACGGGTCCAGGACCTCGGCCCACGTCGATTTCGATGACGGCCACCTGCTCGCGGGCAGCCAGGTCTACCGCGAGGTCGGCGTCCTCCGGCCGACGGTCCTGATCGGCGTCGGCAGCTTCGGCCGGCGGGCGTTGCAGGAAATCCGTTGCCGGCTCGTGGACCGCGTCGGCGACGTGGCCCAGGTGCCGAGCTTCCGAATGCTCTACGTCGACTGCGACCCGGACGCGGTGAACAAGGCCATCAACGCCCCGCCGGACGTGGCCCTGAGCGGGGACGAGGTCTTCCCGACGCCGCTCCAACCGGTCACGGGCTACCGCCGTCGGCAACTCGACCAGATTCTCGACTGGCTGCCCCGCGAGAAGCTCTACTCGATCCCCCGGAGCCTGCAGACGAATGGCTCGCGGGCCCTCGGGCGGCTCGCCTTCTGCGACAACTATCTGCGGTTCGTCACCCGCTTCCGGCGGGAATTGCAGATCGCCTCCCACCCCGAGTCGATGTCCCAGTCGGCCGACCAGACCGGGCTGCCGACGCGGGACACGGTGCCGCAAGTCTACATCTTTGCCAGCGCCGCCGGCGGGTCGAGCGGGATGCTCCTCGACCTCGGGTACGCGGTCAAGCGGGTGCTGGGGCGGATGAACGCCCCGGACGCCTCCGTGACCGCGTTCGTGTACGCGGCCGCCCCCGGCGACCCGGCCAGCACCGACCGCGAACTCGCCAACCTGTACGCCACCCTGACCGAGATCAACCATTACGCCGACCCGGACGTGACCTTCGTGGCCCAGTACGGCGGGCCGGAAGGCCCGCGGGTGGACGGGCAGGGGCTGCCGTTCACGGCCACGTACCTCCTGCCGATGCCGGAGAAGACCGGGGCGGCGTTCCGCGACTGCGTCAGCCACCTGGCCGGGTACGTGGCCCACGACCTGACGACCCCGCTCGGGCCGGCACTGGAGAACGTCCGCCGCAAGCCGTCGGCGTTCGGCCTCAGCCCGTTCCGCGGGTTCGGCACCTACGGCGTCTGGTTCCCCCGCGGCCTGCTCCTGCGGGCCGCCGCACACCGCATCTGCCGCACGCTCATCAAGGAGTGGCAGTCGGACGCGGCCCCGGCCGACACCGTGGCCGCCGACCTGCTCGTGGCCCAGGTGATGGGCGACGCCCGGCTCAAGCCGGACGTGGTCCAGCGGCAGATCGAGCAGTTGGCGGTGAAGGGGGCCGACGGCGGGCCGGCCGATCAGATCGAGCGGTGGCTGACCGGCCTCGACAACCAGATCGAGGGGACCGCCCGCCGGGCCGAGGCCGGGCACTGGGCGCGGAACGTCTGGGACCAGGCCCGCGAGTTCGTCGGCACCCGCCCCACGACCGAGGCCGACAGCACCGTCCGCCGCAGCCGGGTGAGCCGGGCGCTGGAAGACGCCATCCGCCGGGCGGCCGATATGTGGGGGAACGAGTTCGCCGAGATCACTCGCCCGCTGGAGGAGCAGCCGGGCCGGCGGGTGGCGGCCGTCGAACTGGCCCTCACGCGGATCGCCGGGCTGTGCGCGGAGGCGGCGAAGACACTGGAGGCCCGCGGCCAGCAGCACGCCCACAAGAGTCAGCAGGCCCGCAACGACGTGCAGGCCGCCCTCGACGCCTGCCAGGCCGGGTCGGGGGCGTTCAGCTTCTTCGGCGGCAGGTCGAGCCGGTCGATGCGTCACTTCCTCGACCAACTCCGGGCGTTCGCCAGGCTGCGGCTGCAAGAAGACATGATCGAGGCGACGGCCCAGTTCTACCGCAAGCTCCGGGCCCGCGTCGAGGAGCGGCTCCGCGACCTCGCCTTCTGCCGTGCGCGGCTCGAACACCTCGTGCGGATCATGGACTCGCCGGTGTCCGACCTGACCTCGCACCTCGCCGGCGGCGACACGCCGTTCGAGTTGTCCGAGGAGGCACTGCAACAGACCCTGCACCCGACGAACACCCTGCGGGTGGTCCTTCCTAGCGGGGAGAACCACATCGACCGCTCGGCCGCCCGGGTGGTGCAGACGGTCCAGCCGGCCGACGTACTGCGGCTAGAGAACGCCCTCCAGAAACTCGTCCTCGAACCCCGCGGCGGGCTGACCGCCCTTTGCCACACGAACACCGACCTCGCACGACTGCTGCTCGCCCCGCTCGTCGAGCAAACGACGGCCTTCCTGGGCGACCTCCTCCCGGTCACGGACGTGATCGAGGTGGAAGTGTCCGCGTGCCGGGCGAAGGGGGTCGAACTCGGGGCCCGGATCGAGGAGTACCTTCGGCGGGCCGCCCCGCCGTGCGGGACGACGGCGGGCGAGGAACAGACGTTCGTGCTGCTTCCGGACAGCGACGCCGGCGTGGCGTTCGTGAAGGACGTGAAGCGGGTGGTGCCGACCGCCCTGACGGTGCCTGTGCAGGGGGCGGCCACCGACCTCATGTTCTGCCGCGAGCACGGCTGCCTGAAGCCGGAGCAGGTGCAGGAGCTGATGGCCGCCTGCCTGCCGGCGTACTACGAGGCCACGAGCAACCCGGCGGTGTCGCCGCACTCGCGGTTCGACGTGGGCGAGTGGATGCCGCTGAACCAGTAGCAACGAAAAGCCCCGGGACGGCCGTCCCGGGGCTTTCTCACTTCCGCGACCACTTTTCCGAGATCACGGCGGCCGCCAAACCGGCGAGCCCGCCGAATGTGCCGCCCACCATCACCGCCACCGGCACCACGAACGACGCCCCCAAGTCGGCCCAGATGCGGCGGCCTGTGGGCACTCGGTCGCCGGCTTCGAGGTAGAGCCACGCCCCGAACGCCGCAAGTCCCACGCCGGCCAGCACGCCGAACACGATGAGGCCGTAGAACGACGAAGCCGGGAGGCGGGACTTCATGCGTCAGGCCCCGCCGAACGCCAGACCGGGGCCGCGCGGCTCGGGTTCGGCGGCGGGCTGCACTTCGGGCGGGGCTTCAGGCTTCGCGGCGGCCTTCGGGGCGTCGAGCGTCGGGGGCGGGAGGGGCACGCCCTGGAACACGAGTTCCACCTGCTTGTCGTCCAACTCTTCGTGGACGAGCAGGGCTTCCGTCAGCCGGTCGAGCTTGTCGCGGTTCTCCTTCATCAGCGTGAAGGCCCGGGCCTCGGCCGCCGACAGGATGCGCTGGATCTCCTCGTCGATGATCTTCGCCGTCCCCTCGCTGAAGTCTCGGCCGTCGTGGAGTTCCTTGCCGAGGAAGACGTGCTCCTCGCCGAAGCGGTACCATACCGGGCCGAGGCGGTCGCTCATGCCGAACTGCGTGACCATCATGCGGGCGATGCGGGTCGCCTGCTTGAGGTCGCCGATGGCCCCGGAGAGCGACTCGCCGAACACCAGCTTGTCGGCCGAGCGGCCGCCCATCGCCACCACGAGGTGGGCCTGCAACTCGCTCGTCGAGCGGTCCACCTTGTCTTCGTCGGGCTGGAACATCGTCACGCCGCCGGCCCCGCCGCGGGGGATGATCGAGACCCGGTCGATCTTGTCGGCCTTCGGCTCCAGCCACGCGGCCAGGGCGTGCCCGGCCTCGTGGACGGCCGTCCGCCGTTTCATCTCGGCCGTGAACGGCTCGTCCTTCGTCGCCCCGAGCCGGACGCGGTCGGCCGCCCGGTCGAAATCGACCTGGTCGAGCCGGTTCTTGTTCCCCCGGGTGGCGAGCAGGGCGGCCTCGTTACACAGGTTCCGCAGGTCGGCCCCGCTCATGCCCGTCATGTTGCGGGCGATCCGCTCCAGGTCGACCTCGTCCGAGAGCGGCTTGTTCCGGGTGTGGACCTTGAGGATTTCGAGCCGCCCCTTCCACGTCGGGCGGTCGACCGTCACGTGCCGGTCGAACCGGCCGGGCCGCAGGAGGGCGGAATACAGCTCGTCCGTCCGGTTGGTGGCTGCCATCACGTTAACGGTCTCGGTCGGCTGGAAGCCGTCCATCTCGCTGAGGATTTGGTTGAGCGTCTGCTCCCGCTCGTCCGACCCGCCGCCCACCCCGGCCCCCCGCATCCGGCCGACGGCGTCGATCTCGTCGATGAAGA
>JANPKP010000721.1:0-6363 GCA_031426095.1 Gemmataceae bacterium
GGCCGGATCGTGGTTGATTTGCTCCGTCACCATCGACCGTACGATGCAAATGTCGTCGGCGAGTTTGTGGTGCCACGGCAATAGACCGCTCATCCACTGACCGCTACGGCCGTGCTGTGCGAACTTAAACATCGGACGATGGGCGACTAGTTGTTTGCCTTGCAACTGGGCCAAGGGTTGACCGGCCGTGTAAGAGTTGGGCATCGGGAGGCCGTGAATTTCGTCGAGCTTGGGGACCTTGTACCCCCACCCGCCGGTCGCCGACTGGCCGGCGATGAGCCGGGCCCCGAGCGTCTGGATGATCCGGTCGTCCCGCTTCGGGTTGTTCATCCGGTTGAGGAAGAGGATGGCTAGGGCCGCCTCGTAGGTCGTCTCCAGCTTAGCGGCGTTCGCCCGCACCAGTTCGGCCGCCCGGAGCAGTCCGGGGTCGGTCAGCGGCGTCCCGCACTCGATGAGTGTGATGCAGGCGAGCGACGTGTACCCGACCTGCCACCCGTCGCCCGACCCCGGCCCCTTGCCCGGGCCGAACGACCCGTTCGGGTTCTGCGAGGCGCGGAGGAACTCGACCCCCTTGTCGGCCGCGTCCGCGACCTGCTTGGGGTCGAGCCCGGCCGGCGGGGCGGCCTTGTCGGGCACCTTGGGGTCACCCGGCTTCGGGTCCGCCGCCGGGTCGGCCTTGTCGGCCGGCTTCGGGTCCGCCGCCGGGTCGGAGTTGTCGACCGGCTTCGGGTCCGTGGGGGGGGCGGGCGGGGCCGGCTCCTGGGCGGCGAGACCGGCCGCGAAGGCCAGAGCGAGCAGAAGTGTTCCGCACACGCGGCCTGGCCGGCGGGAGGCGGCACGGGGGGCACGGCCTGGGGTGAGGACCATCGGACCGACCTTTCACGGGACCACGCGCGGGCCCGCGGCGGTCGGCGACCGCGGCGGGGTTCGCGTCGTCACCCTGGGGGCACCGTGGCGGCCGGGGTCGGCGTGACGGGTCGGGTTCGGGCGCGAGAATCGACGGTGCTCGTAGAGTAGCGTTAACCCCTCGCGTCAAGCAAGCGAAAACACGCCGGCCGCCGCGATCACACCCGACGAGGCCCGACGCCGATGAGCACCCCCGCCGTTTCCACCCCGAATGCGGCGGTGGCCGACATCGCCGCCCTCCCGCCCGTCCGCTGCCCGTGCGGGTGGGCCCGGCGGGCGTTCGCCGACCTCCCGGGGGCAGCGGCCAGCGTCCACCGCGTCGAAATCCTCGCCGACGCCCGGACGCACTACCACAAGGTGCAGACCGAAACGTACTACGTCCTCGAGTGCGACCCCGGGGCGGCGGTGGAACTCGACGGGGAGCCGGTGCCGGTTAAGCCGGGCGTGGCCGTGATGATCCCGCCTGGCGTCCGCCACCGGGCCGTCGGGAAGATGACCATCCTGAACTTCGTGGTGCCGCCGTTCGACGAGGCCGACGAGTGGTTCGACTGACCGCCGGGGGCTGGGCAAGCGGGGTTGACGCACCGCCGCAGCCGCCCGTATCGTGCGGCCGGCTGGATCGCGCTCCGGAGGAGCGCCCCCGGATCAAGGACGACGATGCCCGAGACACCCGCCCCCGTCCCGCCCCCGGCGGTCTGGTTCACCACCCCGCGGTTCCGGAGGGCCGTCTTCGCCGCGCTCGCCGCCGTCGTCCTGATCGAGGGCTACCAGGCCGTCTTCGTCCGCACGAACGACGTGGCCAACCACTTCCACAACGGCCGCCGGCTCGTCGGCCTCGAAGACGTGCCCTCGCCGCCCCACCCGTACCACTATTGGTACGTCCCCTACCCCGCCGGCCGCAGCACGCTCAACGCCACCCTGGCGTGGCTGCCGTACTACAGCTTCCGGGCCGCCTGCTACCTCCTCGGCCTCGCCGCCCTCGCCGCCTCGCTCGTCGTCTGGGAGCGGATGGCCCGGGGCGGCCGGCCGGTTTCGACGGGGGTGCCGTTCGCGGCGGCGAGCGGGGCCGTCTTCCTGCTCCTGCCGTGGGTCGTCCGCGACCTCGACGATTGCGGCCTGCAACTGATGCTCCTCTTCATGCTCACCGCCGTGTTCGACCTCTGCCGCCGCGGGCGTGAGAAGTCCGCCGGCGTCTGGCTCGGGGTGGCGATCGTCTTCAAGGCGAGCCCGCTGTTGCTGGTGCCGGTCCTCGGCCTGACCGGGCGGTGGCGGGCGTGCGCGACGGCCGGGGTGACGGTCGCCGCCCTGAGCGTGTCGCCGGCCGCCTTCATCGGCTGGGAGGCGACGGGGGAGGTCAACGCCGCGTTCGTGGCCCTGACGCGGGCCAACGGCAACCTCGGCAACCCGACGGAGAACGGCTTCGAGCCGCCCCGCCACCAGAACCAGGGGCTCATGATCTCCCTCGGCAGGCTGTTCCAGACGTACCCGCCGGACCACCCACTCTATCTCAGCCACCCGCTCTTCGTCCAGTTCCTCGACCTCCCGCCGGCCACCGCCGACCGGGCGGCGAAGGCCGTCGTCGCCAGCCTCCTGCTCTACGTCGTCGGCTGGCGCTACCTCCGCCGCCGCTGGGCCGACGGCCCGGCCGCCGACACCGTGCGCGAAGCCGCGGCCCTCACGGCCCTGTGCGCCATCCTGTCGCCGATGACGTGGATTCAGCACCTCACGCTCTGCATCCCCGCCGCCTACCTCGTGTGCCGCGACGGGTACGAACGGCTCATCAACGGCCACTGGCCGCTGCGGCGGAACGCCGTCGGGATCGCGGCCGTCGTCGTCCTCGTCTACGTCTTCGCCCGGGAGGTGACGGGCCGCGAGCTGTCGATCGTCTTCCTGTCCTACAAGGTGAACACGCTCGCCGCCCTCGTCCTGATCGGCCTCGTCCTCGCCCTCCCCGCCGTCGGCGTCCGTGCCGCGACGGACCACGTCGAAGTCCGTTCGCGCCTCGCCGAACGGGTGCGGCGTGGGCTGCCGCGTTTCGCCCGCCCGGGGCTCACGCGGCCGTCTTGACGGCTTTCGGCGTGAGCCCGGCCCGTTCGGGCCGTAAGATGTCGCCACCATGCCCAACCCTCGCACAGCTCCCCCGCCGGCGGTCCGCTCCCCCCTGTCGCGGCTGGCCCTCGTGGCCGCCGTCGGGGCGGTCGCCTTCCTCGCTGCTTTCGGACTGACGCGGTGGCTGCCCCGGGAGTCGCCGCCCGGCATGCGCTGGGTGCCCGGCGGCGAGTTCGGCATGGGGTCGGTGGACGCCCGCCAGCCGAACGAGCGGCCTGCCCACCTCGTGCGGGTCGATGGCTTCTGGGCGGACGAGACGGAAGTCAGGAACCGCGACTTCCGGGCGTTCGCCGACGCCACCGGGTACGTCACCACGGCCGAGCGGAAGCCGGAGTGGGAGGAGTTGAGGAAGTCGCTCCCGCCGGACGCCCCGCGGCCGCCGGCCGACCGCCTCGTCCCGGGGTCGATGGTGTTCACGCCGCCGGCCGGCCCGGTCCCGCTCTCCGACCCGGGGGCGTGGTGGCGGTTCGTCCCCGGGGCGAGTTGGAAACACCCGGAAGGGCCGGGCAGCAACCTCGACGGGCGGGACGACCACCCCGTCGTCCAGGTCTCGTGGGACGACGCCGCGGCTTACGCCAGGTGGGCCGGTAAGCGGCTGCCGACGGAGGCCGAGTGGGAGTTCGCGGCCCGCGGCGGGCTGGCCGGCAAGCGTTACCCGTGGGGCGACGACCCGCCGGCCGACGACAGCAAGCTCGCCAACATCTGGCAGGGCGACTTCCCCCACCGCAACACCCGGGCCGACGGCTGGGAGTGGACCGCCCCCGTGAGGAGCTACCCGCCCAACGGGTACGGGCTCTACGACGTGGCCGGCAACGTCTGGGAGTGGTGCGCCGATTGGTATCGGGTCGATCAGTACGCCCGGCGCGCCGGCACCGGGGAAATCGTGAACCCGCTGGGGCCGGCCGCCGGGTTAGACCCGAACCACCCGCACGCCCCCGGCCGCGTCACCCGCGGCGGGTCGTTCCTGTGCCACGCCAGCTATTGCGAGAGCTACCGCCCGGCCGCCCGCCGCGGCACCCCGCCGGACACGGGCATGTCCCACCTCGGGTTCCGCTGCGTGCGGTCGGCCCCTCCGGAGTGAGGCCGGATTCTCCCGCGTCCGGCGTATCGTGTTCTCCCGATCCGGATGCCGACCCACGACATCTGCCGCCCGCTCCCGCACCCGCCAGGAAAAGCAGGAACGGGCTGTCAGCCCCGGCCTGAAAGTCGGGTTTCCCCGGCTTTTCACTTGAACGCGACGTTCGGGTGGTCAACGATCTCTAATCATCCCCCCTCGGCAATGTCGCCGACTCTGCGGGTGTCATCCCCGCGGTCACGAGGGGTTCAACCGTGCGTCTCTCCGCCGCCCTGGTCACGGTAGTTCTGGGCGGCCCCCTCGCGGCCGCCCCACCCGCCGACCCGCTCCCCTCCTGGCACGACACCGCCCCCAAGAAGGCCCTCCTCGACTTCGTGGCCCGGGTCACGCGCGAGGGCTCGCCCGACTTCGTTCCGCAGGCCGAGCGAGTCGCCGTCTTCGACAACGACGGCACCTTGTGGTGCGAGCAGCCGATGTACGTCCAGCTCGCGTTCGCCCTCGACCGGGTCAAGGCCCTCGCCCCGAAACACCCCGCGTGGAAGACGACGCCGCCGTTCCGGGCCGTGCTCGACGGCGACCTCAAGGCCCTCGCCGCCGGCGGGCACAAGGGCCTCGTCGAACTCGTGCTGGCCACCCACACGGGGATGACCGTGGACGAGTTCGAGGCGACAGTGCGGGACTGGCTCGCCACCGCCAAGCACCCCCGATTCAAGCGGCCGTACACCGAATGCGTCTACCAGCCGATGCTCGAACTGCTGGCCCACCTGCGGGCCAACGGGTTCAAGACGTTCATCGTCTCCGGCGGCACGGTCGAGTTCATGCGGCCGTTCACGGCGGCCGTGTACGGGGTGCCGCCCGAGCAGATCGTCGGCAGCACCTTCAAGACCAAATACGAGGTCCGGGGAGGCAAGCCGGCGGTGGTGATCGAACCGGCCCTCGACTTCCTCGACGACGGGCCGGGCAAGCCGGTGGCCATCGCCAAGTTCATCGGCCGCCGGCCGGTGATGGCGTTCGGCAACTCGGACGGCGACTTCCAGATGCTCGAATACACGACCGCCGGCCCCGGCCCGCGGTTTGGCCTGCTCGTCCACCACACCGACGCTGAGCACGAGTACGCCTACGACAGAGCCTCGCCGTTCGGCCGGCTCGACAAGGCGCTCGACGCCGCCCCCAAGCGGGGCTGGGTGGTGGCGGACATGAAGGACGACTGGAAGGCCGTCTTCCCGGCCGCCGGGGCGAAGTGACCCCGGCGGCCCATTCTCAACCAGGAGTGTCTCCATGATGCGGAGTTCGCGGTTGCCAGTCCTCGTCGCGCTGGCGGCAGGGGCGGCCGGAGGGTGGGGCGTGGCGTCCGGCCGGCTCGACCCGGCCCGGCGGGCGGAGGCGGCCCGGGGCTCGGAGGTGCGGCCGGCGGCCCCGGCCGCCGGGGTCTCGCCGTGCTGCGACGGGGCCGACCGGGCCGCGTGCCTGGCCGCCGGGAAGCCGGCCGGCGAGGTGCCGGTGAAGTTGACCCAGGCGGCCGGCAAGAAGCCGAACATCGTCGTCATCATGGGCGACGACATCGGGGTGTGGAACATCGGGGCCTACCACCGCGGCATGATGGGGGGCAAGACGCCGCACCTCGACAAGCTCGCCAAGGAGGGGATGCTCTTCACCGACTACTACGCCGAGGCGAGCTGCACGGCCGGGCGGGCGGCCTTCATCACGGGCGAGCTGCCGATCCGCACCGGCATGACGACCGTCGGCCAGGCCGGGGCCAAGACCGGGCTCCCGGCCGAGGCCTGCACGATCGCCACCGCCCTCAAGGACTTGGGCTACGCCACCGGGCAATTCGGCAAGAACCACCTGGGCGACCTCAACGAGTTCCTGCCGACCGTCCACGGGTTCGACGAGTTCTTCGGCTACCTGTACCACCTCGACGCGATGGAAGACCCGTCGCACCCCGGTTACCCGCAGGAGTTGCTCGACCGGGTCGGCCCGCGGAACATGGTCCACTCGTGGGCCTCCGACAAGGACGACCCGACCGTGATGCCGAGGTGGGGCAAGGTCGGCAAGCAGAGGGTCGAGGACGCCGGCACCCTCTACCCGAAGCGGATGGAGACGGTGGACGACGAGATCCGCGACCTGTCGTTCAAGTTCATCGACAAGGCCAAGGCCGACGGCAAGCCGTTCTTCCTCTACCTCAACCCGACGCGGATGCACGTCGTCACGCACCTGTCGGAGAAGTACGAGAAGCTCCGGAACGCGAAGAACGGCTGGTCGCTGCAGGAGGC
>JANPKP010000722.1:0-14099 GCA_031426095.1 Gemmataceae bacterium
GAAGACGGTGCGGTCGTCGGAGGCGTTCGTCAAGCTGGCCATGATCCACCTGATGCTCAACCGATTGGAACCGAAAGGCCTGGATGCCGAGTTTCACTATCGGGTGGCGGCATAACACCCCTTATGGGACAGTCTTTTAGCCCGGCAACGCTGCCGTTAGCCCTTTCCCCGGCGGGGGAAACGGGCGAACCAACGCCTACGACCTCGCTTTCGCCCGCCCCGAATCATCCACCCCGCCGTACACGTCACCGAGACGGAGCTTGCCGCGGACGAACAACATCCGGTCCGTGGCCTTCCGGTAGAAGTCGATGAGCGGGCCGGCGACCGCCTCGCCCTCCAGGATGCCGAGGGACTGGGCCACCGCCTCGTAGGTCGACATACGCCCCCCCGGGAGGTTGCGACGAAGGGCCGTGCCGGCGAAGTCCCGGGCGGGGAGCGCGACCTTCACGGCCCCGGCGAGCAGAGGCAATCGCTTCACCATGCCGCTCGCCTGACGCCAGTTGCCGTCCGGAACAACGAGGGCCGGAGGCGACGGCAGGGCCGCGACGAGGTCCGGCGTAAGGGGTTTGGCCCCGTGGCCAGGAAAGAGCACAATCGGAGTTACGCCCGCGGACACATGAGCCGAGGGGTCGGCCGGGGCGGGGTACGCCCCGTGTTGGAGGACGGTCACGTCGCGGACCGCGAGGGCGAGGAGGCGGACCGTGTTGCTCGTCCGCCCCTGATCGTGGACATGGACGATGACGAGAAGCGGGGTGCGGATGACCAGGCGCGGGGCCTCGGCGCAGACGCACAACCAGCGTTGAAGTCGGCAGACCGGGCACGGGACTGGGTCGCGGCCGGCGGGCGGTGCGTCACTTGTTATGGCAGAACTCCCGCGGCGGGGTTGGCAACGGGCCGGTCAATAACCCGGCAAGAACTCCCACGGCGCGGTCACGTCCGATGACCGGCGTCGGCAGCAGGATAGCGGTTCACGACGACCGCCTCGCCGACCGATTCACTGTAACTGACCGGTAGGTTGCGAGCCTTGTGTACGTTAGCCCTTTAGCGGGAAGGGGAGATCGGACCCGTCCCACAAGGCTCGCAACGAGTCGTAATCGAGCTTCAGTTCCCCAAAATGCCCAAACGCCCCGTCATCCGGTCCCGAGGTGTCGGGCGCGACATCGTCCACTAGCGGCCCGTACTTCGGCCACGACCCCACCGCCTCTCCCGGGTCCGGGTCGGGGGCGTAGGCCGGCCGCCGCTCCGACCCCAGCCGCTCGGTCCGCCCGAGCCCCTCCCGGATGGCCGGCCCTTCGTGGCTCCCGCCACGTCCCACGCCACGATGTCTTCCCCCGCAGGTGCCCCCACAGGTTCCGGAGGACGGCGGCGACCGACTGGGCGGTGAAGTGCCCGCCCGGCGGGGTGGAGAAGGACGGGCACGTGCAAGCTGTTCTGAAAATCGTTAATATTTTTCTCGGGTTCGTGAAAGTTCGCAAGTATCATCGCGACTGTTGAGAAATAGATATGGTGTCGGCTTCCCGCAAACGGTGTCGCAAGAGGGGAATAATGAAGGCGTCGCTCTCGACTCTGCTCGCCGCCGCCGGACTTCTGCTGGCCGCGGCCCCCGCCGCGGAGGCCCAGCCGTACTACTGGGACAACAACACTGCGACCTCGGGCTTGGGCACCGCGGGGGGGACGTGGTCGTCGGCGGGCAGCACCCTGTGGAACAACGACCCCCTCGGCGGGACCGCCGGGAGCCCGAACACCCTCGGGACCCCGATCACCACCGCCATCACGGACGCCCTCAACTTCGGCACTAACACGGCGGGCTTCGGCCTCGCCACGGGTACCATCACCGTCTCGGGCACCGTCTCGGCCGGCACCATCACCTACGGCTCGCAGTCGGGGAGCGTCACGCTCAGCGGGGGCACGATCGACCTCGCGGCGGCATCCACGGTCACGGTCAACACCGCCGCCCCGACCATCGCCAACGGTGCTACCCCCTTCACCTCCGGGACCTGGCAGTTCGTGACGTCCACCCTATCGGGGGCCGGCACCAACTTCACCAAGGCCGGGACGGGCGCGCTGGTCTTGAACTCCACCACCAACACGTTCAACCCCGGGTCGATCAGCGTGACGGGCGGCATCCTGCTGGTGGGTGGCAACACGGCCACCACGCTGAACAACGGCAGCTACGCGGGAAACATCGCCATCTCCGGCGGTGCCACATTCATGATGTTCAGCACTTCCGCCCAGACGCTCGGCGGGGTCATCAGCGGGGCGGGCAATTTCGTCAAGCGGTCGTCCGGGAACATAACGCTGACGGGTGACAACACGTACACCGGGAGGACGTCGTTCCAGCCGCAGACGGCCACCGGCTTTACGGCAACGGTGTCCTCCTTCAATAGCGTCGTTGGCGGCGTGGCCTCCAGTTCCCTGGGGGCTCCCACATCGGTATCGAACGGTACGATCGACGTCGGAAACGGCGGCATTCAGGCGGGAGTCAACCTGACCTACGTCGGCACGGGCGAGACGACCGACCGCGTGATCAATTGGCAATTCAACGGCACTGCCTCACACACGCTCACTGCCAACGGCAGCGGCCTTTTGAGATTCACCAGCGCGATGACGTCGAATGCCGCTACTCAGACCGGTCAGCTCATTTTGAGCGGGACCGGCAGCGGGGAAATCACCCAGAATTTGCCCGCTTTGCCAACGGGCGGGTTGAGCAAAACCGGCACCGGCACCTGGACGATCTCCGGCAACATGAGCCATACCGGGGGGCTCAACGTCAGCACCGTCAGCGGCGGCACGCTGAACCTCTCAGGAACCAACACCTACAGCGGGGCGACTGTTAACGCCTTCAGTAATCCCGGCACCGGCAGTTTGGTCTTCCGGGGAATGCAGTCGCTCTCGTCCAACACCTTCATAACTCAGACCCATGTCGGCGGATCGGGCGGTTTCGGCGTCATCAAGTTGCTGGACGACTCTGCCGCTCCGGTCTCCCGATCGACAGTGAACCTGACCTTCACCAACAGCAACGGCTCGCAAAACGCGATGGCTGTGTTCGTCGGCAACAACAGCGTTAGCAACGGCGGTACCAGCACCAGCACGCAAACCGGCAGCACCATCCAGTTGGGGAATATGAATTTCACCCAAGGTGCGGCCAACGTAACTCAAGGAATCGTCCTGCTCGTTACCGGTGCGAACGACTACAAGCTCCAGCTCGCAAACTTGAACGTCAACCTGGTAGCCGCATCGAACACCGCTTATGCGGCCCGCGTGCAGGCTGATGCGCCAGTGATCGTCACTGCCACGGTCCGGCAAACTGCTGGAAGCGGGGGCACGACCACGCTGACGTTGGACGGCGCCGCAAGAGGCAGCCTGATCTCGGGCAACGTGCTGAACTCCGCAGATGGAACACCGAAGGTACTGACCCTCGCCAAGACTGGGTCGGGTACTTGGACGCTCTCCGGTATCAATAGCTACACCGGCACGACCACCGTCTCCGGCGGCATCCTTCGCATCACCGGCGACTCCAGCGGGGCCACCGGCAACGTGACGGTCTCCGGCGGCGCCCTCGGCGGCAACGCCGGCAGCCTCGGCGGTGCGGTCACAGCTAGCGGCTCTGCCGGCATGAACCTCGTGGACGGCTCGGTGGGCAGCCTGACCCTTGGCAGCACGCTGTCCAGCACCGGTGCTTTAGGGGCGAACAATTTCTTCTTCGACCTCGCGAGTGCCGGCTCAACGACGGACACGATTGCCGCGACCGGTGCCTTCAGCATGACGACCAGTGGTGCGGTCGTCGTGAGTGTGAATCAACTCGGTGGCTCGGCCAGCAGGCTCGCGGCAGGCACCTACGACATTCTCACAGCCGCATCCAGTCTGACGCCGGGCGGCGGTCAGTTCCGACTCGCCACTACCCGTGCTTTCGGCCAGACCTTCTCGCTTTCCGACACCACCGACACGGCACTCAAGCTCACCACCACCCAGGTGACCAGCGCGGTCGGCAACACGACCCTATCAGGATCGAACCCCTCGTGGACCGCGGGAGCCAACTTCACCGGCGGACTGGTGCCGGACTATCAGTCGAACGTCACCATCAATTCCGCGATCGGCACGTCGCCGCTCAACGGCAGCACGAATATCAACAGCCTGACGTATGGAACCTCCGCCACTACGGGCACCACGATTTCGGCGGGCACGGCATCGGCCGGCACCCTCGCCAGCATGCTGGTCATCGAGGCCGCCGCGGTCAACGGCAATGCCGCGGGCAACGGGATCACCCTCAACAACGCCAGCGGCACCCATACCATCAGTGCTAACGTCGGCCTCGCGGCGAACCAGACCTGGACCGTCGCATCGGGCGCCACCCTGAACGTCACGGGCGTCATCTCCGACTTCGGGGCGGGCTACAGCCTCACCAAGAGCGGATCGGGCTACCTCGTTCTCAGCGGTGCGGCCAACCCCGCTCACACCTTCGTCGGGCCGGTCACCATCAACGGTGGTGGCGTCCTGATTGGCACCGCCGGCTTCGGCTCCGGGAACGGAAACATCACCATTAACGGCGGCTACATCGAACAATACTTCGGCAACTCATTTACACGGACCCTGGGCGTGGGAGCCGGGCAGATCCAGATCCTCGGCGGCACCAGCGGCTTCAGCGGACAGGGGGCCACCGGTTCGTCATTCACCATCACCGGCCAGACCAACAACGAACTCGTCTGGGGCACCACCTACTTCAACCCGACCGTCCTCGTTGCTGGGGCGTCCACCGCGAATGCCAACGGCAAGGGCACGCTGACCAACAACATCGACCTCAACGGGTCCACCCGCACCATTACCTCGACGCAGAACACCGATACCGCGACCACCAGCGGCTTCACCCTTTCCGGGGTGATCCGCACCAGCAGCGGTACCGCCGGCCTCACCAAGACCGGCGGCGGTCGGGTGATCCTCACTGGTGCCAACACCTACAACGGTGCAACCACCATCAACGCGGGTGCTCTCCAGGCCGGGGTGGTCTCCGTGGCCAATGTCAGCGGTGCCTTCGGCAGAAATTCGGCGATCATCCTGGCGGACGTCTCGTCGGCCGTCATGAACATTACCGGATTCAACACCCAGATCGGTTCGCTCACCGGCGGCGGCACGACAGGCGGCAACGTGGTCCTCGGGGCGGCGACCTTGACGATCGGGGGCGACAACTCCAGCCCGGCCGCCTATGCCGGGGTGATTTCCGGCGCCGGTGGTGCGATCGCCAAGATCGGCACCGGCACACTAACCCTCTCCCGCGCGAACACCTACACAGGGCCGACGCAGGTGAACGCCGGGACGCTTTCGGTTGCGAACGCAACCGGTTCGGGCACCGGCACCAATGCCATTACGGTTTCGGGTACGTCGAATCTCGCCGGGACCGGGTTCATCGCTCCGGCCGCCAACAATGGCTTGACGGTCGCCACAGGGGCAAGCTTGACGCCGGGCGGGGCAACCGGCCTCGGTGTACTGACGGTCGGAACCGCTGCCACAAACAATCCCGTGACGATGAGTAGCGGATCCTTCTTTAGGGCGACGATCAACGCCGCAAACGCCGCGGGAACTCCATTTGACACCGGCAGCCCGACCTACAGCCAGCTCACTCTACTCGGGAACGGCGCCATTGCGTTGAACGGAACTTTGAGTGTGACGCTTACGGGCGGTTACACGCCGACCGGAACCGACGTATACGTGATCGTAAACAACCAAACCGGAAACGATCTCAGCGGCCAATTCGGTTCCGCGACGTCCGGAACCACGACGAACGGCCTTTTTGACTTCCTGATCAGTTACACGTCGGACAGCACGGGCCTTGATCTGAGCACCGGTGGTAACAGCGTTGCCCTCTACAGCTTCACACCCGTACCCGAACCGGGGACGGTCCTCGGCCTCGCTGCGGCCGGGATGGGCCTCGCCGGCTGGGGCCGCCGCCGCGGACGGTAGTTGCCGGGCGTGACGATGCGTTCGGAGCCCTGGACGGCCCGAATCGAACGGCGAAACCGCCTGGACCCGCGGTTCTCACAATGATGACTTCAAGCACCAGATTCCTGTCAGATGGTGAAATATGGATGTTCGAGATAAACGGATTTCCGGATTCACCCTGATCGAACTGCTGGTCGTGATCGCCATCATCGCGGTCCTGATTGGCCTGCTCCTACCGGCTGTGCAGAAGGTGCGGGAGGGGGCCAACCGTGCGTCCTGCCGGAACAACGTCAAGCAATTGGCACTCGGTTGCCTGTTGCACGAGTCGAGCTTCAAGCACCTTCCGGTCAACGGCCTGAACTACAGGAACGTCGGCGACCCCGACCTGGGTTTCAGCAGGAACCAGGTCGGCGGCTGGCACTTCAACATACTGCCGTTCATTGAGCAGTCGTCCCTCCACGACCACGGGGCGGGGGGGACCGCCGCCCAGCGGAGGGACACGAACCGGACGATCATGGGCACCGTGGTCAAGACGTTCATCTGCCCGACGCGGGGGCGTGCGGAGCCGATCATGAGCGTGTACACCGCATACAGCAACATCAACGCGCCGACCGTGTTCGCCCGGTCGGACTACGCGGCCAACGGCGGCAACGCGACCAGTGGATGGTGTGGCTACAACTCCACGAACCTGACCGGGGTCATCTACTCGCGGGCGGGGACTCGCCTGGTCGAGTTGTCGGACGGGGCGTCGAACACCTACCTGTTGGGGGAGCGGTTCCTCAACCCCGAGTACTACGCGGACGGCCGTTCCAGCGGCAACGACCAGGGCTGGTCGGTCGGGCACGACTTCGACACCTTCCGCTGCACCGACTACAAGCCCAACGACCCCATCAACTCGGCGACGTACTCGCCCCGCCGCGACCGCACGGGCGACATCACTCGAGAGTCGTTCGGCGGGCCCCACGACGGCTTCCACATGGCCCTGTGCGACGGTAGCGTGCGGTCTTTCAGCTACACGGTCGATCCCGTGAGCCATTACCGCCTGGGAAACCGTGCCGACGGGGAAACGGTCTCGGACTCCGGCAATTAGTGGAAGGATGACGATGCGAAGGTGTTTCTGCCGCCTGCGCCGGACGGCGCTCGCCGAGGCCGCGTTCGCCCTCGCGGCCGGGTGCGGGGGCGGCGCTGGCCGGATTCGCCCACCGAACTACAGCGGGGGTGCGGGGGCCGATGCCCTCGAGGCCTACGACGGCAACCGCGACGGCGCGATCGCCGGCGACGAATTGATCCGCGTGCCGGGGCTGCTCGCGTCGATAGCGCATGTGGATTCCGACCACGACAAGCGTGTCACCGCCCGGGAGGTCGATGACCGGATCGGCGGCTGGGTGCAAACGCGGGTCGGTGAAATGCCCGTGAGGTGCATGGTCACGCTGGACGGCGCCGCCTTGGCCGACGCGGTCGTCCTGTTTGATCCGGAGCCGTTCCTCGGCCCGGACCTCCATCCGGCCAGCGGTACCACGACCGAGAGCGGCTTCGCGGGGATGTCGATGGCCAAAGAGTATTTGGCGGACCCCAAGTATTTCGGGGTCGCGTGCGGCTGGTACAAGATCCGTGTGACCCACAAGTCCCGGCCTCTCCCGGCGTGCTACAACACGGAAACGGTCCTGGGCTGCGAGGTGGCGATGGACGCCCGCTGGCTCAACGACGGTGAAATCAGGATCGCGTTGAAGAGCAGCGGGCAGTGACCCGCCCGCGGCCCTCCGCGGCTCCACGCCCGTTTATCCAAAGGGGTCCCAAATGAGAAGTCGAGCGAGTCGGGTGATGATCCACGCCGCGTGCGCGCTGGGGCTGTTCGTTCCGCCTTCGTACGCGGCGGACGCGCCGCAAGCCCTGCCCAGGCCCGACGGCAAGCCCGCGGACATGACCAAGCCGGCGCAGGTCTTCATCCTGATGGGTCAATCCAACATGGTGGGACTCGGTAAGGTCGTGGGCCCGGAAGGGTCGCTCGAGTACGCGGTGAAAACCAAGAAGAAGTACCCCTACCTGGTGGACGACGCGGGCAACTGGACGGAGCGGCGGGACGTACGCAACGTGCGGGTCATGGTCGGCAAGGGCGGCGGGATGCAACTCTTCAACAACGAGTGGATGACCGTCAAAGGTAAGACGATGGGCCCGGAATACGGGATCGGGCACCAGTTGGGGAACGCCACCGAGGCGCCGGTGATGATCCTCAAGAGCTGCATCGGCAACCGCAGTTTGGGTTGGGACCTCTTGCCCCCGGGGAGTGAGCGGTTCGAGGTCGATGGGAAGGTCTACGCCGGCTACAAGGATTCACCCGACTCGTGGGCGAAAGGGACCGAACCGAAGCCGATTGGATGGTACGCCGGAAAGCAGTACGACGACGACGTGGCCAACGCCAAGAAGGTGCTCGAGGATCTCGAGAAGTACTACCCCGGCGCGAAGAAGTACGAGGTTGCCGGCTTCTTCTTCTGGCAAGGCGAGAAGGACGGCGGGAGTGCCGTGCATTCGGGCCGGTATGAACAGAATCTCGTTAAGTTCATCAAGCAGCTGCGTAAGGATTTCAATGCCCCGCAGGCGAAGTTCGTCCTGGCCACCCTGGGTGAATCCACGAAGGACGGCCAGGGCAACGGCCGGTTGGTTCTCGATGCCCAACTCGCGGTGGACGGTGCGAACGGGAGGTATCCGGAGTTCAAAGGCAACGTCGCCACGGTCTTTAGCAACCCGTTGTCGCTCGGGGGCAGCGGGAATAGCCATTACGGTGGCAACGCCGAAACATATATGAATGTCGGTGAGGCGATGGGCCGGGCCATGGTGGAACTGCTCAAGCCTTCGAAGTAACCGCCGCACGAGACATACTCGATGAAAATTGCCCGCATCTTTGCCCATCGCATTGACCTGCCCTTGCGGGAGGGCAGCTACAAGTGGTCGGGCGGAAAATCGATCACGGTGTTCGACAGTACCATCGTCGGCGTGGAGACGAACACGGGCCTCGTCGGCTACGGCGAGGTATGCCCACTCGGGCCGTTCTACCTGCCGGCCTATGCCGACGGCGTGCGGGCCGGGTTGCGCGAACTCGCGCCGCACCTCCTCGGCTGTGACCCACGCGAACCCCTCAAACTGAACCACCGGATGGACGCGGCCCTCAAGGGGCACGCCTACGTCAAGAGCGGCATCGACATCGCATGTTGGGACCTCCTGGGTCAGGCGACCGGCCTGCCCGTCTGCACGCTCCTCGGCGGCCGCTTCGGCGATCGCGTCCGGTTGTACCGGGCCATCTCACAGGAGTCGCCCGAGCGGATGGCGGCGAGCGTGGCTGGGTACCGCGCGGAGGGTTACACGAGGTTTCAATTGAAGGTCGGCGGCGATCCGGACACGGAAATCGAACGCATCCGGGCCGTGAGCCGGTTGCTGCACCCCGGCGACCGCCTCGTGGCCGACGCCAACACCGGTTGGACCCAACACGAGGCCGTCCGCGTCGTCCGGGCCGTGCGCGATTGCGACGTGTACATCGAGCAACCCTGCCTCACCTACGAGGAGTGCCTCGCCGTGCGGCGGCGTACGGATCACCCCTTCATCTTGGACGAGAACATCGACGGCCTCGACGTGTTGCTGAGGGCCAAGGCCGATCTCGCGATGGACGCAGTGAACCTCAAGATCAGTAAGCTCGGAGGGTTGACCAAGACGAAGCAGGTCCGCGACCTGTGCGTGAGCATGGGCATCGCCATGACGCTCGAGGACAGTTGGGGCGGGGATGTCGCCACCGCGGCGATCGCCCACCTGGCACACAGCACGCCGGAAGAGTACCGCTTCACCAGCACTGACTTTAATAGCTACGTGACCGTGAGTACCGCCACCGGGGCACCGCAGCGCGTGGACGGGTTTATGGAAGCGGGGGCCGCTCCCGGTCTCGGCCTGAAACTGCGGACCGAGGTCGTCGGACCTC
The DNA here is from genome assembly GCA_031426095.1 of Gemmataceae bacterium. Lineage (GTDB taxonomy): Bacteria > Planctomycetota > Planctomycetia > Gemmatales > Gemmataceae > JANPKP01. The sequence continues at coordinate 9,899 of JANPKP010000722.1, forward strand.
GGGTGGTGGATGTTCACGTTTGACGCCATCGGCGTGTGGTCGCGGCGACGCCGTAAAGGTGGACGGAGACGGCTCGGTGGAACTGCGTGGTTTGCGAGTCTCTTGACACCTGGCTATGGCCGTATCCCACTTGGCGGCCGAGCCACAGGCCCTCTCGGGCAAGCATCGGACTGAGCCGCTCGATCGCACGGCGAGGGCGATCCCCGAACGCGGCGACGCCAGCCCCGGGGGGGTTCTCTTCCAATCAGTGCTCACGTACACCAGGTGTCACGACGGGGAGGCTGGGTCTCGCCCCCGACCAGTCAAAGGCGGAGCAAGGTACCAAGTCGGAACACCTGGTTGAATCCGTTCTGCTCCCCGAAGGTCACTGAGAAAGGGCACGAGCCGGTCACCATCACCACGACCGACGGTCGGACGCTAACTGGCCTGAGAGTGTGTCTGGAAACCGATCCCGGGGATCCCCCGGACGGCGGCCCACCCCGCGGCGGGACTTGCGTCAAATTCCGCGGCCCTAAGCGCCGCTGGGTGGATCGACGTAACCCCTTAAGCCCGACCCTGCCTAGTAACGCCCGATGTCGCGGCGGGGTCGAGCGTTGCTTCCAAATGCGGGGTCAACTGTACCCCATGTTTGCGGGTTGGTTTCCCAAGCCCCTTCCGGCCATGTCGTTGCGGCGTTTATGCGCGCCTCACGTTGGGAGAATGCGGTAAAGCTCGGACCCCGGTCCGAGTAGGCCGGATCGACGTAACTTCCCCCGCGCGGGAGACCCGGCTCGGTTCCCAGACACGCCCTGATAGCTGAGGCGAAGAACGGCCGCGTGACGCTGTCCGACCCGTCGGCTGCGGGATGCGAGTCATTGTGGCGGTCGCCGACATCGAGAGGAGGGCCGTAGGCACCCGGTATCTGGTGCCCGAAGGATTGTTGAACCAACTCTCGGACCGCCAGTAGTTCCTCGACCTGGTGAAGTACTTCCTCGAGACCGCCGAGCAGAGGCTGACGAGGGCCAAAGTGCTTCGGCCCGCCCAGTGGGCATCGGGCGGTCCCCAGTACGAGAAGGAGATCGATCACGCCAGGCTGATCGCGGCCCTCGACGACGAAGGCGTCCGAGCGGGGCAATACAATCTACAATCGCGTCTGCGGCAACTGCCGCGGCACCAAGGTTCAGCCCGAATCGCTGCCGACATCGCATAAGTTGGCATTCGACAAGTTCAAGAACGGCACCGACTCCTTCAGCCTGTACCAGACGCTGACCCGTGGCTACGACATGTTGGTCCCTGACGAAGAAGCTCGAAGCCGCCTGGAAACCGTAACCGGAGCTGCCCCAAGCGAGGTATTGAGGAGTCCGAACATGGGTGGGAAGGCTCGGCGTGTCGCCGTTATGCTCGACCTCGCCTGGCCGTACAAGCGACACGCGGCGATCTTTGCCGGGATGCAGCAGTACGCCGAGGCCCGCGGGTGGCAGTCGGTCATCGACGAATTCGCGCACAACACGTTGAAGTCCCGACATCGCAGGTCGGTCCCGTACGACGGCATCATCGCCAGGGCCAGCCTGCCGTTGGCGGAGGAAGCGGTCCGACTCGGGATCCCGACGGTCAATGTCGGGCAGAGTTCCGCCGCGCGGCACCTTTTGCCCGGGGTGTTCCCCGACGGCAAGGAGGTGGGCCGCATCTGTGCCGAGCACCTATTGTCGCGGGGCTTTCGCAACTTCGGGACGCTGACATCACGTCAGAACCAGATGGAAATTCTCGTCGTGGGGGAGATCGTCCGTATCGCCACGGGTTCCGGCTTCGCGACCACTTCGGCAATCATGCCGCAGAAGCCCGAGCAGGACCTCGCACACTGGCGTAAGACGGAGCGGATCGTTGTAGGGTGGATGAAGACGTGGCAACCGCCGATCGCGGTTTATGTGGGGCAAGAGCCCATCGGCCGGCTCGTGGTGCAGATGTGTCAGTCACGCGGTTGGCGCGTGCCGGAAGACGTCGCGATCATCTCGGGTCAGAATCAGGAAACGCTCTGTGAATACCCCAGGCCATCGCTGACCAGTGTCGAACTGGGCTACGAGCGCATCGGCAGGGTCGCCGCCGAGTTACTCGACCGCCTGATGGATGGCGAGCCGCCGCCCGGGGAGCCGATCCTGCTGCCGCCACAGGGCCTAGTCGTACGGGAATCGACCGACTTTTTCGCGGTGGATGACAAGCTCGTGGCAGCCGCCCTCGTGTTCATTTCCGCCAACAGTCATCGGCGGATCGGCCCCGACGACGTGTCCCGGGCGGTGGGCGCGGAGACGCGAACGCTACATAATCACTTCCGAAAGTTCCTGGGCCGCCCTGTGGCAACCGAGATTCGCCGCATCCGCATCGAACGGGCAAAACGGGAGTTGTCCCAAAGCCGAAGGCCGCTCGCGGAGATCGCCAACGCCGTAGGCTTCGGTGACATTCAACGCCTCTACGAGGTTTTCCTGCGTGAAGTCGGCGTCACTCCAAGTGAGTATCGCAAGCAGAGGCAACTCGACGGTCGTGAGTGAGACCTCACCCGTCCGGCGCTAGCAGGGTGCTGAAAAAGAGGCCGTTGAATAGCGGCCTCGGTCTCGCTACGCTCCCGGGATCGGCACCCGGGATCGCCCATGGGCGGCCGCGCCGACGACCAACTCCCGCTGTTCCACCCATTCTCGGTCGAGGACCGCATCCGTCCCGACCACCCGCCCCGGGACGTCAAGCGGCGGATCGACCGCCTGCTGGCCGGGAGGTCTGCCGCGTTCGAGGCGGCGTACGGCACTACCGGCCGGCCGAGCGGTCCCGCCCGAGCGGCTGCTCGAGGCCCTCCTCCTGATGGACCTGTACTCGGCCCGGAGCGAGCGGCGGCTGTGCGCGGATCGACACCGGCCTCCTGTTCCGCTGGTTCCTCGACCGGCAGCCGGTCGACGACGCCTTCGACCCGACCCCCTTCACCCACAACCGGGAGAGGCTGGAGAGGAAGGGGCTGTCTGACGTGAAGAACACGAACGTCGTGTCGGTCAACTACTGGTCGTCGAGGGCCGTCATGAGTCTGCCGAAGGCGTGGTCGAGTTGCGACACGTTCCCGCGGTGCTGGCGGACGTCCTCGGCGAGGTCCGCGTAGGGCTTCTGGAACTGCGGGTCGGTCTCGATCGGCAGGTGCGGCTCGTGCGCCCACACGGCGAGGAAGAACGGCTTCGCCTTGTCCCGCTTGGTCGTCAGCCAGTCGATCGCCTCGTCCGCGACGAGCGGGGCCGAGAACCCCTCCAGCTTCCCGACCGCCTTGCCGTTGCGGACGAAGTTGGCCGGGTCCTTGTGGCTCGGCCCGGCGTTGTTCTGGGTGGCCATCCAGTGGTCGTACCCGTGGTCGTTCGGCTGCGGCTGGGCCGGGTCGTTGAACTTGCCGTTGAGGTGCCACTTCCCGACGTGGCAGGTGGCGTACCCGGCCTCCTTCAGCAGCCTGGGGAGCGCGACTTCGCTGGTCCGCAGGTGGACCTCGCTCCCCCCCGCGACCCAGGTGTAGACGCCGTTGCGGCGCGGGGTGCGGCCGGTCAGGATCGCCGACCGCGACGGCGAGCACACGCCGCTCGCGGCGTAGCACTGCGTCAGGCGGACGCCGGCCTTGGCGAAGGCGTCGAGGTTCGGGGTCTTGATCCGCGGGTGGCCGTAGCAGCCGAGGTCCCCGTACCCGAGGTCGTCGGCCAGGAAGATGACGACGTTGGGCTTGTCCGCGGCGGGCGTGAAACCGAACACCAGTCTGCTCTTTCCGCGACTTCCGCACGATCACGCTGCCAGGTTCAGCAGGCGTTCCTCGGCAGCCCGGAGTTCCGCGCCGGCCAGCCCGGGACGCGGTACCGACCGGATTACATTCCCCAGCAATTCCCGCCGCCACGCCCCGCGCTCGTCGGCATGGCTGGGGCGCCGTGCCTCGTCATCCCACGGAGACCCGCTCCGGTGCCCGACCGGGTCGCCCGCGGCCCGCCCCCAGGCCCACGCCTCGGTCCGCATGAACGCCCACGCTCGCAGGTGGAACGCCCCGACGTTGCCCGCCACCGATCGGACCTGTTGCCGACCCGCGCCGATGATCTCCCTCGCGGCGCGGGGGGCGGTCCCCAGGCTGAACCGCCCGGCCACGTCCCCGAGGACGTCGGACACCCCGGCGGCCGGGTCGGAGCAGGAGAACGCCACCCACCCCTTGGGCTCGTCTACC
>JANPKP010000723.1:0-4579 GCA_031426095.1 Gemmataceae bacterium
TGCACACCCGACGTGGGCCTCGCGGACTCGACCCACCCTACGAAATGACGGCCGTCTCACGCCTCGCAACCGCCCGCCGGTCGGGGGAGAATCGGCCACCCCCGGCGTACCGCCGATGCCCCTGTCGTGGAACGGACCCCGCACGAATGCCATCGCCTTCGCCCGCGACTGGGCCGGCCAGAGCCGCGAGGCGGCCGAGCGGCAGACGTTCTGGATCGAATTCGTCGCCGTCTTCGGGGTGAAGTCGCGGGTCGAGTTGCGGCTCGAGCGGTAGGAGGCGACGACCCCCGGCCGGGGGTAATAAATCGGACGAAGTCAAACGCCGGCGGGCGGCGATGGCGTGGATTCCGGGATCTTTTTGGCGTTACCGCATCTTTTGGGAGCGGTTTCCCAATGTCGTCGAGGGGCGGGCGGATGCGGCGATAAAAAGCGCCCCGCCCTGGTAAAATGCGGTCACGCCCCGCCCGCCGCCGTCACTTCACACCCAGTAATTGCGGCAAATACTTCACCGGCGGCGTGCCGTGGCTCAGGACGGCCTCGTGGTACTTTCCCAGGTCGAAGGCGTCGCCGGCCGCACGCTGGACCTTCTGCCGGAGGGTGTAGAAGGCGGTACGCCCCACGAAGTACGTCGAGAGCTGGCAACTACTCTGCTTCGCCCGGAGGATCTTGCCCACCGCCTCGCCTTCGGTCTGGAAGCCGCGGTCCACGAGCAGCCGCAGGGCCTCGTCGTCGGTCATGGCCGTGCAGTGCATGCGGTGGTCGAGCAGGGCGTTCAGGACGGCCCGCTGGTAGAACTTCAACTGGTGCAGCCGCAGCGACAGGTCGCCGCTGCCGTACCCCTGGTCGAGCATCATCTGCTCGGTGTAGACGGCCCACCCCTCGGCGAACACGCCCGACGAGAGCACCTTCCGCACCAGCGACGGGCAGCGGTTCGAGTACATGAGCTGGACGTAGTGGCCTGGGTACGCCTCGTGGACGGTGAGGATTTGCAGCATCGCCCGGTCGTACTCCCGGAGGAAGGTCTCGACCCGCTCCGCGCTCCAGTCGGCCGGCGGGGGGGCGACGGCGTAGAGGTTGTCGGCCTTCGGGTCGAGCGGCGGGGCGGGGTTGAGATAGGCCACCGAGAAGCCCCGCTGGAACTCCGGCATCTCCACGATCTTGCAGGCGTCCGGCTCGGGGAGCGTGAGGATGCGCTTCTCCCGGATGAACGCCTTGATGCCGTCCGCGGTTTTGCGGGCGTCGGCCACCAGCTCCGTCGGCTTCCCGTGGTCCTTGCCCAGTTCTGCCAGGACGAGGCGGATCATCGCCCGCCGGCCCGCGGCGTCGTCCGGCGGCACCGGCTTGCCGGGGAACACCGTGGCCCACAATTGCCGGGCGACCACGCCCATGTCCCGCTCGACGCGGTCGGCTTCCGCCTCCGCCGCGGCGACCACCTCGGCGGCCGTGAGCCCGGCGTCGAGTTCCAGCTCCAGCTTCTTGGCGAACTTCTCCGTGCCGAGCCGCCAGTCGCCGGTGGAGCGGGGCAGGAGGTCGGTTTCGAGGAACGTCTGGTAGTCCTTGAGGGCCTTGACCGCCCGCCGGCACGGGTCGGCCAGCTCGCCCGTGCCCGCCGTTTCGCCGGCCAGCTCGAACACGTCCTTCTCGTAGAAGGCGACGGCCCCCTTCGTCCGCTTGATGGCGACTTCCGTCACCACTTTCGGCGGGTTCTTGAGGTTGGCCCGGGCGGCGTCCAGGACGCGGGGAATCTTCTCGATCCGCTTGGCCGCGTTGCTCACGTTCCGGCCGCGGGCGAGGGTGGACTGCGTGAACAGCAGGAAGACGCTGTCGGTGGCGTACTCGCCGTACACCCGCGGGTCGTTCTCGAAGCGGTTGTCGTTGGCGGCGCTCCAGAGCTGGTAGTCGAGGGCGTGCCGCCAGATTTCGAGGTCGATCCGGCCGTTCGGCGAGAGCTTGGCCGGGTCGATGTCCTTGGCCAGCGTGGCGAGCAGGCCGCGGGCGACCTCGGCGTCCTTGGCGCGGGCGGCCGGCGAGAGGTCGTCGAGCCGGTCGTCGTAGTCGTGGTTGCCCATCTGGGTGGCGAAGTACGGGTGGCGGGCGAACTCGGCGTCCAGGTAGCCCCGGAACAGGGCGGCGAGCTTGCCGTCCTCGGCGGCGGCCGGCGGGTCGGCGGCGGGTGCGGGGTTGGTCATGAGGAGGGCCGCGGCGAGGGCGAGGAGGCGGGGCATGGGGTGGTTCCTGGGGAACGGGACGCTCGGGCGGCGGTCGAAGTGCCCCCGGATTCTCCCACTTTTAAATGGTGTGTTTCGCCCGATCCGGTGTCCGCCTCGGGACTTACCCACTCCCGGTCCCACCCACCCCGGTAAAGCGGGGGCGGCAGGCGAGCGCGGCCCACTTCTCTCGCTCCGGGCTCGCGTGTCGGTCACACCGTCCCGTGAGGGGGAAGCACCGTCGCGGTCCGCCGGGCGGTGTCGTACCACACCGTGGTCACGCCGTCGGCTCGGGGCAGGGCGTCCGCCGCCGGGGCGACGGCCACGGCCACGGCGTAAGGATAGCCGGCCGCGTGGTAGTCGGCGAGCGGGGTGAGGTCGGCCGGCGTCGGCGGGAGGAAGAAGGAGACGGCCGCGAGCGGGGCGTCGGGCCGGCCGGCTTCGCCGAGCTTCCAGAAGAGCAGGTCGGGGGCGTCGCCCGGCGGCGGGGCGGGGTCGGCCTGGATCACGACGTGGCCGAGGCCGAGCCGCACCGGCAGCGCCTTGTCCCACAGCCGGCGGAACTGGTGGTAGAACTCCCGCACCACCGGCCGCGGGTCGGCCCCGCCGGCCGCCGCGAAGCGGGGGTGCATCAGGTTCAGGGCTTCGACCACGAGGGTCAGAAACGGGTCGTCGGGCATGGCTTTCGTAGGGTGGGACAAGGCCTGGCGCAGTCCCACCGGGAGATCCGTGGAGCCTCACGCGGTGGGACTGCGCCAGGCCTTGTGCCACCCTACGAGATCACCCGCGTTGCGTCTTCGCCACGGGCACCACGGCCGCCAGCGCCTCTTTCCACTTCCGCACGCGGCCGGCGTCGATGGTGCCGTCCCGCTTGCCGCCGGCGCACGCCGACCCGCGGACGGCGTACCAGTCCGGGGTCACGCCCGCGAGTTGCTTCAGTTGCTCGGGCCGCAGCGACCCGCCGAGGGCCACCTTCACGCCGCCCTTTTTCAGGCTCGTCACCATTTCCCGCAGTTCGGCCGGCTTGAGGAAGTCGAGGAGGGTCTTGCCGTCCTTGCCCCAGGTGTCGAGGAGGAACGCCTTCCAGCGGAACCGCTTTGCGAACTTGGCGACCTCGCTCGGGGGGATCGACTTGGCCCGCTCCCAGTCGGCGTAGGCCACGCACACGGCCTCCATCCCGGCCGGGAGTTCGCGGCGGGTGTCGAGCAGGTCCTCGCCCCACCCGGGGGAGGCGGAATAGCCGGCGAGGCCCCACTTCACGTAGTCGAGCTTGAGTTCGAGGTGCCAGTGGGCTTCGGTGAGGACGTTGCCGGAATACTCGCCGAGGGCGGCGCTCACGGGGATGTCGTCCCCCGCCACCTTGAGGACGGCGGCCACCACCTCGGCCTCGGCGATGCCCAGCGCCCCGCGACTCGGGTCTTTCACGTCGAGGAGGTCGGCCCCGCCTTCGAGGGCGGCGACGGCTTCGGACGCGGAGCGGACGGAAACGAGTAAGCCGGGGGGCGTGGCGTCGGGCATGGGAATCCTTCCGCAAACAGGTCGCGGGCGGCGTCGGTGCCGGCCCGGGGGCGTTCGGGACGACGATTGTAACCCGCGACGGGCGGACGTTCCCAGCCCAACCGGGAGAGGGCCGCCGGGGTGGGTGGTTGTGCCCCGGCGGGCGGGCCGTTACGCTGGGGAATCCGACACGAATGGAGGCCTCAATTGGCGGAAACCGAGAACGAATGCGTGACCCGTCTTCGTGAGGCGGTACGTCAGATCGACGAGGTACTCGTCCCGTGGGGCTTCCAGTTCCAACCGGGGGAGTGCGGTTCCGCCTCAGCCGGCGACTTCGCCAACGGCTACTACGTCCGCGGCCCGATCCGTATTCGTCTGATTTGGCGGGATATGCACGGACTTGGCTGTGTGCTCTACGAGTTCGAAGAGGAGCGGCGGCAGGGGTATCTGCACGACCGGACCACCTGGGGAATCGGGCACCCGGGCTACATGCGTGCCGTCGGTCGCGGTGAGGATTGTGCGTTGATCGAGCGTGGCATCTCCTCCGTGGCCCGGCACGGCAACGACGTGGTGGCGGCTTTCCTCCGCGACCTTCGGGATCATGCCGCCGCGACCCTCGCAACCGAGAACGCGGAGTTCGCAGCCTTGGTGCATTCGGGGTACAGGAGGTATCAAGTCTTGTAGTAAGGCCAGGGACGGCGGGCGGTGCGTCTGCGGCCCCAGGGCGGGCCTTGACACATCCTACTTCTACGCCACGTCCGCTTTCCCCTCGGGGGGGGCGGCATCGTCTGGAGGAGCGCCCGCAGGACCGCGTTCACGGCCTCGGACTGCTGGAACGCGGCCGCCACCTCGGGGTCGAGAACGACGAGCCGGCC
>JANPKP010000724.1:0-13104 GCA_031426095.1 Gemmataceae bacterium
GCCCCCGGGTTCGACCTCCTCGCCCACCTCGGCTTTACGCGGAAGCAGATCGAGGAGGCGAGCACCTACGTCTGCGGCACCATGACCATCGAGGGTGCCCCGCACCTGAAGGCCGAGCACCTGCCGGTGTTCGACTGCGCCAACAAGTGCGGCAAGCTCGATGGTCATGGTGCCGCAGACGTAGGTGCTCGCCTCCTCGATCTGCTTCCGCGTAAAGCCGAGGTGGGCGAGGAGGTCGAACCCGGGGGCCGAGAACGTAGCTTCGGGAATGCGGAGGCCGTCCTTGAGGAGTCCGTCGCCGAGCGTCCAGCGGTTGAACACGAACGGCAGCTCGAACGCCCCCGGCAGAGTCTCCTCCACCTTCAGGAGCGCCTCGTCGCTGAACCCCTTGGCCTTGAGGCTCGCGGGATTGATGTGTGGGCACCCGGCGAGGGTCGCCGCCCCGCGGGAGTAGCGGACGATGTCGTCCACCTGCCAGGGGGCGTACCCGAGCTTCGCCAGGGCCGGCGGGACCGACTGGTTGATGATCTTGAAGTAGCCGCCGCCGGCGAGCTTCTTGAACTTCACGAGGGCGAAGTCGGGCTCGATGCCGGTCGTGTCGCAGTCCATAATGAGGCCGATCGTCCCGGTCGGGGCGATGACCGTCACCTGGGCGTTGCGGAACCCGTGCTTCTCCCCGAGGGCGAGCATCCGGTCGGACTCGGAGCGGGCGGCCGCCACGAGTTCCGCCGGGCAGTAGCGGGCGTCGATGCCGACGGGCGAGACGGTCAACCCCTCGTACTCGGCCGGGGCGGCGTTGTACGCGGCCAGCCGGTGGTTGCGGACCACCTTGAGCATGGCGTCCTTGTTCGCCTCGTAGCGGTCGAACGTCCCCACCTCGCCGGCGATCTCGGCCGACGCCGCATACGCCCCCGCGTGCATGACGGCCGTGAGCGCCCCGCACTGGGCCCGCCCCTCGGCCGAGTCGTAGGGGATGCCCTGCACCATGAGCAGCGCCCCGAGGTTGGCGTACCCCAGGCCGAGGGTGCGGAAGTCGTAGGACTTCTGGGCCACCGGCACGCTCGGGAACTGGGCCATGTGGACGCTGATTTCGAGGATCAGCGTCCAGACGCGGACGGCGTGCTGGTACGCCTCGACGTTGAACTTGTTCGCCTTCACGTCGTGGAAGGTGAGCAGGTTGAGCGACGCGAGGTTGCACGCCGTGTCGTCGAGGAAGGCGTACTCCGAGCACGGGTTCGTTGCGTTGATGCGGCCGTCGGCCGGGCAGGTGTGCCACTCGTTGAAGGTGGTGTCGAACTGCACCCCGGGGTCGGCGCAGCTCCACGCGGCGTAGGCGATCTGCTCCCACAGGTCGCGGGCCCGGAGCGTCTTCTTGGCCTTCGGGGCGCGGCCCTCTTTCGACGCCTTCGCCTTCTCCGTCCGCCAGTAGAGCTGCCACGGCGAGTCGGCCTCGACGGCCCTCATGAAGTCGTTCGTGATGCGGACCGAGTTGTTGCTGTTCTGCCCGCTGACGGTGTAGTACGCCTTCGAGTTCCAGTCGGTGTCGTACTCCTCCACGTCGATGTGGGTGAACCCCTGGCGGGCGAGTTGCATCACCCGGGCGACGTAGTTCTCGGGGATCAGCGCCGTCCGCGACTCCAGCACCGCCTTGCGGAGGGCGGGGTTCTTCGTGGGGTCGTACTTCTCCTCGGCGACCGGGTGGGTGACGATGGCCCGGAGCAACGCGTTCAGGTGCTTGTTCATCAGCCGCGAGCCGGTGACGAGGTCGGCGACCTTCTGCTCCTCGATCACCTTCCAGTTGATGAAGTCCTCGATGTCCGGGTGGTCGAGGTCGAGGACGACCATCTTGGCCGCGCGGCGGGTGGTCCCGCCGCTCTTGATCGCCCCGGCCGCCCGGTCGCCGATCTTGAGGAACGACATCAGGCCGGACGACTTGCCGCCGCCGGACAGGGGCTCGCCCTCGCCGCGGAGGGCGGAGAAGTTCGACCCGGTGCCCGAGCCGTACTTGAAGATGCGGGCCTCGCGGACCCACAGGTCCATGATGCCCCCGTCGTTGACGAGGTCGTCGCTCACGGCCTGGATGAAGCACGCGTGGGGTGCCGGCCGCTCGTAGGCGGACGTGGACCGCGTCAATTCTTTGGTGCGCGGGTCGATGAAGTAGTGGCCCTGCGGCGGGCCCTGGATGCCGTAGGCCCAGTGCAGGCCGGTGTTGAACCACTGGGGGCTGTTCGGGGCCGCCATCTGGGCGGCCAGCATGTAGCAGACCTCGTCGTAGAACGCCTTCGCGTCGGCCTCGGTCGTGAAGTAGCCGCCCTTCCAGCCCCAGTACGTCCAGCACCCGGCCAGGCGGTTGAACACCTGCCGGCTGTCGGTCTCGCTGCCGGCCGCCACGTCGGGGCCGTCGGCGGCGCTCCGCTGCGCCCACGCGGGCACGCCGTCCTCGTGGACGCGGCTGAGCTTGGCCGGCACCCCGGCCCGGCGGAAGTATTTCTGGGCCAGGATGTCGACCGCCACCTGCGACCACCCGGCCGGGGCCATCACGTCCTTCATCTCGAACACGACCGACCCGTTCGGGTTGACGATCTTGCTCGTCCGGGGGGCGAAGGCGATCCCGGAGTAAGGGTCCTGGCCTTCGCGGGTGAAGCGACGGGTGATCTGCATGGCGGGTTCCGCAAGGAAATCGGGCGGCGGGTCGGGAGGCCGCCGGGGTCTGAGCCGCGGGAACACTATCCGAGAGACGTAACCGAATCACCGGACAAAGTCAAACATTTGTTCAGTGTGGACGGGAATCCAGTCCGGCACGCCGCGGAGGCGACAATCGTAAGTGTGGTGTGTCAGCCGCCGCCGGGGGCGACGAAGGGGAGCGTGAGCCCCTTTTGATCCTGGTACTTGCCCTTCTTGTCGGCATAACTGGTGTGGCAGACGGCTTCGCCCTTCAGGAATAAAATCTGGGCGATCCCTTCCCCCGCGTAAATCTTCGCCGGCAGGGGGGTCGTGTTGCTGATTTCGATCGTGATCCGGCCCCGCCACTCGGGTTCGAGCGGGGTGACGTTCACGATGATGCCGCAGCGGGCGTAGGTCGATTTCCCCAGGCAGACGCAGAGGATGTCGCGGGGGATTTCGAGGTACTCGACCGTTTCGGCGAGGGCGAAGCTGTTCGGCGGGATGAGGATGAAGTCGGCCTCCACGTCCACGAACGATTTGGGGTCGAAGTGCTTGGGGTCGACGGTGCTGCCCCAGACGTTGGTGAAGACCTTGAAGTGCCGGTCCACCCGCACGTCGTAGCCGTAGCTGGTGACGCCGTAGGAGATGACCCCCGGGCGGTGCTGCTGCGGGGCGAACGGGACGATCTTCACGTCCCGCTCGATCATCCAGTCGGGTAACACGCCCATCGCGGGAGCCTCCTGCCGGCCGGACCACTGGCCCGGTGGAGATCGGCCGTTTGCCACGGACTCTTCACGACCGCCCGGCTTCCCCCGTCGGGCCGGCCTCGGGGGGAACGTCGGTTGCGGCAGAGGTCGCCCGTCCTGTACAACGGGTACTAATGTCAGAGTCGCGCCACCCGGACGGGAAGGACGCCGTCATGTCGCCGTCGCTCGCAGTCGTGTTGAGCATCCTCGCCGCCCCGACCGCCACCCTGCCGACGGACCTGAAGCCGGTCGCGCCCGACGCCCTGATGCACCCGCTCGCCCCCCTGCAACCGGTTCGCAAGGAGCGTGCCGCGATCCTGATCCACGGCATGAAGCTCTTCCCGCTGCGGCCCCACAAGGCGCTTCGACCCGACCTCCACGACTGGCAGGAGCCGGCCACCGACTTGCCCAAAACGCTCGGGGCCACGTTCGACGTTTACGCCTTCTGCTATGCCCAACTCGTGCCGGTGGACGCCGTCTGCCACACCCCGGCCTTGAGGGCGGCGGTCGCCAGCTGCAAGGCGGCGGGGTACAAGGAAATCGTCCTCATCGGCCACTCGTGCGGCGGGATCATCGCCCGGGAGTTCGTGGAAGCCTACCCGGACGCGGGGGTGACGAAGGTGATCCAGGTGGCGACCCCGAACATGGGGTCGGACCTGGCCGTGGTGAAGACCGGCTACCCGAAGATTCAAAGTGCGTTCGTCGAGTCGGTGATCCCGGCCCTCAGGCAGGACGTGGCCTCCCGCGGGAAACGGCTGATCCCCCCGAAGGTGGAATTCGCCACGGTCGTGTGCAAGCTCCGAGGGTTCGACGGCGACGGGCTCGTCTGGATGGACGCCCAGTGGCCGGACGACCTCCAGCGGCAGGGCGTCCCGGCGACGATCGTGCAGATCAACCACTTCGAGGCGTGCAAGGGGCCGGCCGGCGTGAAAGCCATCACCGAACTGGCCCGCGAGAAGCTGACACGCTGGTCGCCGGAGGAAGTGGAAAAGGCCCGCCGGGTGATCTTCCGCGAAGAGAAGCCGACGCCGCCCGGCCCGTGACCGGAAAAGGCGGCGTGGCCCCGGCCGCCGAAGGGTGTCGGGACAAGGATGTGGCCGGAACCACGCCGGGGAATTATAAGCCGCCGCCTATGCGACCCCGGGACACCCCGCGAGGAAACTGCCGATGGCCCTGTGGCTGTTCAAGGAAGAACCCGACCACTACAGCTACGCCGACCTCGAACGGGACGGCTCCGCCCTGTGGGACGGCGTCTCGAACGCCCTCGCCCAGAAGCACCTCCGGGCGGTCGCGGTCGGCGACCGCGTCTTCCTGTACCAAACCGGCAAGGAGAAGGCCGTGGTCGGCGTCATGGCGGTGACGGCCGGCCCGGCCCCGTCGCCGGCCGACGCCACGGGCAAGCTGGTTTCCGCAGTTTCACCCTCTAAGCTCGTGGCGGTCACGGTGTCGCCGGTGTTTCGGCTGGCTAAGCCGGTGACATTGGCCGCGATTAAGGCCGACGGCCGGTTCGCGGGGTGGGAGTTGGTGCGCATGCCGCGGCAGTCGGTGCTGCCCGTGAGCGCGGAGCAGTGGAAGATGATCGAAGAGATAGGTGGCGGTTGACCCGCCCAAAATACAGACATGGGACAGAGAAAATAGCGAGCCCCGGGGTACCAAGGGCACCCCGGGGCTCTGTTCATCGAGGGTAGCCGGCTTAGCGGACCACCCGTTGTGCGGCCGTTAGGCCAGCCGGCCCTCTCGTCCTTGGCAACAAGAACTAGACAAAGGATCGCCTCCTTTCTGCGGGGACATGCGGGAGACATTCCGACCGGAGCCGGACACCTCGCGCCTGATTGCCCGTCGTGCCACGGTCGCACGACATCCGACCGACACCAGCATCATAGCCGCCTCCCACGGCGGATGGGCAAGTTTGGGGACGATTTTCACCCGTTCCCACCACCTTGCGAGTCTCCCGCTCGGCACGCCCGCCCGGAGTCGGAAAACCGTGCCGGGCGAAGACTGGTCGGCGGCGTCGACGGGGCGGACAATACAGCGTTGAATCCCCCGGCGGCCCGGCCCCTCCACCTTCCACTCAGGACATTCGACATGTGGTCTTCCCTCGTCTTGGCCGCCGCCGTCGCCCTCGGTCCAACCCAGGCCGGCGGCGGCGTGAAGCTCACGAACGTCCGCCTGACCGTCGGCGAACTCGGCGGCACCCGGCCGGACGCCAAGCTCCTGCCCGGCGATGTGCTCTTCATCGCCTACGACATCGACGGCATCGCCCCGGACGCCGACGGGAACGTGAAGTACTCGATGACGATGGAACTCCTCGACCCGTCCGGCAAGGGCGTGTTCAAGGAGAACCCGCGGGAGATTTTCGCCCCCCTGCCCCTCGGCGGGACGAAAATCCCGGCCCGGGCGTTCGTCACCGTCGGCCTCGACCAGGATCCCGGCACCTACGCCTGCCGGATCACCGTGACCGACCCGGCGACCAAGCAGTTCAGCGCCATTACTCAGAAGTTCGACGTGCTCAAGCGGGACTTCGGGCTGGTGGCCGTCTACACGAGCTACGACGTTAAGGGGGAGATCACCGCCCCCACCACGAACCAGGTCGGGCAGACGGTGTTCGTCTGGTTCAGTGTGGTCGGCTTCACCCGCGACCCGAAGACCCGGCAGCCGAACATCGAGTTCGAGTTCACGCCCGTGGACGCGGCCGGCAAGGGGACGCTCCCGAAGCCGCTCAAGGACGTGGTGGACGCCGGGATCGACGAGAAGGACGGGGGGTTCGCCCGCCACTTTCCCCTGTTCATGAACCGCCCGGGGAGGTTCACCGTTCGCCTGAAGGCGAGCGACAAGGTGGCCAACCGGGTCGTCACCTACGACCTGCCGATTACGGTGCTCGGGGCGAACTGAGGGAGGCGAGCCCCCGCGTCCGTACAATGCCCGCACCCCCGCCCCACGAGGTTCCCCCGCGATGAGTCAGCTCCAGGAGCGGATCGCCCAGTTCCGCAAGATGGCGACCGACGACCCCGATAACGAACTCGGCCACTTCCGCCTCGGCCAGCTCCTCATGGACGCCGGCGACTTCGCCGACGCGGCCGCCGCGTTCGAGCGGACACTGGAGCTGAGCCCCGAGTTCTCGAAGGTGTTCCAACTCCTCGCCGAGTGCCTCATCAAGCTCGACCGGAAGGAGAAGGCCGTCGAGGTACTGACCCGCGGCTGGACGGTGGCCAACGACCGCGGCGACAAGATGCCCCGCGACGCAATGGGGAAGCTGCTCACGACTCTCCACGCCCCCGTGCCGCAGGCGGCCGCCCCGGTGGCGGCCGACGACGGCGGGCCGGACACCGGGTATCGCTGCCAGCGGCCGGGGTGCATGGAGGGGAAGCGGGCCCACCAGCTCGCCGCCCCGCCGCTGCCGGACGAGATCGGCCTCCGCATCCATTCGGACGTCTGCCAGGCGTGCTGGAATCTTTGGTTCAAGGACTTGAGCATCAAGGTCATCAACGAGCTGCGGCTCGACCTTTCGAGCGAGTTCGGGCTGAAGGAGTACGACCGTCACATGCGTGAGTTCCTCGGGTTCGAGGAGCCGGCCGCGGCCGGGACGCCGTGACGAACTACCTCGTCCAGTACGGCCGCTCGGCATTCGTCGGCCGCTTCCCGGCGGCCTTCGACGGGTCGTGTGCCCGCGGCGACCGGGTCGTCGTCCGCGGCCCGCGGGGGCTGGAACTCGGCACAGTGCTGTGCGAGCCGGCCGACCGTTTCGCCCGCCTGGTGGACGCCGGCCCGCCCGGTGGCGAACTCGTCCGCCCGGCTACCGGTGACGACGAGGCCGCCGCCGACCGGCTCGACGCCCGTGGCCAAACGATTCTCGCCGCCGCCCAGGATCGGGCCGACGACCTCGGCCTCTCGCTCGCCCTCGTGGACGTGGAGATGCTCCTCGACGGCACCGCCGTGCTCCACGGCTTGCCGTGGGGCGAGGTCGAGGCCACCCCGCTGTTCGAAGAGCTTTCGGAACGCTTCGGCCTCCCCGTGCGGCTGCTCGACCTGTCGCGCACGCCGACCGTGAAGGACGACCCGGAGCCCGCAGCGAAGGGCTGCGGCAAGCCAGGGTGCGGGACCGGCGGCTGTTCCACCGGCTCCTGCGGGACTGGCGGCGGCTGTTCCACCGGCTCCTGCTCGAAGGGTAAGGTGAAGGGGGCCGACGAGCTGACCGCGTACTTCCGCGACCTCCGCACCCAGATGGAAGCCGAGACCACCCGCCGCACCCCGCTCGGCTGACGCGGGCGTTACCGTATTTTACCGACTCGGCGGGGGTGTGATTTGCGGATCCCCTGCTTCGTGAACGACTTCGGGAAACCGCTCCCGGGTTGGCCGGTAAAGCGGGAGAATTCCAACCCCACCCCCGGAGAGACGCCGTGCCCCCGCCCGTCCCGCGTCGATGGCTCGCGGTCGCCGCCGCGCTTGCCGTCGGCATCCCGCTTCATGCCGACGACGACATCGCCCGCTCGCTCAAAACCCTCCGCGCCGTCGGCCCCGAGGGCAAGGGGAACGAGGACGCCGGCCCGGCGTGGAAGGCCCTCGTGGCGAAGGGCGGCCCGGCCCTGCTGCCGACGCTCGCCGCCATGAAGGACGCCGACCCGGCCGCCGTCAACTGGCTCCGCACCGCGGCCGATGCCGTTGCCGAAGGGGAGCGAACGGCGGGTCGGAAGTTGCCGGCCGGACCCATCGCGGGGTTCGTGACGGACACGGCGAACGCCCCGGCGGCCCGGCGGCAGGCGTTCGAGTTGTTGCGGGTCGAGGACGCGAAGGCGGCCGACACCTTGCTCGCTTCTCTGGTCGAAGACCCGAGCCTGGAGCTACGACGGGACGCCATCGAGCGGGCCCTCAAAGCGAACACCGTGAGTTCCCGCACGATGACGAGCGACCCCCGGCACGAGCAATACCTCTCCCTGTTCAAGGCCGCCCGGGACAAGGATCAGGTCGAGGCGCTGGCCAAGGAACTCGACGGGTACGGCAAGCGGGTCAGCGTCACCGAACACTTCGGCTACGTCACCCACTGGTACGTCGTCGGCCCGTTCGACAGCCCCGCGGGCAAGGGGTTCGCCACCCCCTTCCCGCCCGAGTCGGCCGTCGATCTCGCAGCCAAACTCAAGGGCAAAGGCGGCGTCGACGTGGCGTGGAAGCCGGCGGTGACGGCCGACAAGTACGCGACCGTGGACCTGAACGCGGCCCTCGGCAAGTCGATGGACGCGGCCGGGTACGCCCTCGCCACGCTCAAGGCCGACAAGGAGCAGCCGGTGGAAGTGCGGGTGGCGAGCCAGAACGCGGTACAAATCTTCCTCAACGGCAAGAAGCTGTTCGAGCGGGAGGAGTACCACCACGGCGAGCGCATGGACCAGCACGTCGGCAAGGGGACGCTCAAGGCCGGCGAGAACCAGTTGCTCGTGAAGGTCTGCCAGAACAACCAGTCGGAAAGCTGGGCCCAGAAGTGGGCCTTCCAGGCCCGCGTGTGCGACGCCACCGGCGGGGCGTTGCCGGTCACGCAGGTGGTGGCCCGCGACAGCGGTCCGAAGGTGGTGCCGCTCGGGTTTACGCCGGCCGTTGCGGAGGGAAAGAAATGATGCGCTCGATCCCGGTGGTTCTCGCGGCGTTCACTCTCGTGCCCCTCGCGCCCGCCGCCGACTGGCCGCAATTCAAGGGCCCGAACGCCGCCGGCGTGTCGGACGAAAAGGGCCTCCCCGCGGAATGGGGCAAGGGCACGAACGTCGCGTGGGCGGCCGACCTGCCGGCCCGCGGGGTGTCGTGCCCGGTGTTCGTCGGCGGGCGGGTGTACGTCACCGCGTCGTCCGGCCAGCGGGACGACCGGCTTCACGTCCTCGCCTTCGACGCGGCCACCGGCAAACAACTCTGGCACCGTCAACTGACCGCCACCGGCAGCACCGCCTGCCACCCGAAGTCGTGCATGGCCGCCCCCACACCGGTCGCCGACGGCTCGGGCGTCTACGCCCTGTTCGCCACCGGCGACCTCGCCGCCTTCGACGCCGACGGCACCCTCCGCTGGTATCGCTCGCTCGTCGGCGACTACCCGACCGTCTCCAACCAGGTCGGCATGGCGTCCTCCCCGGTCCTCGTCGGCGACAAGCTCATCGTGCCGCTGGACAACGCCGGCGACTCCTTCCTGGCGGCGGTGGACGCGAAGTACGGCAAGAACGTCTGGAAGACGGCCCGGCCGCGTGACATCAACTGGACGACGCCCCTCGTCCGCTCCGTCGCAGGCGGCGGCACGGAAGTCCTGCTGCTCGCCCCCAAAGACTTGACCGCTTACGACGCCGACACCGGGGCGAAACGCTGGTCGTACCAGCCCGGCGGCAAGGGGTCGATCCCCTCCCCGACCCTGGCCGGCGACAAGCTCCTGCTGCCGGTCGGCGGCGTGCAGGCGGTCACGCTCAACGACAAGGGCGTCGTCGGCGACCCGTCCTGGAAGGCGGGGGCGGTGCAGACCGGGATGCCGTCGCCCCTGCTCTACGACGGCCGGGTGTACGTGGTGAACGGCAGCGGGGTGGCGACGTGCGCCGACGCCGCGACCGGCAAGGTGCTCTGGAAGGAGCGGACCAAGGGGGCCTACTCGGCCTCCCCGGTGGCCGGCGACGGCAAGGTCTACCTGCTCAACGAGACGGGCACCACCACCGTCCTCAAGGCCGGCGATACCTACGACGTGCTTGCAACGAACGACCTCGGCGGCGAGACGCTGGCGACCCCCGCCGTCGCCGACGGCTCACTGTTCATCCGCACTGACAAGAGCCTGTACCGCGTGGGGGCGAAGAAATGACGGGGTGAGGGGGTGCCAAGGTACACCGCTATGCCGTCCCCTCACCGTGTCACCCCGACACGCCTTCTACTTCCCCGCGGCCTTCTTCAACTCGTCGAGGACGGCCTTCACGTCCGTCTCGTTCACCGACACGAACGCGAACGCCTTCACCACCTTCCCCTTGTTTACCACCACCGCCGTCAGGTGGGCGTCGGCGTTCACGTTCCAACCGGCCGGGCCGGACTTGTCGCCGTCGAACACGGCCAGCGCCGTCTTGTCGAATTCGAGCGACTTCTGGGCTCGCGGCAGGTACTCCTTGTGCTCGTCCGCCTTCTTGTCGCCGAGCCACACGGCCACGGCCGCCGCGTCGTCGCCGGCCTCCTTGAGCTTACCGTCGAGGGTCTTCACGAAACGGGCCACCGGGCGGGCCCAGTGTTCGCCCTGCACGAACAGGTAGACCGTCGGGGCGTCCTTCCGGTCGGCCGCCAGGTCGACTTCCTTCCCCTCGACCGGCCCCACTACGCCGAACGCCTTGAGGGCGGCCACCTTCTCGCCGGCCTTCGGGCCGGAGTCGACGTCCGCCCGCAAGGGGTTGGCGAACAGGGCGACCGCCGCAACGCACACGATCACGGACCGGCTCATGGCACGTCTTCCTCGGGGGTGACGGAGAGGGGGTATTCGGGCACGCTCAAGCCTAACGTGGGGATGGCCCGCAGCCGCCGCCAGCCGCGGGTGACGCGGGCTTCTTCCGCCCGGACGTACCCGGTCTCGAAATTCGCTTTGGCGAACGGCCCGTCGCAGAGCACCGGCGGAAAGCCCTCGTCGGCAATGTATTGGGCGAGCGCCGGGTTGCAGCGGACGTGCCGCTCGGGGAGCGTGTGCAGGCGTTCGAGGGGCACCTCGCCGAGGACGTAGCGGAGGTACAAGTCCGAGTCGGTGATGGCCTCCACGTCGGCCCCGCACACCTCGCAGCGGTAGCCCTCGTCGCACCGCGCCATGACGCATTCTCCCGGGGGTCGGCCGCACTTCGTATACTTAAGCACAGTCCGCGTTCAAGTCATCACGCCGTCAGGTCTTCACGTCGTCAAGTCGAAGACGGTGGACGGACGACTCGGCGCTCCCGACCTGATGACCTGACGACTCGCGGACTTGAGGACTTTCCCCCGTGGCTCTCCCCATCGTCGCCATCGTCGGCCGGCCGAACGTCGGCAAGTCGTCCCTGTTCAACTGGGTCGCCGGCCGGCGGATCAGCATCGTCGACCCGACCGCCGGCGTCACCCGCGACCGGGTCGGCACCATCGTCAACGCCGGCGACCGCTGGTTCGAATTGGTGGACACGGGCGGCATGGGGATCGTGGACGTCGACAACCTGACGGCCGACATCGAGCGGCAGATTCAGACCGCCCTCGACGAGGCGGCGGCGGTCCTGTTCGTGGTCGATTCGCGGGACGGGGTGGTGCCGCTCGACGAGGAGGTGGCCCACCGCCTGCGGGACGTGGGCAAGCCGGTCGTGTTCGTGGCCAACAAGGTGGACACCGACAAGATCGGGCTCAACGCGGCCGACTTCTATCGCCTCGGGTACGGCGAACCGGTCCGCGTCAGCGCCCACCAGCAGGTCGGCAAGGAGCAGTTGTTCGACGCCATCACGGCCGCCCTCCCGGCCGACACCGGGGAGGCCCCGCCCCGCCCGGTCGAACTGAAGCTGGCCATCGTCGGCCGGCGGAACGTCGGCAAGAGTACGTTCATCAACAGCCTGGCCGAGGCCGAGCGGGTGATCGTCTCCGAGGTCGCCGGCACGACGCGGGACAGCATCGACGTGCGGTTCGAGCGGGACGGCAAGGCGTTCCTGGCCATCGACACGGCCGGGGTGAAGAAGAAGCAGAAGATCGACACGAGCGTCGAGTTCTACAGCATGGCCCGGGCCGAGCGGTCGATCCGCCGGGCCGACGTGGTGCTGCACCTGTTCGACCCCCAGCACCGCGTCAGCCGGGTGGACAAGCAGCTCGCCCAGTACATCGTCGAGCAGAGCAAGCCGGCCATCTTCGTGGTCAACAAGTGGGACCTGGCGAAAGAGAAGTTCGGGACCGACCGGATGGGCAAGTACCTCCGCGTCATGTTCCCGATGCTCGAGCACGTGCCGATCGCGTTCATCACCGCCACGAAAGGGAAGAACGTCCTCCGGCTCTTGCAGCTCTCGCGGCAGTTGCAGAAGCAGGCCGGGTACCGGGCCACCACCGGCGACCTGAACCGGTGCGTCCGCCAGGCCATCCTGACGAACGCCCCGCCGCACAAGGGGAGCCGCCAGCCGAAGGTCTTCTTCGCCACCCAGGTGAGTACCCACCCGCCGACCATCGTGCTGATGACGAACGGCCCCGAGCTGTTCGAGGAGCCGTACCTCCGCTACCTGACGAAGGTGCTGCGGGACAACTTCCCCTTCTCGGAGGTGGCCATCAAGCTCATCCTCCGGGCTAAGGGCGAGGGCCACACCGGCAGCGGGCTCAATGCCACCGCCGGGGGCGTCCCGGCAGCCGCAGCCGCCGCAGCCGGGGACTTGCCCCCGGACGAGGGGGACGGGGTACCGCCGGCGGACGACGACGGCGACTGGGAGATGGTGCCGGACGACGTGAAGATCGCGGCCGACGACGGGGACAAGCTCCTGACGTTCGCCCCGGACCCGGCCGCCGCCAAGCCGCCGTCGCCGAAGAAGCCGCCGCGGATCAGCACCCGCATCGTGCCCGAACTGGTCGAAGACGACGCCGCCCGCACCCCGCCCCCGCGGTCGAAGCCGACCCCCACCTCTAAGGGGCGGTCGGGCAAAAAGGGTAAGGGTCCGGGGACGTGGAACGTTTAGGAAATGCGGAATGCGGATTTCGGAGTGCGGAATGAAGAAGGGGCGTCCTGCCC
>JANPKP010000725.1:0-6339 GCA_031426095.1 Gemmataceae bacterium
CGCCCGGTGGGTCCGGCCGGTCAGGTAGCGGTGTTCGGCCTGGTAGTGGTGGGGCTGAAGGAACATGCCTTCGTGCCAGTGGACCGCCCGTGCCGTCATGCCGTCTCCTGTCGGGGTTGCGGTCAGAGTATACGCGGGAGGAAAATTGGCCCGCAAGTGGTAGGCTACCCGGGACGCGGAGATTTATTCGGCCGGGCCGTCCGAACCCGCACCGGGATCGAGGTTCCCCCATGCTCACACTCACCGTCACCAACAAGGCCGAGACGCAGACCCTGACGCACGGCGGGGGGCCGCTCGAACTCGGCCGCGGGCCGGCCCGGGACGGGGCCGCCCGGGTCGTCGTCAAGGACGCCTTCGTGTCCCGCGACCACATCCGGGTGGCCGAGGCCGACGGCCGGAAGGTGCGGGTCGAGAACCTCAGCGCCAAGGCCCCCGTCTCCATCGACGGGCACTCGCTCCTCAACCCCGGCGCGGCGGCCGAGTACCACCTGCCGGTCCGCCTCGGGGTCGGGGAGTCGACCATCGACGTGGACGTGGCCGAGGCCGCGGCGTCGGTCGACGACCAGCAGCTGCGGACCATCGCCGCCCCGGTGCGGGGGGCCCCGGCGCCGAGCCTGGCGAGCCTCACGCAGTCGGCCCCGGTCGAGGAAGTGGTCGGCTGGCTGGAGGCGGTCATCGCCGTGCAGAAGTCGGTGGACGCGACCGACTTCTACCGCCAGACGGCGAACGCCCTGGTGGAGAAGATCGGGCTCGACGGCGGGCTCGTCATGCTCCGCGACGGGGTGGCCTGGAAGGTGGCCGCGAACGCCACCCGGGACGACCCGCGGATGCAGCACGGGCGGGGGTTCAGCCAGACCATCCTCCGCCGCATCCTGGCCGACAAGCGGACGTTCTACCTCCCGGCCATGAGCGCCGGCGACGGCGGGGGCGAGAGCCTGACGGGCGTGCAGGGGGTGGTCGCGTCCCCGTTCTTCATCGGCGACGACGTGGCCGGGGTGGTGTACGGGACGCGGATGCAGCGGGCCCGCCACCGCCCCATCGGGCCGCTCGAAGCCCAGGTCGTGCAGCTCCTGGCGGCGGCCGTCGGGGCCGGGGTGACGCGGCTGGCCCAGGACGCCGAGGCGACCCGGCTGCGGGTGGCCAAGGAAGCGGCCGAGGAGGCCGACCGGACCAAGAGCGGGTTCCTGGCGATGGTCAGCCACGAACTCCGCACGCCGCTCACGACCATCATCGGCTACAGCGAGATGCTCCTCGAAGCCGTGGAGGCCGACGGGCACGCCGACTACGTGCCGGACCTGAAGCAGGTCCACACCTCGGCCCACCACCTGCTCACGCTCATCAACGACATCCTCGACCTGTCGAAGATCGAGGCCGGCAAGCTCGACGTGGGGAAGGAGCCGTTCGACCCGGCGACCGTGGTCCGCGACCTGATGATGTCGCTGGAGCCGCTGGCCCGGAAGAACAACAACACCCTCGCCCTCGACTGCCCGGCCGACCTGGGCAGGGGCCTCGGCGACGCCGTGCGGGTCCGCCAGTGCGTCATCAACCTGGTGGGGAACGCCTGCAAGTTCACGAGCGGCGGCACGGTGACGGTGACGGCCCGCCGCGAGCCCGACCCGGCCGGCGACAACCTCGTGGTGGCGGTCGCCGACACCGGCATCGGCATGACCCCGGACCAGCAGGCCCGGCTGTTCCAGGCGTTCACCCAGGTCGACTCGACGGCCGGCCGGAAGTACGGCGGCACCGGGCTGGGCCTGGCGATCAGCCAGAAGCTGTGCCACGCGATGGGAGGGGCGATCAGCGTGACGAGCGTGGAGGGGAAGGGTTCGACGTTCACGATGCGGGTGCGGGCGGTGTTGGCGTGACGGGGTGACACGGTGACCGAAGACCAGCAAATGTCTTGGTCACCGTGTCACCCCGTCACCTTGTCACCCTGTCATCAACGTCGCCGGGCGTCCTGGAAGATGTCGAACAGGTTCCCCCGCCCGCTCCGCGGGGCCGGCGTGTCGGTCGAGGCCGGCGGCAGCGGGGTGGGGCCGGCCGCCTGCGGGTCGTTCGGGGCGTACACCGACAGCCCTGCCTTCTGCGGCTGCGGGCGGGCGGGCGGCGGCGGGAAGTACGCCGGGTTCGGCGCGGCGCTCGGTGCCGGCGGGAGCCAGCTCGCGGGGCCGGCGGGCGGCGGCGGCGCCTTCGCTTTCGCGGGGCGGGCCACCGGCGACGGGGTCATCGCCGCGGGGGCGACGGCCGGCGGTTCGGCGGTCGGCTCCACCGGCGGCTTCATCACGGGGAGGTCGGCGGCCGCGATCTTGCCGTTGCCCGGCCACGGGGTCGGGGCCGGCACCAGGGCGTCGTACAGGTTCTTCGGACCGGACAGCCGCGCGAGCGTGGCCGGGGAGAGGACGAGCTTCTTCGCCAGCGCCCGCCGGGCGTCCGCGTACACGCTCGCCACCGTCTCGCCGGCGGCCGGGGCGAAGTACCCGGCGAGCAGGATTTCCCGCGTCAGGTCGGTCTCGGAGCCGGTGGGCTTGAGCGTCTCGTACAGGGCCTGCTTCACCGGGGCGGGCTGTTCCGGCGGCGGCTCCGGGTCGCCCGTCACGCACTTCTGCATGCAGCGTTCGAGGGCGACGTAAGCGTACGTCCGCACCAGCTCCGACGCCTCGGCCGGGAAGCCGTCCTTGTTCGAGCAGCTCACGCTCATGGCGAGGGCCTTGACCACCTTCGGGGTGCAGCAGCAGCCGCTGGCGAGGGCCTTCGCGGCGGCGAGGCGGACGCACTCGTTCTTCTCGGCCCGCAGGCCCGTGATCATCCCCGCCTCGGCCTCCGGGTAGTACCGGCAGTCGACCGTGGCGAGGTACTCGATGGCCGCGATCTTGGCCTTCGCCTGGGCCTCCTCGGCCTTGATCTTGGCCGCCGCCCCCTGGGCGCTGGTGGCCGACTTCTTGAGGTCGTCGGCGTTCGGGGTGAGGGGGCCGGGGCAGCACGGGCCGATGAGCCCGCCGCTGATGGCGGCCGCCGGGAGCAGCAGGTTGTTGACGAACTGGCCGATCTTCGAGTTGCAGAAGTGGGCCTTGCACTGGGCCTTCTGCTCCGGAGTCTTCATGAAGAAGCTCCAGATGTTCTTGGGGGCCGCCCCCGCGGCCGCCGGTGCGGCGGCCGCCCCGGCGGCCACCGGGACCGTGGGCGCGATGGCGACCGGGGCCCCGGGCACCTGGCCGGCCGCCAGCCCGGCCGTCCCGAGGACGCCGGCCACCACCCACCCCGTCCGTCGCGCGGCTCGCATGAGCGCCCCTCCGAGTACCTGACGTCTCTCCCATCGACGGCGGCGGCGGTCGATCTTGAGCGTCATGCCGGGCGATTCGGTCGGCCCGATTCTGCCGGTGGCGGCGTCTGCGGAAGGTGGGGGAGCCCGGCGGGCGGCGGGGTGCCCCTCCGACCGAGAAAATCGGTATGACCGTCAAGGTCGGACGGCACGCGGCCCGATGAAGGAACCACGCCCCGGCTGTCGGGGCGCGGTCCGTCTGTCACAGGAGGGGGTCGATGGCCACGCGACACCCGCACGCCGCCCGGTTCCGGCCCCCGACGGCGGGGCTCGCCGCGCTCTGCGTGCTGCTCACCAGTTGCGTGATGCCGAAGGCCGACCCGCCGCTCCCCCCGCCCGGGTCGTTCCGCAACGCGCCCGCCGACGCGAAGGCGGCCGGGGTCAAACCCGCCGGGGTCGCCGCCGGTACGCTCGTCCCCGTCGCGGACGGACCCCGCCGGTCGGGGTCGCCGGCCGCGCTGGCGGCCGCGTCGGTCCGCCCGGTCGAGCCGCCGCCGCCGATCAAGCCCGTCGCGGCCGTGCCGACGCGGGAAGCCGCCGTCGCCCCGGGCACGCTCGTGAAGCTGACGCCCGCCGCGCCGACGGCCGCCCCCGAGGTCGTGACGCCGGTCGTGGTGGTCGCCGCCCCGCTGCCGCCCGTGCCGCCGCCCCCGCCCCGCGTCGCCGCGGCCGACCCCGACCTCCCGTTCACGCCGGCCGCGCCGAGCAACTTCGCCGCCCCGCCGCCGGTCAATCCGGTGAAGGCCGCCGCCGCCGTGGCCCCGAAGCCGGTCGCCCCCGTGAAGCCGGTCGTCGCGGCCGCCACGCCGCAGCCCGCCGCCCCGCCCCGCCGCGAGCCGGCCGTCGCTCCGCGGTCGGACGCCACCGCGTCCCGCCCGCTGCCCCTGCCGCCGCGCCAACCGATGGGTGGCCGCCCGGCCCGCGCCGCCTCGTCGGCCGTGCCCATCGGGCTGAAGGTGCCGACCGAGGGGGAGGTCGATACGCTCCTGGCGGCCGGCCTCGAAGCGTCGCCGGAGCCGACGCCGGTCGCGGTCACGCCGACCGCCCCGCCGCCCCCGAAGGTACGGCCGAAGCCCCCGGTGCCGGCCCCAGCGGCGCGACCGGTCGCCGTCCGCCCGACGCCCCCGGGCGACACCCCGCCGGTGCTCCTGCGCGTCCCGGCTCCGAAGCCCGCCGCCCCGCCCGCGGTCACCCCCGTCAAGCACGCGGTCGTCATCCCCGTCGCCCCGGTCGAGCCGGCGGCCCCGCCCGCCGCCCCCCCCCGGCCGCCGCGGCCCGAGCCAGCCGACGCCACGCCGCGGGCCGAGACGACGCCCGAGGTGAGGCCCGCCACGCCGGCCGCCGAAGTGCCGGTTCAACGCCCCGATGCGGAAGGGAACCGGCCGCCGACGTCGGTCAGTTCGCGCCCCGCGCTTCAGGCCGATGTTGTGGCCCCGAAGGTGACCGAAGTGCCCGCCCCGAAGGTCGTGACGCCGGCCCCGAAGGCGGACGACGTCCCCGCCCCGAAGGTAGCCGAAGTTGCGGCCCCGAAGGCGGACGACGCGGTCGTGGTCGGCGGCATCTCATTCCCGCTCCCGCCGGACGCCGGGAAGCCCGCGAGTCCGCCGCCCGCCCCCGTCGCGCCGAAGAAGGCCGATGCCCCGGCCACGACCGCCGGCCCATTCGTGTCGGCCCCGACGACGCCGCCGGCCGAACTCCCGACGGGCATCACCATCCCGGTCGTCGACCTCCCGCCGGTGCCGGCCGCCGCGTCCGTCGCGGTGCCCGCGGCCGCGGTCGTGGCCCCGGCCCTCGCCCAGGGGCCGGCCCCGCTGCCGTTCCCGACCGCCCTGCCGCCGGCGCCCGGGGGCATCGAGGTGAACGGCGTGCCGCTCCCGTACGACGCCCTCTCGCAGATGGTCGAAGGCCACCTCGGCGGGTTCTCGCCCGGGTGCGCCGCGTGCGGGGCCGGCTGCCCGCCCGGCCGCCAGTGCTCGCCCGGCACCGCCAAGTGCGAGCCGTTCCCGGCCAACCACGCCCCCGGCCGGATGCTCGGCCTGATCTACGAGAACCTCTGCTGCCCCGACCCGTGCTACCAGCCGAAGTGGGACGCCCTGACCGACACCGGGTTCTTCACCAACGCCCCCCGCCCGGTCAGCCAGACGATCCTCCGCTGGGACTACGCCGAGCGGCTCCAGCTCCCCGACCGCGGCGAGTTCTTCTTCGCCCGCTCGGACGGGAACGGGCGGGGGCCGAAGTCGCTCGTCGCCGGCCGCGGCATCCCGGCCGTGGATGTCCACGAACTCGGGGTCGTGACCGAAGTCGCCCTGGGCAACTTCAGCACCACGATCGCCTACCCGTACCGGTCGGTCAACCCGGGCGACTTCGCCAACTCGGCGGCCGGGTTCGGCGACCTCCAGATCGCCACCAAGAGCCTCCTGTTCGACAGCGAGCTGTTCCTCCTGTCGTTCCAGCTGCGGACGACGGTGCCGACCGGGAGCCCCGGCAAGGGGCTGGGCACCGGGCACGTCTCGCTGGAGCCGTCGGCCATCGCCGGCATCCGCTTCGGCCCGAAGACGTTCGGCGTGGCCCAGCTCGGGGAGTGGATTCCGCTCGGGGCCG
Organism: Gemmataceae bacterium; assembly: GCA_031426095.1. Taxonomy (GTDB): domain Bacteria; phylum Planctomycetota; class Planctomycetia; order Gemmatales; family Gemmataceae; genus JANPKP01. Next base: position 5,921 of record JANPKP010000725.1, read on the forward strand.
ACCCGGGGTTCGGCGGGGCCCTGCTGCGGTACAACTTCAGCATGAACCACGTCCTCTGGCAGCCGGTCAAGGCCGTGCGGCTGATCGGGACGATGGAGTTGCAGGGCTACTCGTTCCAGGACGGGGCGTACACCGACCCGTTCGGCGGCGGCCCGGTGAAACTCAGCGGGCAGTCGTTCCTGAGCGCCGGCCCCGGGGCCCGGCTCTTCTACTGCGACAAGTTCGACATGGGGGTCGGCACCGCGTTCGGGATCACCGGCCGGTACTTCGCCAAGGACCAGTTGCGGCTGGAAGTCCGGTACCGATTCTGAGACGTGGCCGCCCGGCGGGCGGGGGGGGGGGGGCCCCCCCCCCGGGCTAGCGGGCCCGTTGGGGTGGGGCCCAATAACATGGGTGACCCCCCCCCCCCCCCCGGCTTT
>JANPKP010000726.1:0-5707 GCA_031426095.1 Gemmataceae bacterium
CCCCCCGGGGGTGCCCCCCCGGGCCAACAAGACTGCGACCTCGGGTTCGCCCACGCGAGCGCGTTACTTCGCCGCCACCGGCACCCGCACGACCACGTCATCGCCCGCCGGGTCGTCGTCCCGCCCGCGGCCGCCGTCGTCCTTGCCGTTCGGCCCCACGCTGTAAAGCACGTACCCGCCGGCGGCCGGGCGGTAAACCAACTCCTTGCCGCTGAACAGGTCGCCGGGCACCGTCGGCAGGTACTTCGGGGCGAGGGCGGCGAGCGCCTCCGGGTAGCGGCCGTGGTCGAGCTTGTACGCCGCCAGGGCGAACGCGACCTGAAGGTTGGCGTGCCCCTGCCGCTGGCGGTCGGCGGCGTCGTGGAGCTTGTCCCAGGCCGAGACGAGCTGACCCCGGACGATGTTGCCGACGGCCCGGCTTACGGCCTCGCTCGGGTTGTGGCCGCCCGCGACGGCGTCGGCCACCGCCTTGAGTTCGGCGTCGAACTTCGCCCGGTCGTTGAGTTCGTCCAAGAGGTGCTTCACGGCCCGCACCCGGTTGGCCCGGTCGGGGTGGCGGAGGGCGGTGGCCATGCGGTCGTGGAAGGCGTTGGCGGCCCTCAGGGTGGGGTCCCAGTCGAACACCTTCGTCGTCCGCAGGAGGGCCTCGATGTCCTTATCGCCGCCGAGGGCGTCCATGCTTTTCGCAATCCCGCGGTCGAAGACCATGACGGTGTCGAGGAAGAAGAAGCGGTCGTGGACGTCGGCCCGCTCGGCCAGGTCGGGCGGCGGCGGCAGCCCGTCGAGGTCGCGGCGGCAGGCGGCGAGTTGCTTGGCGTCGAGCTCGGCCCTGTCGAGGAACGCAACGGTGGTGCGGGCCGCGACGGATTCGAGGACGCCGCCCACGAGCAGGTCAATGTGGTGATGGCCGCCGCGAGCAATGTGCCGGCCGAGGCGGAGGCCGGTGAGAAGATCGGCCCACGCCCCGGCCGCGTCCCCCTTGCCGATGCGGAGCATGGCCCGGGCGGTCAACGCATTCACGACGGAGCGGCACGCAACGAGGCCGTAACTGTGCGTCCCGAGGATGCCCGATGGGCCGTCTTTCGTCATGTGAGGTGCGACGGGCGAGAAGTAGACTGGCCGCCGGGCCGCCTCCGCGACCACGGCCAGCGGCTTGTCGTTCGCGGCCAGCCAGTCGGCCACGGCCGGGAACTCGTCGGCCTTCCACGGTCGGAGGTGGGCGGCTTCCTCCTGCTCGTACAGCTTCTTCACGCCGTCGTCGGCCCGGTCCACCTTCAGCCGGGCCTTGAAGAACGTGGTGGAGTTGACGAAATAGTCGCCGCGCTCCGGCGGGGCCGGGATAGCGAGCCGCTTGAAGTACGCGGCCTCCACCGCGTACCCCTCCGGCTTCGGGCCGAGGGCCTTCCAGAGCAGCGCCATCGCGTTGGAGTCGGGGGTTACGCCCTTCGCCAGCCTGTCGTTGAGCGCGGCGACGTAGTCGATGCGGCCGTCGGCGTCGAGCGGTCCGGTGACGTAAGTCGTCTCCTTGCACACGGTGAACGTGCCCTTGAGGCCGACCGGCGGGTCGGCGGCAACGGCAGTGCCCGCGGCGAGGGCGAGGAGGAGGGCGGCGGGCTTCATGGCGTCGGCCTCGGGGGGCGGGACAGTGAGTTTCACAGGACGATTCGCCCCGCGTCAACCGGGATTGGGGCGAAAGTGCGGCCGCTCCCGCGTTACCGGGAAATGTGGGAGCGGTTTCCCGATGTCGTTGCGGGGGCGAGCGCTGCGGCGGCCGCGACCACGCTTTTGCGGTAAAATTCGGTAACGATTGCCTCACGCGGCCGGGTCGGTACAACGTACCCTTCGCCCTTTCCCCCGGGCCAACCCGACTGATGCGTGGCACGCCATCGCCGAACGCAGGCCGGCCGGGGTCGATTTCACCCTCGCTACGAGGTGCGCCATGGCGCTCGGACTGCTCGGCTACAAGATCGGCATGAGTCAGGTGTTCAACGCGGACGGGACGTGCGAGCCGATGACGATTCTGGAGGTCGGGCCGTGCCCCGTCCTGCAGATCCGCGACAAGGACCGCGACGGGTACTCGGCCGTCCAGCTCGGGTTCAAGGACAAGACCCGCAAGAGCGCCACCCGGCCCGAGCAGGGGCACGTGGCCGCGAACCTCAAGTCGAAGCGGAAGGAGGCCCGCCAGAAGGGGGGCGTGGTCCTGCCGCCGAAGGCCGACTGCGAGCCGCAGAAGCACATCCGCGAGTTCCGCGTGGACGCCCCGGCCGTGACCGTCGGGCAGGTGCTCAAGGTGGCCGACGTGTTCAACGGCGACGTGCTGGCGGTGGACGTGATCGGCACGTCGAAGGGCCGCGGGACGCAGGGCGTCATGAAGCGGCACGGGTTCGCCGGCATGCCGGCCGCGCACGGTGCCAAGAAGGTCCACCGGCAGGCCGGGTCGACCTCGTCGCTGGCGTCGAACCGGGGCGGCGGTCGGCCGAAGAAGGGCCTCAAGCGGGCCGGCCGCTACGGCAACTCGCAGGTGACGATCCGCAACCTGAAGGTCGTGAAGGTGGACGTGGAGAACAATCTCTTGCTGGTGGCCGGAGCCGTGCCCGGGCACCCGAACGCTTTCGTGATGGTCCGGCCGTCGAACAAGGTCGGCCCCGGCACCCGCCGCAAGCCGGTCGCCCCGGCCGCCGCCCCGGCGAAGAAGAAGTAAGGGCATGGAGTTGAAACGACGCGGGCCGGCGGGAGTTATCCCGCCGGCCCGCGTCGTTTGTAGAATGTGGCACTCTCAGGCGTTCACCTCGACGTACTCAACCCGGGCGGACGGCTCGGGGGCGGTCAACCCGTCCTCGGCCATGCCCTCCAGGTGCATCTCGATGGCCCCGCGGATGCGTTTTTCCAACTCCTGTGGGGTGCGGCCGGTCGCCACGCACCCGGGCAGATCGGGGACGTAAGCCGCCAGGTTGGTGCCCGCGTCCTCCACTACGATCGCGTACCGTCGCATAATGCCCCCGTGTCAATCGTCGTCCCACCCGGCCTGTTGAAAGATGCTCTTGCGCGTGCCCGGCGGGAGGGTGTCGGTAGGTTTGCCGGACACCGTAACGCGGCCCGGCTTGACCGGGTGCTTGAACTGCCGGTGCCCGCCCCGTGACTTTACCCGCACCCACCCGTCGGCCCGCAACCGGCGAAGGACTTCGCGGACCTTCATACCGTATGTTCCGAAGAGTGAGCAAAAACGGCCACGCCGCGGCCCTTCGGCCGCAGCGTAGCAGATCGGCTCGGGCGTCACAATCGCCTCACGCCTTCTTCACCCGCGGCTTCTTCGCGCGGCCGCCGGCGGGGGTGCCGCGGCCCGTCTTCTCCTGCAACTCATCGATCTTCTCCGACGCCTCCGCCTTTGTCAGGTCGGCCGGCACCTCCTCGCCGGCTTCGCGGGCCAGCGTGTGGACATACGACTCCTGCGGCCCGGTCATCGGCTCGTCGCCGGTCGTCCAGTCGGCCGGGTCCTTGATCGCCGTCGTGTCCTGGGCGTCGTGCGGTTGCTTCTTCATGGCGGAACTCCTGGTTCGGCCGCCACCCCCGGCCCGTCCGGGTACGGGTGGCGACTACTGGACACAATTTCAGCAACGGCCGTGCCAACGGCTCACGTCCCGATCTGCCGTGCGAATCTTGTGCAACGCCCGCCCCGCTGCCCCGCTTCGACCCCGTTCGTGAGGAAACGCCGGCCCCCATCTTGTGCAACACTTCCCCGTTTGCCCCGCTTCGGCCCCGGCGGCCGCCCGCCGCGCGGTTTCGCTCACAACCGGCGGCCGGGCGGGTTACAATTCCGGTGGGTCGCCCGTCCCCCTTCCCGAAGCCCGCTTTCATGCTCATCGGCATCGACCTCGGCACCACGTTCTGCGCCGTCGCCAGCCTGGACGACCGCGGCAAGCCCGTGACCGTCCCCAACCGGGACGGCGAAGTCCTCACCCCGTCCGCGGTCTACCTCGCCCCGGACGGGTCGGCCGTCGTCGGCTCGCCGGCCCTCGACATGGCCCTCGAACAGCCGGAGCGGGTCGCCACCCTCGTCAAGCGGCGGATGGGCTACCCGGACTACGGCCGCCCCGTCGCCGGCCGCACGTTCCGCCCCGAGACGCTGTCGGCCGTCATCCTGAAGAAGCTCGCCCAGGACGCGGCCGCGGCGCTCGGGGCCCCGGTGGGGCCGGTCGTCGTCACCGTGCCGGCGTACTTCGACGACACCCGCCGGAAGGCCACGATGGACGCCGGGCGGATCGCCGGGCTCGACGTGGTCGACATCCTCGATGAGCCCTCGGCCGCCGCCCTGGCGTACTCGCTGCAACAAGACTCGGGGAACAGGTCGGAATCAGGGGGTTCACACCCCCCGCTCGCCGACACGCCCCGCGTCGTCCTCGTCTACGACCTCGGCGGCGGCACCTTCGACGTGACGCTCGTGCGGCTCTCCCGCAAGCGGTTCCAGGTGCTCGCCGTCGAGGGCGACGTGCGGCTCGGCGGCCGCGACTGGGACGACCGCCTCGCCGCCTTCGCCGCCGACGAGTTCAAGAAGCAGCACGGCTCCGACCCGCGGGACGACCCGCAGTCGGAAGCCGCCCTGGCTGCCGCCGCCGAGCGGGCCAAGCGGACGCTCAGCAAGGTGGACGCGGCGAGCCTCACCGTCGCCCACGCCGGCCACCGGGTCACGGTGCCGGTCACGCGGGCCGCCTTCGAGGCGCTCACCCGCGACTTGCTCGTCCGCACCCGGCTCACCACCACGCAGACGCTCGCGGCGTCCGGGCTGACGTGGGACAAGGTGGACAAGGTGCTGATGGTCGGCGGCAGCACCCACATGCCGATGACCGGGCGGATGCTCAAAGAGCTGACCGGCCGCGACCCCGACCGCAGCCTGGCCGTGAGCGAAGTCGTGGCCCGCGGGGCGGCCGCCCACGCCGGCGTCCTGAGCCGCAAGGGGGCGAACGGCCGGCCGGCGGGGCCGAAGCTGGAGTTGCTGGAGGACGTGGTCGAGATCAGCGTGAACGCCCACAGCCTCGGCGTCGAGATTCGCCAGAAGGACGACCGGCTCAACGACCGGCTGATCCCGAAGAACACGCAGCTGCCGGCGGCGGCCGGGCGGACGTACTACACGGCGGCCGAGAACCAGACGCGGGTGCGGGTCCGCATCCTCCAGGGGGAGGCCCACCAGGCGGAGGCGTGCATCCCGGTCGGCGAGTGCTGGATCGAGGGGCTGCCGGCCAACCTCCCGAAGGGGTCGCCGGTGGGGGTGACGTGCGGGGTGGCGGCCAACGGCCGGATCGAGGTGACGGCCACCGACCGCACGACCGGCCGGGTGGCGACGGCCGCCATCCACCGCCCCGGCGGCCTGTCGGACGCCGAAATCGCGGCGGAAGCGGCGTGGGTGAGGGGGTTGCGGGTGGAGTGATTTCGTGGTTTCGGGGTGCGGGCCGGGGTTCGCCGAAGCCCACGCCCGGGAGCCGTATGCCCCGGCCGTGGGCCGCGGAGCACCGACCCGCCCTCCGCGAGCGGCCGCGTCACTTCCGCGGGACGTCGATCAACAGCACGCCGCCGGCCTTAATGCAGGCTCACGGCTGAGGATTCGGTAATGCGGGGTGGGTCGGACAGCCGTAGTAGTCGCACACCCGCTGCCGCAACTCCTCGGCCGTGAGCTTCCGGTCCGGTTCGGCCACGGCCCGCTTGCCGTGGACCC